>NZ_JBIVHB010000007.1:0-320410 GCF_044748965.1 Cupriavidus sp. NPDC089707
CAGCAGCGTGCGTTTGCCGATATCTCCGACGGCATCAGCGCGCTGATGCGCATCATCGAGAACCCCGACGGCATCGCCAGCGGCAAGATCTTCAACATCGGCAACCCGGCCAATATCCACTCGGTGCGCGAGCTGGCCGAGATGATGCTGAAGATGGCGGGAGACTATCCCGAGTACGCCGACGAAGCGCGCAAGACGCGGATCATCGAAACCTCGTCGGGCGACTTCTATGGCAAGGGCTACCAGGACGTACTGCACCGCGTGCCGAAGATCGACAACACCATCGAAGAGCTGGGCTGGAAGCCCGAGGTCACGATGGAGCAGTCGCTGCGCCGCATCTTCGAGGCGTATCGCGGCAAGGTGGTCGAAGCCCGCACGCTGGTCGACTCGGCCAACTGAGCGCGCACCGCAGATGGCACGCATTGCCCTGAAGGTCGACGTCGACACGCTGCGCGGCACGCGCGAAGGCGTGCCGAAGCTGCTGTCGATGCTGGACGCCGCGCAGGCACAGGCCACGTTCCTGTTCAGCCTCGGGCCCGACCATACCGGCTGGGCGCTGCGGCGCGTCTTCCGGCCGGGCTTCCTGAAGAAGGTGTCGCGCACCTCGGTGGTATCCAACTACGGCTTGCGCACGCTGATGTACGGCGTGCTGCTGCCGGGCCCGGACATCGGGCGCAAGGGCGCGGCGGAAATGCGCGCGGCGCGCAGCGCCGGCCACGAGTGCGGCATCCACACCTGGGACCACGTCTACTGGCAGGACAACGTGCGCGAGCGCGATGCGGCATGGACCCGGCGCCAGATGCAGCAGGCGTTTGCGCGCTACACCGAGATCTTCGGCGAACCGCCGGCGACGCATGGCGCAGCCGGCTGGCAGATGAATGAGGACGCGTTCCGCCAGATCGACGACTGGGGCATGGCTTACGCGTCGGATGGCCGCGGCACGGCGCCTTATATCCCCACCATCGACGGCGTGCCGTGCCGGCACGTGCAGATGCCGACCACGCTGCCGACGCTGGACGAGTTGATCGGCACCGACGGGCTGACTGAAGACACCGTCCACACCGCGCTGCTGAAGCTGACCGAAGGCCCGGGCGATCACGTCTTTACGCTGCATACCGAGCTGGAAGGCGGCAAGCTGGCGCCGGTGTTCGAGCGGCTGCTGGCGGGATGGCGCGCGCAGGGGCACGAGCTGGTGTCGATGGCGGTGTGGTATCGCGGGCTGGATCGAAGCGGGTTGCCGGAGTTGCCGGTCACGTGGGGGGAGATTCCGGGGCGGAGCGGGGAGTTGATTGTGCAGCCCGAAGTGGTATCGCGCTGAGCCCCAGCTAACACCGTCGGAACCAGGCACCCCTCTCCCGCTCGCGGGAGAGGGGTGGGGGAGAGGGCAAGAGCATCCACGAAGTGCAAGCTTGTCGTGCTTGCCATGCGCCGGCCCTCTCCCCCGGCCCCTCTCCCGCCTGCGGGAGAGGGGTGCAGACCGTCAGCAGTGGTTAAGCTCCGCGCTGCGATCCCACCCGCAGCCCATTGAACACCACCAGCAAGCTCGCGCCCATATCGGCGAACACCGCCATCCACATCGTCCCCATCCCCATCACCGTCAGCGCCAGGAACACCGCCTTGATGCCCAGCGCCAGCGTGATGTTCTGCACCAGGATGCGCGAGGTGCGGCGCGACAGGCGGACGAACTCCGGGATCTTGCGCAGGTCGTCGTCCATCAGCGCCACGTCGGCGGTCTCGATGGCGGTGTCGGTGCCGGCCGCGCCCATGGCAAAGCCGATATCGGCGCGCGCCAGCGCCGGCGCATCGTTGATGCCGTCGCCGACCATACCGATGCGGCCGCCGCGCGCATGCGCGGCGTCGGTGAGCGCGGCGATGCCGTCCGCCTTGTCCTGCGGCAACTGGTTGCCGCGCGCCTCGTCGATGCCGACCTCGGCTGCAATGGCCTGCGCGGTATGCGGGTTGTCGCCCGACAGCATCAGCGTCTTCACGCCCAGCGCATGCAGTTCGGCAATCGCCTGCCGGCTGGTCTGGCGTACCGTGTCGGCCACCGCAAAGAGCGCCAGCGCGGTGGCCGCGCCGTTGCCGTCGACGCGCGCCAGCAGCACCACGGTCTTGCCTTCGCGCTCGATCGCTTCCAGCCGCGCCTCCAGCGCCGGCGAGCAGGCGCCCAGGTCATGCACCAGCCGGTGGTTGCCCAGTTGGTATTCAACGCCCTGCACCTTTGCGCGGGTGCCGCGTCCGGCGAGCGCCTCGAAATCGTCGACCGGCAGCGTCGCAATGCCCTCGCCCGCCGCCGCTGCAGCCACCGCGCGCGACACCGGGTGGTCCGAGCGCGCGGCCAGACTGGCCGCGATAGCGCGCGCCTGCGGCGGCGCGTCGGCCAGCAGCGCATGGTCGGTCTGCATCGGCTTGCCGTGCGTGATCGTGCCGGTCTTGTCCAGCGCCACCCAGGCCAGATGCCGGCCCTGTTCCAGGTAGACCCCGCCCTTGACCAGGATGCCCCGGCGCGCGGCCGCGGCCAAGCCGCTGACGATGGTCACCGGCGTGGAGATCACCAGCGCGCACGGGCAGGCGATCACCAGCAGCACCAGCGCCTTGTAGATCCAGTCGACCCAGCCGCCGCCCGCAAGCAGCGGGGGCACCACCGCCACCGCCACGGCAATCGCGAACACGGTCGGGGTGTAGATGCGCGAGAACTGGTCGACGAAGCGCTGCGTCGGCGCGCGGCTGCCCTGCGCGGCTTCCACCGCGTGGATGATACGCGCCAGCGTCGAGTCGCTGGCGGGCGCGGTCACGGTGTATTCCAGCTCGCCCGACTGGTTGATCGAGCCGGCGAAGAGCGGATCGCCCTCGGCCTTGTCGACCGGCACGCTTTCGCCGGTGATGGGCGCCTGGTCCAGCGCCGACTGGCCGCGCACGACCTTGCCGTCCAGCGCCACGCGCTCGCCGGGGCGCAGCCGCACCAGCGCGCCGACGGCAACGCCGGCCGCGGACACCGTTTCCCAGCTGCCGTCCTCGCGGCGCACCGTCGCCTGCTCCGGGGCCATCGCCATCAGCCCGCGGATTGCATTGCGCGCGCGGTCCAGCGAGGCGGCCTCGATGCGCTCGGCCAGCGCGAACAGCACCATCACCATCGCCGCTTCGGGCCAGTGGCGCAGCAGCAGCGCGCCGGTGACGGCGATGCTCATCAACGCATTGATATTGAGGTTGCCGTTGCGCAGCGCGATCCAGCCCTTGCGGTAAGTGGTCAGGCCGCCCAGCGCCACCGCCGCCAGCGCCAGCACGGCCGGCAGCCACGGCAGGCCGAGCGCCAGCCACTCGGTCACTTCCGCGCCGACCGCGACCACGCCAGCCAGCGCCAGCGGCCACCACGGCTTGCGTGCGGCGGCCTCGGGCAGCACCTCCCGCGCGGCTTCGGCATCCAGCGGCACCGCCTGCATGCCGAGGCTGCGGATGGCCGCGGCCACCGGCTCCGGCGACGGCAGCGTGTGGTGGACCGTCAGCACCCGCTGGATCAGGTTGAACTCTAGTGCCGCCACGCCGGCCATATTGCCCAGCTTGTTGCGGATCAGCGTTTCCTCGGTCGGGCAGTCCATCGCGTCGATGCGATAGGCGGCGGCGCGGGCGCCCGCCGGCACCTCGACCGGCGCGGCGGCGGCGGGTGTCAGGGGGATCGTCGAGGCGCAGCCGCCGCCGCAGCAGGCGTGCGCCGTGGCGGCCGGGGCTGCGTGCGAATGTCCGTGAGCATGGCCATGATCGCCGTCGTGATCGTGTTCATGATCGTGTTCGTGGCCATGCACATGGCGGTGTGCGGAGTGATCGTGCCCCGGGCCAGCATGATCCCGGGGCAGTGCGTCTTCAGGTGACGTGCGAGCCATCTCTTGTTATTCACGTGGTTTGACCTGATGACATTGAAGACCCTGTAGCGGCTACAGAGTCAAGCGGGCCCTCAGTGCTCGCAGTTGACCATCCACGACATGCCAAAGCGGTCAACCAGCATGCCGAAGCCTTCGGCCCAGAACGTTTTCTGGTACGGCATCACCACCTGCCCGCCTTCGGCCAGGCCGTTGAAGATGCGCTCGCCTTCGTCCTTGCTGACCGCGCCGACCGAAAGACTGAAGCCGCTGAAGGCCGGACGCTCGCCGGGGCGGCCATCGGACGCCATCAACTGGGTCTCGCCGAACTGGATATTGGCGTGCATCACCTTGTCCTTCCAGTCTTCCGGGATCTGCATGCCCTGGTCCGGCGGCGCCTCCTTGTAGCGCGTCGCAAATGTCACCTGCGCGCCCAGCACCTTGCCGTAGAACGCCACGGCTTCGTCGAAGCGGCCGCCAAAATCCAGATAGGGTTGCACCTGCATGTCACTCTCCTTGTGGGTTGTGATCCTGGTTGCGTACGGATGCGCCGGCCGGAGTTGCCGCTGCCGGCACGCGCGCCATTATGCGCGCGTGCCGGGCCCATGCAAGCGCAGCGGGTCCGCAGTGGGCCGCAGTTGACCCACTGCTGGCCCATTCAGGCCACCATGGCAGGAGCCTGCGCCGCTGCGGCCGAGGTTTCAGCCGGGAACTGCAACGAGAACACCGTTTCGCCGTCGACGCTGCGCACGGTCACGCCGCCGCCATGCAACCGCATGATGGTGTCGACGATTGCCAGCCCGAGGCCGGTGGAGGTGGCGGAATTGCGGCGCGACGGGTCTGCGCGGTAGAAGCGGCCGAAGATATGCGGCAGGGTATCCGGCGGGATTGCCAGTCCCGCATTGCTGACGCGGATGCAGGTGTTGGCCGCCCCACCCGGCGCGGGAACGCGCGTGGCATCCAGCCGCACCGTGGTGCCGGCGGGCGCATGGCGCAGCGCGTTGTCGAGCAGGTTGGTGACCGCGCGCCGCAGCAGCGTCTGGTCGGCCTGCACCAGCGCGTGTCCGCCAACCGCCAGCGTGACGTCGCGGTCGGCCGCGACCGCCTCGAAATACTCGGCCATCTTGTCGAGCTCTTCACGCGCATCCAGCATGCGCACGCCGAGCGCCACCTGCGCATGGTCGGCGCGCGCGAGGAACAGCATGTTCTCGATCATGCGCGCCAGCCGCTCGTACTCTTCCAGGTTCGATTCGAGCAGCGCCTCGTATTCCGCCACGCCGCGGCTTTGCGCCAGCGTCACCTGGGTCTGGCCGATCAGGTTGCTGATCGGGGTGCGGAAATCGTGCGCCAGGTCGGCCGAGAACTCGGACAGCCGCGAGAAGCTGTCCTGCAGCCGCGCCAGCATGTCGTTGAGCGCGGCCGCCAGCTCGCGCAGCTCGGCGGGCGCGCTGCCCACATCGAGCCGCGTGGCGAGCCGGCTGGTGGTCACCGCGGCCGCATCGGTTGCCATGCGCCGCAGCGGCCGCAGCCCGCGCCGCGCCAGCACGAAACCAAGCCCGGCCGCCACGGCCGCGCCGCACAGCGTCGCCCACAGCAGCCGGTAGCGGTATTCGCGGATGAGTGCCACGCGGTAGCCGGCATCGCGCAGCACCACGATCTCGACTGCCCTGTCGGAATCGCCGAGCTGGCCCAGCGCGGCAATGCCGCGCGAGGGCACGCCGTTGCGCGGATACCAGGTCTGCAGCATGTCCTTCTCAGGCTGCGTGTTGGCCGGCAGCACGCGCAGCGGCGGCACGGCCTCGTTGCGCGGATTGAGCGTGACCAGCGGCTCGCCCTGGCGCGTGCGCACCACCAGGATCAGCCCTTCATGGCCCATGGCGATATCGGCAAACCGGTGCGTATCGGCGCGGATCTCCGCCTCGCTGCGCACTTCGCGCAGCAGGTGGCGCACCAGCAGCACTTCGCCGACCAGCTCGCTCTCATCGCGGCCCTCCAGTTGCGCCGACAGCGCGCTGGACAGGTAAGCGGCCACGCTGACCAGGATCGCGGCCGTGGCCAGCCCGTACGCCAGCGCCAGCCGCGTGATAAGGGACGACGGCAGCCGCATCATGCCGCGGCGGGCCCGAAGCCATCGCTGTCTTCGCCATCATCCAGCACATAGCCCATGCCGCGCCGGGTATGGATCAGCTTGCGCGGAAACGGGTCGTCGACCTTGGCGCGCAGGCGCCGGATCGATACGTCGACCACGTTGGTATTGCTGTCGAAGTTGACGTCCCACACCTGGGACGCGATCAGCGAGCGCGACAGCACCTCGCCACGGCGGCGCGCCAGCAGGTACAGCAGTGCGAACTCCTTGGAAGTCAGGTCGATCTTCTGGCCGGCACGCACCACGCGGCGGCGGATGGCATCGATCTGCAGGTCGGCCACTTCAATGAACTCGCTCTCGCGCAGCGGCCCGCGACGCAGGATGGTGCGGATGCGCAGCACCAGCTCCGCGAAGGCGAACGGCTTGACCATGTAATCGTCGGCGCCAAGTTCCAGGCCTTTGAGGCGGTCGGACAGCTCGTCGCGTGCGGTCAGGAACAGCACCGGCGTGTCGCGCTCGCGGCGCAGCTCGCGCAGCACCTGCCAGCCGTCCAGGTTCGGCAGCATCACGTCCAGCACGATCAGGTCGTAGGGGTGCTCGCGCGCGTGGGCCAGGCCGTCGACGCCGTCGCGCGCCAGGTCCACCACAAAGCCGGATTCGGTGAGGCCCTTGAGCAGGTAATCGCCCGCCTTGGGTTCGTCCTCGACAATCAGGATACGCATGTGTCAGTCACTTTCCGGCGGCGCCAGTGCCGCCATGGCGTAACGCTAGCCGAGGATGGCCGCAAATGGGCAAAGATTTCAGAAATGTCATTGCAAACACCGGCTTTTTGCGGGTAAATGCCAGTAAAATGCGCGGTGGCCGCCGGCCTGGCCGATGGTTCCCCCGCGCGCCGCGCGCTTCTTTCCTAGCTTTCCAGCTTTCCTGTCCGCTTAGTCTCTGCCCGCCTGATGAAACGCCTGCCGCGCCTGTCGAATTCCCTGCTGCTGTCGCTTGCCCTGATCGCGCTGCCCGTGTCCGGCAGCGCCGGGGCCGTGGCGACCGTATGCAGCGCGGTGCAGGCCGCGGGGCTGTCGCTGCCGGAGCGGCATGCAGCGGCCAAGATGGAAGCCGAAGCCGCACTGGGCGGCGGCGAAGGCAGCTGCCGCAGCGCCGCCGTGCAAGTCATGGCGGAACCCGGCGGACAAGGCGTGCCGCTGCAATTGCAGGACGCCGGCTCGCCGCAGCCGTCGGACGACGACACCGCAACGCTGCCGGTGCAGCCTGCCGCCGCGGCGGGCGAACTGCCGGAATTGCCGCCCGAGGTGATGGCCCACTGGGCGCATGTGGCGCCGATGGCGACCCCGGCGGTATTCAACGACCTGCTGCATTTCGCCACGCGCTGCTGAAGCGCCATTGCCGCCCCTGGCGGCGTTCCTGACTGCTACCCGTTGACTGCCACACAGCCGCTGCCGCTGCGCGTGCGGCTTATGTGCAGCTATGTTCGGCTATTCGACGCGGAAAAACTCGATCGATTGTCCCGCATTGACCGCACGCTGCAGCCAGTCGGGGTATTCACCCTCGCCATCCCAGCTTTGCCCCATGGCATTGCGGTAGAGCGGACGCGGTGCACCATTGGCTTTGGCGCTGACAACACCTGGGCCGGCCTCGGGCGCGGGCTTGCGTGAGGATTCCACAGCAGGCGCCGGGACCTTGTCAAAGCACCCCGCGGCGACCAGGTCGTCAAGCGTCAGCGCGTGACGGTCCATTTGCTCGTGGATCCACGCCACCGCAGCGAGTTTGGCTGAATCAGACTCGGACATGACTTTCGTGAGAGGCCCGCTGCATTCCCGCGGGCAATGAAGACCGGCGATGGAACCGCAAGCCGGTCGGATAGCCATGATTCTACAGCCTTTGCCGGCGCTGCCGACATTTGCGCGCGACGTTGCAGCGCAATTCCTTGCATTCGCCGTGCGCTTGCCGCGCAAGCCAATGCTGCATGACGGCAATGTCATGTGGGCGTCATGCTGGCGTGGATGGCGAGTGCCTAGACTTCTCTCTAACGCCACCCGTCCCGGGCTGGCAATCTTACGGAGAAGCATCCATGCAAGCACTCAGGCAAGTCTTTGTCGCCACCGCACTGGTTGCGACCGTGATCGGCACCGCGCAAGCTGCACCGCGCAGCGTCGATCCGTTCAGCGACGGCGCGCACAGCGTCACCGGCACGCGCAGCTCGTTCACCGACGGCGCGCATGCCGCCACCGGCACCCGCAGCAGCTTTACCGATGGCGCCCACACCGCCACCGGCCCGCGCAGCACGTTCACCGACGGCGCGCACAACCCGAACGGCCCGCGCGACGGCTTCAGCGACGGCGCCTGATCTCCGCCACCCATCACCCGCCGCTCGGCCGCCACGCCGCGCACGCGAGACCGCATCAGCGCACCGCGCCGTAGATCCGGCGCGCATCCTCGGCGTCGGCGATCGGCCGGCCCAGCGTGAGCCCGCCCTGCACGGCCTGCGCCACCAGGGCGGCGTTGCCGGGCGCGCGGCTGCCGTCGCGCAGCAGCAGGTTGTTCTCGAAACCCACCCGCACATGCCCGCCGAACGCGGCGGCCGCGGTCACGCAGGCATTCTCTTCGCGGCCAAAGGCGCAGATCGCCCACGGCAGCGCATCGTCGCTTTCCGCGGCCACCTGCAGGAACGGCAGCAGGTCGTGTGGCGACGAAACCTGCCCCGCCGAATACCGCCCCAGCACATACAGCAGCGACCACGCGCCCGCCGGCACCAGCCCGCGTGCACGCAGCGCATACCAGCGGCGCACGTCGGCCGCGTCGTACAGGATCACCTGCGTCATCACGCGTTCGCGCGCCAGCCAGGCAAAGAACGCGGCCAGCTCGCCTTCCGGGATCTCTGGCACCGCCACCTCGCGCAGGCCCACTGACACGGCTTCGGGCCGCAGCTCGCGCACCATCGCCATCTGCGCGGGAGCCTTGTACACGCCGGCGGCTTCGCTGGTCACCTGCACCAGCAGCGCGTCTCCAACCGCCTGCTTTACGGCGGCGAGCGCGTCGCGGTAGGCCTGCACGTCGAGCGAATGGCGGCCCTGCGCGTCGCGCACGTGCATATGCATCATGGCGGCGCCGGCATCGAGGCAGGCGCGCGCTTCCTGTGCCAGCGACGCGGCGGTCAGCGGCACCGCGGGATGGTCGGCAGCCTGCTTGTAGGCACCGTTGGGGGCCACCGTGACGATCAGCGGCGAATCGGCCAGCGCTGCGCGGGTGGCGGCGGATGGTGTCGAGGCGGACGGATTGGCTTGGGTCATGGCTGGATCTCGGGCAATTCAGGGGCGATCAGATCGAGGCCGGCGCGCAGCAGGCGGTCGTAGCGCGCGCGCTCGGCGGCAATGGCTTCGGGGCTCCACATATAGAAGCCCTCGCCGCGCTTCATGCCATGGCGGCCGTCGGCGGCGCGCTCGGCCAGGCAGCGCGCGGGATGGTCGTCGTTGCAGAAGCTCGGGTACATGGTGGCACCGGCGGCGGCATGCACGTCGATGCCGGCATGGTCGCGCTGCAGCACCGGGCCCGCGGCCAGGAAGCGGAAGCCGAAGCCGAAGCGCACCGCCGCATCCACGTCCTCGGGCGAGGCAATGCCGCGGTCGATCAGGCTGAAGGCCTCGCGCGACAGCGCGTGCTGCAGCCGGTTGGCGAGGAAGCCCGGCAAGTCCTTGCGCACTTTCACCGGCACCATCGCGCAGCGGCGCATGAACGCGACCAGCGCGTCGGCGCCGCCTTCGTCGCTGTCCTCGCCCATCACCACTTCGACCAGCGGCACCAGGTGCGCCGGCATGAAGAAATGCAGGCCCAGCATGCGCTCGCGCGTATCCAGCCCGGCGCCGATCGCGCTGATCGGGAAGCTGGAGCTGTTGCTGGCGAGCACCGTGTCCGGCCGCGCGCGCCGGACCAGTTGGGCGAACAGTTGCTGCTTGAGTTCCAGGCGCTCGGGGATGCACTCGATCACGAGGTCGACGGTCTCCCAGTCAACCTGGTCCAGCGTGGCGGCCACGGACAGGCATGCGGCGCCTCCTTCGGCGCGGCCGATGGCGGCCAGGTTGTCGCGCACCCGCTCGGGCAGCGCGGCGCCGCGCGTAGCATCGGGCTCGATCACGGTGGTGCGGCACAGGGCGCGGGTCAGCACCACGGCAACGTCGGCGCCCATGGTGCCGCCGCCCACTATCACCGCATGGGCGGCGCCGGGACGGCCCAGCAGGCTGGCAGTGACCGGTTCGGTCGGGTTCGGCATAGGTACTCCGGGGAAATCCTGAAGGATTGGCGGGCTGCCCGGCGGCCACAGTGGCGCGCCGGACAACGGAATCCCGGCAGTGTAGAGAACTCGCTTTGATTGATGAAGTCGATTCTATGGATAAAATGATCCATAAATCAGATCAATCGCACGATCCGCCCTGTCGTACCTCTCATGTTCTCCGCGGCGCACCCCGCGCCCGCCACTGCCTGACCATGAAACTCAACCTGTCGATGCGGGACATCGAGACCACGCTGGTACTCGGCCGCACACTCAACTACCGCCAGGCCGCCAGCCAGCTGCACCTGTCGCAGTCCGCCCTGTCCACGCAGATCCAACGCATTGAGGAATCGCTTGGCGTGCGGCTGTTCGACCGCACCACCCGCACCGTGCGCCTGACCGCCGCCGGCCAGGTCTTCATGCAGCAGGCCGCGCTGTTGCAGGCCGCCTTCCGCGGCGCCATCGATGCCGTGACCGGCATTGCCAGCGCCGAGCGCGGCCAGGTGGCCGTGGCGGCGCTGCCTTCGCTGGCGGCCCGCATGCTGCCGCGCGTGCTGATGGCTTACCACCGGGCACGCCCGGAAGTGGCGCTGAAGGTCATCGACACGCTGTCCGGCCCCGCCTTTGACCTGGTGCGCGCCGGCGAGGTGGACTTTGCGCTGACCGCAGCCGATCCGCAGCAGGCCGACCTGCACTACGAGCCGTTGCTGTCCGACCGCTTCGTGCTGCTGATCCCGTCGGCGCACCCGATGGCGCGCAGCAGCGGCCCGTTGCGCTGGGCCGATACTGCCGCCGCGCCGCATGTATCGATGACGCATCCCAGCAGCGTGCGCCAGTACGCCGAATGGGCCTTCCTGCAGAACAAGATCCGCTTCCAGCCGGTGTTCGAGGCCGAGCACCTGGCCACCATCGCGGCCATGGTCGAATGCGGCTTCGGCGTGGCGGCGCTGCCCGAGATCGCAGCTGGCACCGTGCGCCAGCCCGGCGTCGTCGAGCGGCTGCTGACCGCGCCCGTGACCGAGCGCTCGATCGGGCTGGTGACCTCGCGCAACCGCACACTGTCCCCCGCCGCCGCCGAACTTGCCGCGGCGGTGCGCGCGCAACTGGCGCATCCCGCCGCGGCGGGGGCCGGTGCCACGGAGGCCAGCGCATGAGCATCATCGTCGATATCCTGATCCTGGCCGGCGCGCTGCTGGCCATCGTCGCGGTGGTGCAGGTCGCGGCCGCGCGGCTGGTGCTGCCCGAATCCACGCTGCTGTCGGCGATCGGCATTGCCATCGGCGCCGGCTATGTTGCCATCGACGCCTCCCACCCCGACTTCGCGCAGCACTTCCTGCATCCGCTGATCGACCCCGCGCTGCCGCCCGAGGCCTAACTGGGGATCTTCCTGCCGCCGCTGCTGTTCCACGCGGCGCTGACCGCCGACGTGCGCAGCATGCTGCCCGATGCGGCGCCGATCCTCCTACTGGCGGTGGTGGCGGTGGTGGTGGCCACTGTGATGATCGGCGTAGCCACCGCCGCGGCCAGCGGCATGCCGCTGGCGGTGTGCCTGCTGCTGGGCGCGGTGGTCGCCACCACCGACCCGGCCGCGGTGATCGCGATCTTCCGCGACGTGGGCGCGCCCGCGCGGCTGATCCGGCTGGTGGAAGGCGAGAGCCTGCTGAACGACGCCGCCGCCATCGCCATCGTCGGCGTGCTGGTGGCAATGCTGACCGGCCACGGCGCGCAGGCGACGCTGGGCGCGGGGCTGCGCGAACTGGCGTGGTCCTTCGTCGGCGGCGTGCTGTGCGGCGTGCTGGCCGGGCGTTTGCTGTCCGACCCGCCTGACTATCGGCCTGGTCACGCTGGCCACGCGCGAGCGCGAGCTGATCCCGGAGTATGGCGACGGCGTGATCTCGGTCGCCAACCTTGACGCGATGATGCGCAATACCTCGCAGATGATCGATGCCGCGCGCGAGCAGGGGCGCATCGGCTACAACCGCGCGGCACGCCATATCCTCGACTATCACGTCGCTTCGAACTGCTGATCTGCCGCCAGACCGTGCTGGACCGGCTGCGGCGATACAACCGCTCGATGCTGACGCCGGTGTTCGGCGCGCGCATGGCGACGGTGCTCGACGGCGTGCTGGAGGACCGCTTCCAGGCCGCCGGCGAAGGGTTGGCCGAGATGCGGGAGAAATTTGGCGACTACACCGAGGCGCTGGAACGGCGCCTGCTGATGCTGTTTGCGCTGCGCAAGGGCAGGCTGTCCCTGGAAACGATGCGCGAGGAGGCAGTGATTTCCAAGCAGGCGTTCAACCAGATCGCCCAGGTGATACAGCAGGCATGGCTTGCCAACCTGTTGCGGCCACCGCTGCGCGGCGTGCAGCAGGGGCGTCAGGGGCTCCGGGGGCTCCGGGAAAGGCCCGGCGCGCAGCCAGGCCCGCAAGCCTCAGGAAGGGTCTTTGGTACGGGTGCGGGAGACGGCCATCATGATGCCGACGCCGAGCACGATCAGGCAGGCAATGCCGATATAAACGGTCGCGAGGCCGGCCGTTGACATCGCCCAGGCGATGCCGCCAACCAGGACCAGCAAGCCAATGATGTATAGCGCGAATGACATGAATCGGCTCCTTGCGGTGGTGACGCTGGTGGTGACGCTGCTTCCAATGTAGGCAGCGCCGCGCGCGCAAGGGATAGGACGATGGCGGACGGCGGCGTAGGCGGGTTCTGACTTCGCTGTGATGCCGCTGCCACGCCGCGGTGGCGGCGACGCCGTCCGGGTCCGCTCAGGGATCCAATCAATGGATGCGCTCAGGGATCCGCTCAGGGATCCGCTCAAGCAGCGCCCCGCGCCTGCTCCGCGGCGAGATAGGCATCGCGCGACGGCAGCAAGTGGCGCCGGCACAGGTCGACCAGCACCTCGCGGTCGCCCTGCTGCAACGCCTCGATCATGGCCCAGTGCTCCTGCCGCGCGCGCTCGCGATAGGCCGCCGCCGCCAGCGTGCCGAAGCGTATCGGGTGGGTGCGGCGCGCATAGTCGCCGATAGCCTGCTGCAGCACGGCATTGCCGGTCAGCGCGAACAGCTCGCGGTGGAAGCCCTGGTTGATGCGGAACACCGCGCGCGCATCGCCGGCGGTCACGGCGGCGTCGTGCTGCCTCTGCACGGCGACCAGCGGCGCCAGCCGCGCGGGCGGCACCGGCAGGTCGATCTGCGCAGCCGCATGGCATTCCAGCACTTCGCGCAGTGCGTACAGTTCCAGCACCTCGCGCGCGGAGAACGCGCGCACCACCGCGCCGACGTTGCGCTTGCGCTCTACCACGCCAATCGCCTCCAGCCCCGCCAGCACCTGCCGCACCACATGCCGCTTGAGGGCGAAGCGCACCATCAGGTCGTCCTCGATCAACCGTTCGCGCGGATGCAAGCGGCCGAAGACAATGTCTTCCTCCAGCGTATCGACCGCCTGCTGCAGGGCGCCGGCTTCGGCCTGCGGGGTGACGTCGTGCATGGCTCAGCGCTGGTGCGGCACGGTATCGACCGTCTGCGTCGCACGCAGGAAGTCGAAGTCGACGCCCTGGTCGGCCTGCGTCACGGTCTCCAGGAACAGCTTGCGGTAGCCGCGCGCGGCGTGCGGGCGCTCCACCGGCTGCGCCGCGGCGCGGCGCGCCAGTTCGGCGTCATCGACCAGCAGCGTGAGGTCGCGCTCGCGCACCGACAGGCGGATGCGGTCGCCACTCTGCACCAGCGCCAGCGGCCCGCCGATGGCCGCTTCAGGCGTCACGTGCAGCACGATGGTGCCGGCCGCGGTGCCGCTCATGCGGCCGTCCGATATGCGCACCATGTCCTTGACCCCGGCGCGCGCCAGCTTGCGCGGGATCGGCATGTAGCCGGCTTCCGGCATGCCGGGCGCGCCGGTGGGCCCGATGCGCTTGAGCACCAGGATATCGTCGGCCTTGACGTCGAGCGTTTCATCGTCGATGCGCAGCGCCATGTCCTCGGCGTTCTCGAACACCACGGCACGGCCCTCGTGCTCCATCAGCACCGGATCGGCGGCGGACTGCTTGATGATGGCGCCACCAGGCGCCAGGTTGCCGCGCAGCACGGCCAGGCCGCCGGCCGGATAGATCGGGTCGACAGCGCTGCGGATCACATCCTGCGTGAACGGGGGCGGGGCGGCGTCAAGCTCTTCGCCGAGCGTGCGGCCGGACACGGTCAGCGTGTCCAGGTGCAGCAGCGGACGCAGTTCGCGCAGCAGCGTGGCCATGCCGCCGGCCTTGTGGAAGTCCTCCATGTAGTGCTGGCCCGAGGGCTTGAGATCGACCAGCACCGGCGTCTCTCGGCTCATCCTGTCCAGGCCCGCCAGGTCGATATCGATGCCGAGGCGACCGGCGATGGCAGTCAGGTGGACGATGCCGTTTGTCGAGCCGCCGATCGCCAGCAGCACGCGCAGGGCGTTTTCGAAAGCCTTGCCGGTCAGGATGCGGTCCGGCGTCAGGCGCGCCTTGGCCATCGCCACGGCCGTGGTGCCGGTACGCTCCGCCACGCGGATGCGGTCGGCCGTCACCGCGGGCGCCGACGCACCGCCGGCCACCATCATCCCGAGTGCCTCGGTCACGCACGCCATGGTGCTGGCCGTGCCCATCACCGAGCAGGTGCCGACGCTGGCCACCAGCTGGTTGTTGACGTCGCCGATCTCGGTGGCATCGATCTCTTCCGCACGATAGCGGCCCCAGTAGCGGCGGCAGTCCGTGCAGGCGCCCACGCGCTCGCCGCGATGGGCGCCGGTGAGCATCGAGCCGGTGACCAGCTGGATCGCCGGCACCCCGGCCGAGGCCGCGCCCATCAGCTGCGCAGGCACAGTCTTGTCGCAGCCGCCGATCAGCACGACCGCGTCCATGGGCTGCGCGCGGATCATTTCCTCGGTGTCCATCGACATCAGGTTGCGCAGGTACATGCTGGTCGGCGCCGAAAAGCTCTCATGCACCGAGATGGTCGGGAAATCCACAGGCAGCCCGCCAGCGAGCATCACGCCGCGCCTCACCGCGTCGATCAGCTGCGGCGCGTTGCCATGGCAAGGGTTGTAGCTGCTGCCGGTGTTGACGATGCCGATCACCGGGCGCGACAGCGCGTCGTCGGTATAGCCCGCACCCTTGATAAAGGCCTTGCGCAGGAAGAGCGAGAAGCCGGTGTCGCCGTAGTTGGTCAGGCCCTTGGCCAGACCTTGCGGCTGGGCGGCGTCGGGCTTGCTGGGGTCGTTGGCGGACATGGGGCTATCTCCAATAAAATTATTGATAATCGACGGACTGAAGCTTAGCGGCCAATGCAGGCGTGGTGCAAGCCCGGCATCGCACTGGATTCATTAATTTGATTTTGAGATCAGTCGATAGAAAAATACGGCTTCATCAATCAAGAGGTGCAGCCTACACTTGGCCCCGAAAACGAGCCGGGCGTTCATGGCGGCCACGCGCCGCCCGCCAATCCATTCCCATTCCAACGATTCCCCGGCACAGGAGACCCACATGCCTGGCATTTCGCTCACGGCCTCTCGCGCCATCGCCGCGCCGCGCCACGTCCCTCGCCGCACCGCTCGCCGCTCCATCCTGGTCGCTGCGCTTGCAGTTGCCGGCACGCTGGTCGCCCCGGTGATGGGCATCGCGGCGGAAGCCTACCCCGCCAAGCCGATCCGGCTGGTCGTGCCCTACCCGCCCGGCGGTGCCACCGACGTGATCGGCCGCACGCTGGCCCAGCGCCTGTCCACCACGCTCGGCCAGCAGGTCGTGGTCGACAACCGCGCCGGCGCCGCGGGCAATATTGGCGCCGAACTGGTCGCCAAGTCGCCCGCCGATGGCTATACCCTGCTGATGGGCGCGCTCACCAGCCACGCCATCAACGCCGCGCTGTACAAGAGCCGCGTTCCTTACGACCTGGAGAAAAGCTTCGCGCCGGTAGCAGTCGTCGGCACCGTGCCGCTGGTGTTCGTGGTCAATCCTTCGGTCAGCGCCAGCAGCCTGCCGCAACTGGTCTCGCTGGCCAAGTCCAAGCCCGGCGCCATCACCTTCGCCTCGGCAGGCAACGGTTCTCCGCAGCACCTGGCCGGCGAGATGTTCAAGCGCATGGCCGGCGTGGAGATGCTGCACGTGCCATACAAGGGCAGCGGACCGGCCATGACCGACCTGATCGGCGGGCAGGTGCTGAGCATGGTCGAGACCGTTCCCGCGGCCCAGGCCTACGTCAAGAGCGGCAAGATCCGCGCCCTGGCGGTGGCCTCATCCGAGCGCGTCAACGCGCTGCCCGACGTGCCGACCGCCACCGAAGCCGGGCTGAAGGACTTCGAAGTCAGCTCGATGTTCGGCATCGTCGCACCGGCCGGCACGCCGGCGCCGGTGATCGACCGGCTCAGCGCCGACCTGAAGAAGATCCTGGCCGAGCCTGAGGTCCAGGCCACCCTGCTCAAGCAAGGGGCGATTGCCACGTGGACGACGCCGGCACAGGCGAGTGCGCGAATCAAGGCGGAGGTCGTCAAGTGGAATACGGTAATCCGGGAGGCGGGGGTGAAGCCGGAGTAGTCAGGGCCTCCGCTAAGCAGTGACATGGGTATAGTTGCCGCCCTCGTCACTCTGTTACGCCCCCCATTCCGCTTTGTTGTATCTGTGCCCCGCCTGTTCTCGTCCTTATACTCTGGGGCCGGGCGCGGCCTTAGCGCCGCGCCCTCACCGATTCCACAAACAGATCAAGCAACGGAGCAGCAGCATGCGTGTCGCATTTCTCGGCCTGGGCGTCATGGGTTTCCACATGGCCGGCCACCTCGCCGCCAAAGGGCACGAGGTCACGGTCTACAACCGCACCGCCGTCAAGGCACAGGCCTGGGTCGCGCAGTTCGGCGGCAAGGCGGCAGCGACCCCGGCACTGGCGGTGCGGGACGCACAGGTGGTGTGCTCCTGCGTCGGCAATGACGACGACCTGCGCGCGGTGCTGACCGGCCCCGACGGCGCCTTCTTCGGCGCGCCGAGCGGCTGCATTTTCGTCGACCACACCACGGCCAGCGCCAATGTCGCGCGCGAGCTCTACGCGGCGGCCGGCGAGCGTGGCCTGCACTTTGTCGACGGCCCAGTCTCGGGCGGCGAAGTCGGCGCGGAAAAAGGCATCCTGACCATCATGTGCGGCGGCGATGCCGACGTCTACGCGCGCGCCGAGCCGGTCATTGCTGCCTATGCCCGCGCCGTCACGCGCATCGGCGAGGCCGGCGCGGGGCAACTGGCCAAGATGGTCAACCAGATCAGCATTGCCGGCCTGATTCAGGGCCTGTCGGAAGCCATTGCCTTTGGCGAGCGCGCTGGTCTGGACATGCCGCTGGTACTGGATGTCATCAGCAAGGGCGCCGCCGGATCCTGGCAGCTGGAAAACCGCGGCCCCACCATGATCGACAACGAGTTCGATTTCGGCTTCGCCGTGGACTGGATGCGCAAGGACCTGGGCCTGTGCCTGGACGAATCGCGCCGCAACGGCGCCACGCTGCCGGTGACGGCGCTGGTCGACCAGTTCTATGCCGACCTGCAGCAGATGGGATGTGGCCGCGCCGACACCTCGTCGCTGATCAAGCGCCTGCGGGGGCATGGCAGGGAGGCCTGAGGTAGCGGCTGCGTCGCTTGCCGTCGTCCGATTCCTACAGCGATTTCGGCGCGTGCCGGAAAGGCCGCCAGCCGGCCCGCGTCTAAGCTGGACGCATGGGCCCGTCCACCTGGGCTGGCCCGGCAACGATGCAGGAGACCATCATGTGGAAACTCGCAGGCGCGCTCCTGATAGGCGCAAGCATGGCGCTGGCTGGCTGTACCGCGGCGGGCGCAGTTGCCGGCGGTGTGGCCGGCCATGAACTGACAGACGGCAGCGCGGCCGGTACCATCGGCGGCGCCGTGGTCGGCGGCGTGATCGGGCACGAACTGGGCAAGTAACAGATGGCAGCCAGCTGGCAGCCTGGCGCTGATCGGCAAAGCAAGGAAGGCCGCATTACGCGGCCTTCCTTGCTTTGCATGACCGGCGTGCTCAGCGCAGGTGCCGGGGCTCCGCCTTGCCGGCAAGCCGCAAGCGCCGCCACAGCAGCAACGGCAGCCGCACCACGCAACCTGCCAGCAGCCGCAGGTGCATCCCGGTCAGCAGCAGGTTGTCACGCAGGTAGCGGAAGTGCGAGACACCGCCTTCGCCCCGTGCAAAGTAGCGGACCGGTGCGGCCACATTGATGGGGCGGACACCACGCCAGCACAGGCGGACCGCCGCTTCGGGATCGAAATCGAAGCGCCGCATCCAGCGCGTCTCGCGCATCACCGCGCGCAGCGGCGCGATCGGGTAGACGCGGAAGCCATAGAGAGAATCGCCGATCCCGGTCCATAGCGTCTCGACATCGGCCCAGAAATTAGACATGCGCCGCCAGTAGACCCGTTCGCGGGGCGCGCTGGCATCGAATACCGGCCGGCCCAGCACCATCGCGTCGGGCTCGCGCTGCGAGATGGCCATGAACTCGCCGATCAGGTGGGCAGGATGCTGGCCGTCCGCATCCATGACCAGCACATGGGTAAAACCCTCGGCCGCCGCGGCTTCAATGCCATGCAGCACGGCCGCGCCCTTGCCCTGGTTGGTGGGCAGCGTCAGCACGCGCAGCGCCGGGTAGGCGGCCTCGGCCTCCGCCTGCAACCAGCGATCGCTGCCGTCGGTGCTGCCGTCGACCACTACCCATACCGGCGTCCAGGCTGCGCGCGCGGCCTGCAGCGTGTCGTGCAGGCGCATGCCGGGGTTGTAGCTGGGGATCAGCACGAGGTGGGAACGCTGCGCCGCGTCGGCGCCCGGGGTCGGCACCGAGGGCACCGGGCGTGGCGTGGCATGCTGGGGCATGTCGCGCACCGGATCCCGGGTGGCGGGCTTAGCTGGCGCGCTGCGCCGCGACGTAGGCGGCGAGGCTGCCAAGGGAGGCGAAAATGGCTTTGTTGTCGGGATTGTCCGAACGCAGTTCGACCCCGTACTTGCGCGACACCAGCAAGGCAATTTCCAGGATGTCGATGGAGTCCAGCCCGAAGCCTTCGCCGTAAAGCGGCGTGTCGGCCGTGACGTCTTCCAGTCGCAGGTCTGCGATGTCGAGTTCGTCGATGATCAGGCGGGCGAGTTCGGTTTCGAGTTCGGTCATGTTGCAGCTAAAGGGCGCCGCGGCACGCAGCCGGGCCGGATCGTCCCGGCGCGCCGTGGAGGCCAGCCGATGCTACCAAAGGCCCCGATGGCGGGCCAGTCGAGAGAAGTTTGGTAACAACATCAACCGGGCTTTGGGGAATCCTGGCACCGCGTACCGGGTCTTTTAAGGTATAAAGCGTTCGCTTCGCAGCTTGGCGCACAATCGAAGGTTTTGGGTTCCGCCAATCCTGGGCCGCCGATTGAAGCGCTGTTTGCTACACATGATAACGACTAACGATGTCCTCGAGCCAATCTTCCTTCTCCCACGCCCGGTCTATCCAGGACCAGCCGATCGCCAGGGCCGGTACGCCGGAGGCAACACCCGTGGCGGCCGGCCGGGGATGGATGCTTGGGGTCGCCGGTTTCGTCGCTTATGAATGCGGGCTGCATTATGCCGCCCATCGGCCGGGAGCCGAAGTCGCCGCATTGTTTCTTGGCGTCCTTCCGTTCCTGGCGATCGGTTTCCTGACGGCGCTGCGCACGGCCGGACGCAAGCCGGCGCTGTTGGCACTGTTTGCGGCATGCGCCGCGCTCTGGCTTTGGCGTACACCGCTGTCGCACCATTTCGGCTGGACGTACCTGATGCAGCACGCCGGCGTCAACATTGCCCTCGGCCTGATGTTCGGCCTGACCCTGCGTGCCGGCCGCACGCCATTGTGTGCGCAGATCGCCTCGGCGTTGCACGGCGACCTGACGCCGTCGCACGCCCGCTATGCACGGCGCGCGACGCAGGCCTGGACCCTGTTCTTCGCGGCCATGGCGGGCGCCTCGACACTGCTGTTCGTGCTGGCACCGGTGGCGACCTGGTCGAACTTCGCCAACCTCGGCACGCCCTTGCTGATCGCCGCGATGTTCGCCGCCGAAGCGGCATGCCGCCGCATCGCCTTTCCCCGCATGCGCCACGGCGGTCTGCTTGATGCGGTGCACGGCTATCGCGCCGTGATGGCGGCCCGGGCGGCCCGGACCGTGGCACCGGCCCGCACCGGGATGCCGCGCTGAGGCGCGCCGCACCTCCGCCCGCACCTCCGCCATGACAGCGATTCCGCTCATCGCGCACACCGACCCTGCCGCCATCCTGGCGTGGGTACAGGGCCGCCCCGTCACAGTGCGCAAGTTCCTGGCCGACGTGGCGCTGTTGAGCGCCGCGCTGCCGGACGGAGACCACGTCTTCAACGCCTGCGCCGACCGCTACCGCTTCACCGTCGGCCTGTGCGCCGCGCTGCTGCGCGGCAAGGCCACGCTGCTGCCGTCGTCGCAAACCCCCGAGACGGTACGCCAGCTCCGTGCATTCGCGCCGGACGTGTTTTGCCTGCGGGACCAGCCGGCCCCGACCATGGCAATGCCAGTGTTCGATTATCGCCAGGGCGCCGCCGCCGCCGCGGATGCGAACGTATGCCCCGATGTGCCTTTGGTCCCTTCGGTGCCTTCGATTCCTGCCGACCGTGTCCTGGCCTACGTCTTCACCTCCGGCTCGACCGGCACCCCGGTGCCGCATCGCAAGACCTGGGGCGCGATGGCCCGCGGCGCGCGTGCCGCGGCGCAACGGCTGGGCCTGTGCGACGGGCGCGAATGGACCCTGGTCGGCACGGTGCCGCCGCAGCATATGTTCGGCCTGGAGGCCACCGTCATGCTGGCGCTGCAGGGCGGTGCCGCGCTGGCGTCGGCGCCTGCGTTCTACCCGGCCGACGTACGCGACGCACTGGCCGCGGTGCCCGCACCGCGCGCGCTGGTCAGCTCGCCGGTACACCTGCGCACGCTGGTGCAGGCAGACATGACCATGCCGGGCGCCGACCTGCTGTTATGCGCCACCGCGCCGCTTGGCCGCGATCTGGCTGCCGCCGCGGAAGCCCTGTTCCACGGCCCGTTGCGTGAAATCTACGGCAGCACCGAGACCGGCCAGCTTGCCACCCGCCGCACCGCGCAAGAAGACATCTGGACGCTGGTGCCCGGCGTCCGGCTGCAGCCACGTACGGCGGACGGCGGCGAAGACACCCTGACATGGGCCGAGGGCGGGCATATCGAGCAACCGGTGGCGCTCGGCGACGCCATCGAACCGCTGGATGCCGGACACTTCCTGCTGCACGGGCGCCAAGGCGACCTGCTCAATATCGCCGGCAAGCGCACCTCGCTGGCCTACCTTGACCACCAGCTCAATGCCATCGACGGCGTGCAGGACGGCGCCTTCTTCATGCCCGGCGACAGCCACGAAGGCGATGCACAGGGTCACGTGGTACGGCTGGTGGCGGTCGTCGTCGCGCCGGGCATGACATCGGCGGCGCTCCTGCAGGCGCTGCGCGAACGCATTGATCCCGCCTTCCTGCCGCGTCCGCTGCTGTTGGCCGAACGCCTGCCGCGCAACGCCGCCGGCAAGCTGCCGCGCGACGCGCTTGCGGCGCTGGTGGCAGAGTTGTCCTACGCGCGGGATGCCGCACCCGCCCTGCCCGCCCTGTCCACCCTGTCCGCACTGCCCGCCTTTGTCATCGACGCCGGCCACCCCGCCATGGCCGGCCATTTCCCCGGCAATCCGATCGTGCCCGGCGTGGTGCTGCTCGACCACGCCTTGCTGGCGCTCGGGTCCGCGCTGGGGCGGCCGCTGGTGCCCACGCAGGCCGGGACGATCAAGTTCCTGAGCCCGGTGCGCCCAGGCGAGCGCGTGGAGATCGAACACGACGCCGAGCCGGCCGCGGATGGCAGCGACCGCTTGTGCATCAAACTGCGCAGTGCCGGACGCGAAGTGGCCAGCGGCACCTTGCAACTGCGCGCTCGCGCATCGGAGGGCACGCCATGCTGACGTGGCTGTGGAAACGGCACGCGCCGGTGGAGACCGCCGACTGGTCCCGGCGCAAAGAGCGCAGCAACATCCCGCTGCTGCGCGTCATGACGTGGATCTCCCTGGCGCTGGGCCGCCCGGCCGGGCGCGTGGTGCTGCACTGGATCGCGGCCTATTTCACGCTGTTCTCGCCGGCGGCGCGCCATGCTTCGCGCGCCTACCTGGATCGCGCGCTGGGCCGCGAGGCCAACTGGATCGACGGCTACCGGCATGTGTTCACCTTTGCCTCGACCATCCACGATCGCATCTACCTGCTCAACGACCGCTTCGACCTCTTCGACATCCGCCTCCATGGCGAAGGCTTGCTTGAAGCCGCCATGGCGCGCGGCCGCGGCGCGATCCTGCTGGGCGCGCACCTGGGCAGCTTCGAGGTCGTGCGCGCGCTCGGCCGGCAGCATCCGGACATGGAGGTCGCCATCACCATGTACGAGGAAAACGCGCACAAGCTCAATGACGTGCTGCAGTCGATCAACCCCGCCATGCGCCAGGACGTGATCGCGCTGGGCCGCTTCGACACCATGCTGCGCGTGCGCGACTACCTCGACCGTGGCTACATGATCGGCATGCTGGCCGACCGCACCTTGTCGCAGCGCGCCACCGATCCGGTGCAGCAATGCGACTTCCTCGGCGCGCCCACCGGCTTCCCGACCGGGCCGCTGCGCATGGCCGCCATGCTGCGCCGGCCGGTGTTCTTCATCACCGGCCTGTATCGCGGCGGCAACCGCTACGATGTCCATTTCGTGCCGCTGGCGGACTTCTCGCAGACCGCGCGCGGCCAGCGCGAAGCCGCGGTGCAGTCGGCACTGGACGGTTATGTGCGGCTGCTGGAGAAATTCAGCCGCAAGGCGCCGTACAACTGGTTCAACTTCTATGACTTCTGGCACGCCGGCCCGCCGCTCTCCGAGCAGCCGCCGCCGGGCAACGAGCCATGAGCCATGACCTCTCGAGCGTTTTGAAAGCCTTCGACTCCGACCCGATCTTTTCCGCCAGGCGCGGCAGGCCCGCCCAGCCCATTATCCGCGCGCTGCTGGCGTGGCTGCTGGCAGGCGCCGCGTTCGGCATCGCGATGCCGGGCAACGCCGCTGCCCCGTCCGCGCCTGCTGCCCCTTCCGCGCGCCAGGCCGCGCCCGCCTTCGGCGTCGACCAACTGATGTCCACGCTGGCCCAGCGCAAGTCCGGCCGGGTCCGTTTCACCGAGACCAAGTACCTGGCGATGCTGGCCAAGCCGGTGCAGTCTTCCGGCGAACTGCTCTTTACCGCGCCCGATCACCTGGAGAAGCGCACCGTATCGCCCAAGGCCGAGAACATGGTGCTCGACGGCGACATGCTGACGGTGGAGCGCGACGGCAAGCGCTACACCATGCCGCTGCAGAACTACCCCGAGCTGGCGGCCTTTATCGAAAGTATTCGCGGCACGCTCGCCGGCAACCGCCATGCGCTCGAGCGCTACTACAAGCTCGACCTCGAAGGCCGCGCCAGCCGCTGGACGCTGACGCTGACGCCAGCGGACTCGCGCATGGCTGCAGTGGTCAGCCAGGTGCGCATCGACGGCAGCCAGGACGCGCTGGACCGCGTCGAGATCCGCCGGGCCGATGGCGACCGCTCCGTCATGACGATCCGCCCCGCCGGCCGCCCATGAGCGCAGCCCCCGGTACACCACCCTCGCGCCCTTCGCCCCCCTCGGCCCCGCGGCGCTTCACGCTGCCGGGCGCGCGCCTGGCGCTGGCGCTGTGGCTGGTCGCGCTGCTGGCATGTACGGCGGTGATCAGCCGCACCAGCTTCACCGCCGACCTGTCCGCCTTCCTGCCGCGGCTGCCCAGTGCCGAGCAGCAGTTGCTGGTCAGCCAGCTGCGCGACGGGCTGGTATCGCGGCTGATCCTGGTCGGCATCGAAGGCGGCAACGCCGATGGCCGCTCCGCGGTTTCGCGCGCAATGGCGGCGCAGTTGCGGCGCGATCCGCGCTTCACCGCCATCCAGAACGGCGAGCCGTTGAACCAGGACGCCGACCGGAAGTACGTCTACGAACACCGCTACCTGCTCAGCCCCACGGTCACGCCGGAGCGTTTCAGCGAGCATGGACTGGCGCACGCCGTCAACGATTCAATCGAGCTGCTTGCCTCGTCGGCAGGCCTCTTCACCAAGGCACTGCTGCCACGCGACCCCACCGGCGAGGTCGCGGCGATGCTGACGCAGCTCGACGCCGGCCAGCGCCCCCCGCTGCATGCCGGCGCCTGGACCTCGCGCGACGGCAAGCGCGCGGTGCTGCTGGCGCAAAGCGCGGCCGCGGGTTCGGATACGGACGCGCAGGCGCAGGCCACCGACGCCATCCGCGATGCCTTTGCCAAGGCCGCGGCAAACGGCCCTTACCAGCTCGCGATGACCGGCCCCGGGGTCTTCTCGGTCCAGTCGCGCGACACCATCCGGCACGACGTCGAGCGCCTGTCGACCATCGGCGTGGCCATCATCGTCACGCTGCTGCTGGTGGTCTACAGGTCGGTGCCGCTGCTGGTGCTGGGACTGGTGCCGGTACTGAGCGGCGCGCTGGCCGGCATCGCGGCGGTCAGCCTGGGCTTCGGCGGCACCGTGCACGGGCTGACGCTGGGCTTCGGCACCACACTGATCGGCGAGGCAGTCGACTATTCGATCTACCTGTTCGTGCAGTCGGCGCAATACACACGCAATGGCCAGCGCGACAACCGCGCCTGGCTGGGCGGGTTCTGGCCCACGGTGCGGCTGGGCGTGCTGACCTCGGTCTGCGGTTTTGCCTCGCTGCTGCTGTCGGGCTTTCCGGGGCTGGCGCAGCTTGGGCTGTATTCGATCGCGGGGCTCGCGACGGCCGCGCTGGTGACGCGCTTCGTGCTGCCGCAACTGGTGCCCGCCACGCTGCATCTGCGCGATGTGACGCCGCTGGGACGCCGCCTCGCGTGGCTGACCGAACGCGCCCACCGGCTGCGCTGGCTGGTGCTGGTGCTGGTGGTCGCGGCAAGTACCGTACTGGCGACGCATCGCGGCGCGCTATGGGGCCGCGAACTGGCCGGGCTGAGCCCGGTCCCCGCCAGCGACCAGGCCCTCGACGCCTCGCTGCGCGCCGACCTTGGCGCGCCCGACGTGCGCTTCCTGGTGGTGCTGTCCGGCCCCGACCAGGAAAGCGTGCTGCAGGGCGCGGAGCGAGTCGCCCACGAACTCGACCCGCTGGTGGCGCAGAACTTCATCGGCGGCTATGAAAGCCCCGCGCGTTACCTGCCCAGCGACGCCACCCAGCGCGCGCGCCAGGCCAGCCTGCCGCCGCCCGCCGAGCTGGCGCAGCGGCTGCGCGCGGCCGTCGCCAGCCAGCCGGTGCGCGCCGACCTGTTCGCACCGTTCCTGGCCGAAGCCGAGCAGGCGCGCACCGGCCCGCTGCTGCGGCGCGAAGACCTGCGCGGGACGTCGATGGCCCTGGCGATCGATGCGCTGCTGACGCATCGCGACGGGCGCTGGAGCGCGACGCTGCCGCTGCGGGCCCCGGCCACAGCGAATGCCGGCGACGGCGTCGACAGCGCCGCGGTGCGCGCTGCAGTCGCCCGCGCCGACGTGCCCGATACGCTTTTCGTCGACCTCAAGGGCGAGTCCGACCGCCTCTATGCCGGCTACCTGCGCGAGGCGCTGCTGCTGTCGCTGGCGGGCCTGCTGGCGATCGTGGCGCTGCTGGCGATCGCGCTGCGCTCGCCGCGCCGGGTGGCGGCCACGGTACTGCCGCTGGCGGCCGCCGCGGTGGTCGTCCTGGGCGGGCTGGCCGCACTGGGCCAGCCGCTGACCCTGCTGCACCTGGTAGGCCTGTTGCTGCTGGTGGCAGTAGGCTCGAACTACGCGCTATTCTTCAATGGCGCCGCAGCGGGCCAGCCCGGCGCGGCCAATTCCCCGCATACGCTGGTCTCCCTGCTGCTCGCGAACATGACGACGGTGGCCGCCTTCGGGCTGCTGGCACTGTCGAGCCTGCCCTTGCTGCAGGCATTCGGCCTGACGGTCGGCCCCGGCGCCATCCTGGCGCTGTGGTTCTCGGCGATCCTGGCGCGGCCCGCGGCCGCCGGGACCGCCGCAAGCGGACAGGCCGGGAGTACGACATGAACCGCTTTACCGCATCCGGCGGCCACTGGCGCGACACGCCGCCAGGCCGCCACTGGCGCCCCAGCCCGCTGCTGTACGGCGCAGCCGCGGTCCACGTGGCCGGCATCGGCGCCATGCTCGCGCATCCCGGCAGCATGGTCCCGGCACTGGCGGGCATCGCCGCCACCCACGCGGCGATGTGCGCCGGCGGCTTGTGGCCACGCAGCACCTGGCTGGGGCCCAACCTGCTGCAGCTGCCGCCGTCCGCGCAGGACTGCGTAGCGCTGACCTTCGACGATGGCCCCAATCCGGCGCTGACGCCGCGCGTGCTCGACCTGCTCGACCACCACGGCGCGCGCGCCACCTTCTTCTGCATCGGCGAGCGCGCGGCGGCGCATCCGGCACTGGTGCGCGAGATCGTCCGGCGCGGCCATGCGGTGGAGAACCACAGCATGCATCACCGGCTGCATTTCTCCATTTTCGGGCCGGGCCGGATGCTGCGCGACATCAGCACGGCGCAGCAGGTGCTGGGCGACATCACCGGGCAGGCGCCGCGCTTTTTCCGCGCGCCGGCCGGGCTGCGCAACCCGTTCCTGGAACCGGTGCTGTGCCGGCTCGGGCTGCAGCTGGCTGCGTGGACGCGACGCGGCTTCGATACCCGCTCCGGCGACATCGCGGCGCGCGTGGCGCAGCGCCTGACCACCAGGCTCGCGGGCCGCGACATCCTGCTGCTGCACGACGGCAATCCCGGCATCGATCCTGCCGGTAATCCGCACTGCGCGACAGTGCTGCCGGACCTGCTTGCCGCCATCGACCGCGCGGGGCTGCATTGCGTGACATTGCGCGCAGCGGTGGAATCAGGGCATGCCGACAGCCGTACAGGACAGTCGCCGACAAGCTGACCCGCCGCGGCTTGTTACAATTAGCCCACCCCTCAAAAATCGCGCAAAGCCTTGTCTCCGCTACTGTTTTCCCACTTCACGGCCACCAGCTGCATCGGTACCGGCGCAGACGCCACTTTGACGGCATTGCGCGAGCGGCGAGGCGGCCTGGCGCCCTGCCGATTTGGCGACGTGCGCCTGGACACCTATGTCGGTGAAGTGCCGGGACTGGATGCGGTGACGTTGCCAACGCACCTGTCGCACTTCGACTGCCGCAATAACCGCCTGGCATGGCTTGGGCTGGAAGCGGACCATTTCGCGGAACGCGTACGCGAAGCCGCGGCGCGCTATGGCGCGGACCGTATCGGTGTCTTTCTCGGCACCAGCACCGCCGGCGTACTGCAGACGGAATTGGGCTATCGACATCGCGATCCCGATACCGGCGCGCTGCCGGCAGGCTTCCACTACGGCGGCACGCACAACCCTTATTCCCTGCCCGGCTTCGTGCGCGAGTACTTCTGCCTTGGCGGCCCGGCCGCGGCGGTCTCGTCGGCGTGCTCGTCCGGTGCCAAGGTCTTCAGCTCCGCGCGGCGCATGATCGAAGCAGGATGGATCGACGCAGCCATCGTGGGCGGCGTGGATTCGCTGTGCCATACCACGCTGTATGGCTTTAATTCGCTGGAGCTGCTGTCAGCACAGCCATGCCGCCCGTACGACGTGGCCCGCAATGGCATATCGATTGGCGAAGGCGCGGCATTCGGGTTGCTCGAACGCGCTCCGGACGCGCCGGATGCCGATGCCATCCTGCTGGCCGGCATCGGCGAGTCGAGCGACGCGCACCATATGTCGACCCCGCACCCGGAAGGACTCGGCGCCCGCCTGGCCATGGAACAGGCGCTGGCCAGCGCCGGCATCTCAGCGGCACAGGTCGGCTACGTCAATTTGCACGGCACCGCCACGCGCAGCAACGACGCCGCCGAGGCGCAGGCCATGGCCGCGGTGCTGCCCGGTACACCGTGCAGCTCGACCAAGGGGGCAACCGGTCACGCGCTCGGCGCGGCCGGCGCACTGGAGGCCGTGATCTGCGCGCTGGCATTGCGCCATGAACTGGTGCCGGCCGGCATCAACACCACGCAGCCGGACCCGGCGCTGGGCGTGAACTACCAGCTCGTTAGCCGCGACGTGCCGCTGCGCTATGCCATGAGCAATGCGTTCGGCTTCGGCGGTTCCAACTGCAGCCTGCTGTTCGCGCGCGCGGACGCGGCGTTCCACTGAGCCAGCGTCATGCCGCAACCTGTTTATATCGAAAGCATCGGCCTGCTCGGCCCGGGCATGAACGGCTGGGACGCAGCCCGCGAAATGCTGGCGGGCCGCGCGCCCTACGCGCACGCGCCGACCGAACTGCCGCCGCCCGCTGGCCTGCCGCCCGCTGAACGCCGGCGCACCGGCCCGACCGTGCGCCTGGCGCTGGGCGTGGGCCAGCAGGCTGTCGCCGCAAGTCACCGCGATGCCGCGCAGTTGCCGACGATTTTCACCTCGTCAAGCGCCGACGGCCAGAACTTCCATGCGATCTGCGAAGCCCTGGCCGAGCCGGACCCGCTGATGTCGCCGACGCGCTTTCACAACTCCGTGCACAACGCCACCGCCGGCTACTGGGCAATCGCGGCCGGCGCGATGCGCACCTCCAACGTGCTGTGCGCGATGGACGGCAGCTTCGGCGCCGGCCTGCTCGAATGCGCGCTGCAGGTGGCAGGCGATGCCGAGCCCTGTTTATTGATTGCCTACGACACCGGCTACCCCGAGCCGCTGCACAGCCATCGGCCCATCCCCGCCCCGTTCGGCGTAGCCCTGCTGATGACGCCGCAGCCGACGCCGCAGACGCTGGCGCAGCTCGATGTCTCGCTGACGCAGGCCGGCGCCGACACGATGCCGGATGCCGCGCTGGAGGCGCTGCGCAAGTCGGCACCGGCCGCGCGCGCGTTGCCGCTGCTGGCCGCCATCGCACGCGCGGACACGGGCGCGGTGGTGCTCGATTACCTCGACAGGCTGCAGATCCGGGTCGGCGTGGCCAGCCTCGGCACCGCTGCCAGGGCCTGACACCGTGAAGCTGCCCGCACCCGTGCGCGACCGCGACTGGATCGCGGCGCGCATTCCGCACCAGGGCACGATGTGCCTGCTCGACGGCGTGCTGGACTGGGATGAAAACGTGGTGCGCTGCGTGTCCGGCACGCACGCGCGCGCGGACAACCCGCTGCGGGCGCAGGGACGGCTGGCGGCGGTCTGCGGCATCGAATACGCGGCACAGGCGATGGCCGTGCACGGCGCACTGCTGGCGGCGCAGGACGACAGCCCTTCGCGCCCGCGCTCCGGCTACCTGGCGTCGGTACGCAAGCTCGAATTGCTGGTGGAAAGGCTGGACGATATCGCCGCGCCGCTGCTTGTCGAAGCGCGGCGCGTCAGCGGCGAAGGCGCCAGCGTGCTGTACGCCTTCACCGTCAGCGCGGAGGGCCGGACCTTGCTGTCAGGCCGGGCAGCGGTCATCCTCGATGCCGCCCGGCATGGCCTGCAAGCCGACTGACGCGCCGGCTGAAGCGCCGGCTGACGTAGCTTAGCGAGCGGGCAGGATCTTGCCCGAGACCGTGCCAAAACCGACGCGGTAGCCTTCGCCCTGGCAGAAGCCGGTCATGATCACGCTGTCGCCGTCCTGCAGGAAACCGCGCTGGCTGCCGTCGGTCAGCGTCACCGGCTCGGCACCGTTGCGGGTCAGCTCCAGCATGCTGCCGTAGGAGTCCGGCGTGGTGCCCGAGATCGTGCCCGAGCCCATCAGGTCGCCCACGCGCACATTGCAGCCCGACACCGTATGGTGCGCAAGCTGCTGCACCATGGTCCAGTACATCGCCTTGAAGTTGGTGCGGCAGATGGTGCTCGGCGCCGCCGCGCCTTCCGGCTGGAGCGCGACTTCCAGGGCGATGTCATACGCGTTCTTGTCCTGCTGCTGCAGGTACGGCAGTGGCTGCGGCGATTGCTCGGGATTGTTGCGGCGGAACGGTTCCAGCGCGTCCATCGTCACCACCCACGGCGAGATCGAAGTGCCGAAGCCCTTGCTGTTGAACGGCCCCAGCGGCACGTATTCCCACTGTTGGATATCGCGCGCGCTCCAGTCATTGAGCAGCACCAATCCGAACATATGCGCCGGCGCGTCGGCGGTGCTGACGGGCTCGCCCAGCGCCGATTCCTTGCCGACGATAAAACCCATCTCCAGTTCGAAATCCAGCTTGCGGCAGGCGCTGAACACCGGGCGCGCTTCGTTCGGCAGCTTGATCTGGCCGTTCGGACGATGCAGCGGCGTGCCGCTCACCACCACCGAGCTGGCGCGGCCGTTGTAGCCGATGGGGATTTCCAGCCAGTTCGGCAGCAGCGCGTTGTCCGGGTCGCGGAACATGCGGCCGACGTTGGTCGCGTGTTCCTTCGACGAATAGAAGTCGGTGTAGCCCGGGATATCCACCGGCAAGTGCAGCACGGCGGCCGACATCGGCACCAGCGCCTTGTCGCGCAGGGCGGCGTTATCGCGCAGCGCAGCGTCTTCGCCGGACAGCAGCGCGGTCAGGCGCTTGCGGGTCTCGGTCCAGGCGGGCTTGCCGAGGGCAATGAAGCGGTTCAGGGTCGTGCCGGCGAAGGTGCCCTTTGCCGCGGCGGGCAGCAGGCCGGCGTCATCGAGCGCGGCGAGGTCGAGGATCTGGTCGCCGATGGCAACGCCGACGCGCGGCGACTGGCCTTTGACGGAGAACACGCCGTAGGGCAGGTTCTGCAGCGGGAAGTGGGTCTGGCCGTCGTTGGCGCTGTCGATCCAGCTGGTTTGGGGGGCGGTCATGGTTGGCTCCGGATAGTTGGGATGGCACGGGGTCGCGCGTACCGGGAATTCGTCGTGCTTGGCGGGCGCCGGCCCTCTCCCCCGACCCCTCTCCCGCATGTGGGAGAGGGGAGCAAACCGGGCGGGATGGCGAGCGCCAGCGGTTTAACGGACGTTCGGGTTGAAGTTCTTCTTCAGGCCTTGCCAGCAGGTGTAGTAGTCCTGCTGCAGCGAGGCCGACTGCGCCGCGTACGGCGTCGGACGGATCACGCCCGGGGTCTCGAACATGAACGCCATGGTGTCCTCGATATGGTGCGGCTTCGAGGTATCGGCGGCACTGGCCTTCTCGAAGGTTTCCGCATCCGGGCCGTGGCCGCTCATGCAGTTATGCAGGCTGGCGCCGCCCGGTGCAAACCCATCGGCCTTGGCGTCGTAAACGCCGGTGATCAGGCCCATGAATTCGCTGGCGATATTGCGGTGGAACCAGGGCGGGCGGAACGAGTCCTGCATCGCCAGCCAGCGCGGCCCGAAGATGACGAAGTCGATGGTGTCCACGCCCGGAGTGTCCGACGGCGATTGCAGCACCAGGAAGATCGACGGGTCCGGATGGTCGAAGCTGATCGAGCCGATGGTGTTGAAGCGGCGCAGGTCGTACTTGTAGGGCGCGTAGTTGCCGTGCCAGGCCACCACGTCCAGCGGCGAATGGCCGATCCCGGCGCGCCACAGGTTGCCCTGGAATTTGGCCACCAGCTCGAAATCGCCCTCGCGGTCTTCGTAGCTGGCCATCGGCGACAGGAAGTCACGCGGGTTGGCCAGCCCGTTGGAGCCGATCACGCCCAGGTCCGGCAGCTGGAACAGCGCGCCATAGTTCTCGCAGATATAGCCGCGCGCCTCGCCGTCCGGCAGCTCGACACGGAACCGCACGCCGCGCGGGATCACGACGATCTCCTGCGGTTCGACTTCCAGCCGGCCCAGCTCGGTCACCATCAGCAGGCGCCCTTGCTGCGGCACGATCAGCATCTCGCCGTCGGCGCTGTAGAAGAAGCGGTCGTGCATCGACTGGTTGGCCAGGTACAGGTGGATGCCGCAGCCGCTCATCGCTTCCGGCCCGCCATTGCCGGCCATGGTGACGATGCCGTCGACGAAATCGGTCGGCACCGACGGCATTGCCGGCGGGCTCCAGCGCATCTGGTTGGGCGACGGCGGCACCTGGTCGAAGCGGCTCAGGAAGCGCGACTGCTCGACCTGCGTGAACGGCTTGTGCATCGACGCCGGGCGGATGCGGTACAGCCACGAACGCCGGTTATGCGCGCGCGGCGCGGTGAAGGCGGTGCCGGACAGCTGCTCGGCATAGAGGCCGTAAGGCGCGCGCTGCGGCGAATTCTGGCCCACGGGCAGCGCACCGGGCAGCGCCTCGGTGGCGAATTCGTTGGCGAAGCCGGACATGTAGCCGTGCTCGGCGAGCTGGGTGTGCGTGAGGTTCATGGTGTCGTCAGCGTTGCGGGTGTCGGTCGGAGGTTCAAGTTTCTCTAGTGCAGTTGGCCGTTGGCTGGCAGGCACAGGGCACGCAACAGCGCGGCCTGCACCGCCCCGGCATCAAAGGCTCGCCAGCGGGCACAGACGTGCTGGTCGGGACGGATCAGATAGCAGGTGCCCGGACGGCCGTCGTAGCGGCGTGCAGCGAGGCCGTCGGCGTCGCTCGCATAGCGCAGGCCTTCGGGCGGGGCAGCCGGCTGGCCCGGCGGCACCACGAACAGCATGCGCACCGGCACCGTGGCCGTTGCCAGCCAGCGGCGCGCATCGGCCGGGATCGCGCTGGCGTCGCCAAAGACCAGCAGCGTGAAGTCGTTGCCCAGTTCGCCGAGCAGCCAGCCCGGCTGCGTGCCACCGTGGCGCTGCAGCGGCGCATCCACGCACGGCGCACCGGGCACCATCGCGCCCGCGAACACATCGCGATCTGGCGTATTGAGCGGGGAATCTCCCAGCAAGGTGGGCAGCGACAGCCGGCCGCTGTTGACCAGCTGGCGCGCGAACGCATGGCGGCGCGCCAGGCGCAGCACGGCATCGCGGAAGGTGCGGCTCACGGCGCTCTTGGGCGTGATGAAATCGGTGGAACGCGTCGAGTGGCGGATGTTCTCGTCGGCGGCGGCCTCGCGCTCGCTGGCATAACTGTCGAGCAAGGCGTCGCCAGCGCGTTCGGCAAGCACCAGTGCCAGCTTCCACGCAAGGTTCTCGGCATCCTGCATGCCGCTGTTGGCACCGCGCGCGCCGAACGGAGAGACGCGGTGCGCGGCATCGCCGGCGAACAGCACGCGGCCGTGGCGGAAGGCATCCATGCGCTGGCAGCAGAAGGTATAGACGCTGACCCACTCCAGCGTGAAGGCGACGTCTTCGCCAAGCATGGCGCGGATGCGCGGGATCACGCGCTCCGGCTGTTTCTCCGCGTCCGGATCGGCATCCCAGCCGAGCTGGAAATCGAGGCGCCAGACATCGTCGGGCTGCCGGTGCAGCAGTGCGGAGCGGCCCGGGTTGAACGGCGGATCGAACCAGAACCAGCGCTCGGCCGGGAACGGTGCCGCCATCTTCACATCGGCGATCAGGAAACGGTCGCGGAACACGCGGCCCTTGCTTTCCAGGCCAAGGCTCTGGCGCACCGTGCTGTGGGCGCCATCGGCGGCCACCACGTAGCGCGCGTGCAGCACGTAGTCCCCGTCAGGCGTCGAGACCGTCAGCGCGACGTTGTCCTGGCCCGGCGCAACGCCGGTGACGCGATGCCGCCAGCGGAGTTCAATGCCGGGCAATTCGGCGGCGCGTTCGACGAGGAAGCCTTCCAGGTAGTACTGCTGCAGGTTGACGAAGGCCGGCCGGCGATGGCCGGCCTCTGGCAGCAGGTCAAAGCGGTACACCTGCTCGTCGCCGAAGAACACCTTGCCGACATGCCAGCTGACGCCCTTGGCCGCGACCCGTTCGCCGCAGCCGAGACGGTCCAGGATATCCAGCGTGCGCTTGGCAAAGCAGATGGCGCGGGAGCCGGCGGCGAGCGTGTCGCCGTCATCCAGCACCACCACGGGAACGCCGCGTTGCGCGAGGTCGATCGCCGCGGTGAGTCCGACCGGCCCGGCGCCCACCACCGCCACCGGACGGATCGCATGCGCAGCCGCCGGCTGCGAGCGTTGCTCGGCGCTGGGCTGGTACGCGAAGGTGCGTTGCGGGTTGGTGGTGTCCACGGCGTCTCCATGCGGCGCTTCGCTGGCGCCCCGGGAACCCTTTGGCGGGTCCTGCCGGTCTGGGTAAGTTCGGTACGGAATTACACATTCCGTAATTGATTTACCATATCGTAATCTCACCAAACAGGCGTGTCAAACCCGCGTCGTCGGCGAATGCGCGAAGCGGCGCACCCACTGGAGTTGTAGGCCGGAACCGGAAAAAGGGGAAAAGTGTGACCTTCAACGCGCGTCAGGCATAGGACGCGGCGGGTCTTAAGGAAGTCGAGTGGGAAAACGCAGGCAATCGCCGCGCGCAGGGATCGCGACGCCGTGATTGAGGCGCCGGGTGGCGCGGGCAGCGCCCGGCCGATGACAACCGGCGCGGCGCGATGGCCGCGCCGCGCCGGTTTGCTGGACGGTGGCCTGGAACGCCGTCCGCCTGTGCCGGCCCGTCGAGACGAGGCCGACCAGGCAGCGGCCGGTCAGACCGGCTTGTGGCCTTCGCCGGAGCCGGAGCCGAAGCCGCCGCCCTGCGCCGGTGCCGCGGCGGGTGCCTGAACACCGCCGGCGGCCGGCTGGCCGGCCATCGAGGCTGCCGTCACACCGCCGTTGCGGCTGGCGATAAAGGCGTTGACGTCTGCCGCGAGATGCTGCGGGGCCAGCACCACTTCCAGGCCCAGCGCCTCGCAGGCCGCGAGAAATGTCGACATGCGGGGATCGGCTTGCCCCGATTCTGCCCGCAGGTAGGCTTCCCGCGAGATGCCCGCTTTGCGGGCGACGTCCTCTTGCTTGAGCTTGCGCGCGCGGCGCAGCGCCCGCAGTTGCCGGAACGGTTCGCTAGCGCCTCTCGGCACGGCTGTACTGTTCATGTCGGTCTCCAGTCACCAGTGAAAAAAAGTGCGCGGACGTGCATTCGAGTATAGAGCACGCAAAGCGTTCCGTATGTAACCGCCGAAACACTTTGTGCAGATTTCCTTCCAAGTCCGCTATTCGTCCGCAATCCGCCTCTTGCCCCGGCCGGCAAACCGAAGGCAAAAGGCCGTATCCTGCACAACATCGTCGGATCGCAAAGAGACTAACGACGCTTGGCGGTTTGCGTTGACGTCACACGCCCTGTGTATGACGTTATGGCCTTCGCTGCACAACTTCGCAAGTCGGGGCAACTACCATGCATCCGGTTTCGTTGACAAACCGACCGGTCGTGCTATTCTTGTCCCCATGCAAAAGGGACAACTCACCCGCCACGCCATCATCCAGCAGGCGCTCGATACCGCGACCAAGGTCGGCTTCGAGCAGCTGTCGCTGGCCACGCTCGCCGCGGATACCAATATGTCCAAGAGTGGCCTGTATGCGCACTTCAAGTCCAAAGAGGCGTTGCAGCAGGCGGTGCTGGACCTCGCCATCGAACGCTTTGGTGACATCGTGGTGCGGCCGGCAATGCGCCAGCCCCGCGGCATGCCGCGGCTGCAAGCCCTGTTCGAGGGCTACCTGGAGTGGCTGGGCGGGACGGTGACGCAGGGCCGGTGCCTGTTCATGGCGCTGGGGCAGGAATACCGCGACCGGCCGGGCACGATCCGGGATCTGGTGGTGCAGTCGCTGAAGGACTGGCATAGCACGGTGGCGCGCGTGGTGGGCGATGTGATCGACGAAGGCCAGTTCGGCCCGGACGTGGAGCCACGGCAGTTTGCCTTCGAACTGTCCGGCATCGGCATGGCGTTCCAGCAGTCGTTCAAGCTGCTGGGCCGCGCGGATGCCGAAGCCATGGCGCGGCGCGCGTTTGCCGCGCTGGTGGCGCGCGCCGCCGAGGGCGCAACGCAGGGCTGACGGAAAAAATCCAGGAAACGACATCGGCGCCGGCGCTATCCCGCCGGCGGGCAATAACCCTTCCGGGCGCTTTTTTGCACTAAAAAAAGCACGACTGGTCGGTCTTAAAAAATGCGCGCGGAGAGCCACCGGCTGAAGCCGGCCCCGATGCTGCCGCGCCAATCCAGCAACCGATTGGAGGTGCAGGTCGTGACACAAGCAGTCTCTTCCCCTTCCCCGGCGAATTCCGCCGGTCAGCCGCCCGTCGCCAGGCCATCGGGTAACCGACCCGCCGCACGGCCCACCCTGCCCACCCTGCCCCTCTGGCAGCGGCTGCGCTGGCAGGCGGGCAGCCTGGTATCGCCATCCGCCACCGCGCGGGCGCTAGAACGCCTCTGGTTCACGCCGCCGCGCGGCGCTGCCACGTCGGCGGCGCGCCGCTTCCTGGACAGCGCCCGCAGCGACTGGGCCCTGGTGACCGGCTACGGGCCCAGCCGCCGGGTGCGCGTCTACCGCTGGGGCGATTCCGGCCCGGCGGTATTGCTCGCTCACGGCTGGGGCGGCCATGCCGGGCAATGGCATGCGGTGGCCGGTAGCCTGGTGGCAGCTGGCATGCGCGTGGTGGCCTTCGATGCGCTGTCGCATGGCGCGTCCGATGCAGGCACGCGCGGCGCGGCACAGACCTCGGTGCTGGAAATGTCGCGCTCGCTGCTGGCCGCCGCCTGGCACGCCGGCCCGGTCCACGCCGTGGTGGCGCATTCGCTCGGTGGCGCGGCCACCGCGCTGGCCCTGCGCGAGGGCCTGCCGGCACGCGCCGCAGTACTGGTCGGCTCGCCGGCCGATATGCACGCCGCGTGCGCGGCGCTGGCCTGGCAGCTCGGCATTGCACCGGCAGTGCTGGCACGCATGCAGCGGCAGAGCGAGCGCTGGCTCGGCATGCCTTGGTCGGCGTTCAACGTACCGGAGATCGGACGCTCGCGTCCGGTGCCACCCACGCTGGTGATCCATGACCGCGGCGACAAGGAGGTGCGCTGGGAAGACGGGGCCGCCATCGCTGGTGCGTGGCCTGGCGCTGAACTGGTCACCACCGACGGACTGGGCCATCGCCGCATCCTGCAGGATTCCGCCGTGATCGACCGGATCGCGGCCTTTGTCCGGCCCAAGGCCGTGGGCACCGTGACAGCTTCGGTGGCCGCCCTCGCCGTGAACTGAACCCGGAGGACATCATGTTCCTGGTAAGCAACGATATGACCGCCACCCTGCCCGCACGCAGTTCCCTGCGGCTGGTGGCCGATCCGGGCGAGCACGTCGCGGTGCGTTGTACCGAAGGCGAGTTATGGCTGATCCGTGACGGCGATCCGAAAGACACTTCCCTCGCCGCCAGCGAATCGTTCACGATGCCGGAGGCTGGCACCGTGGAGCTCTATGCCATCACCCGGGCCAGCGTGCGTGTCACGCGCTGCAGGACAGGAGCGGTGGGGGCGCGCGGCTGGCGGCACTGGCTGGCTCGCATCCTGTCGGCGCAAGGTGCCGGTTATGCGGGTACACACCGCTGAGCCCCACGCCGCCCTTCATCAGTGACACCGCTCGTTTGCAGGCAGGTGCCGCGCCCGCGCGCTGATGGACGCTATTGATTCTGGGCGGTTAATTGCATTATTCATGACGAGCGGCGCGCCGCCCGTATCCGACTCCTGGCTCAGATCCGCAGCGCTACCAGCATCCCGCGCGCGATCGGCTGCAGCCAGCCGCGCCGCCATGTCAGCGTGAAGGCGACCGCCATCGCGCCGGCCATCATCGCCAGCGCCCACAACAGCACGCCAAAGCCGGTGCCGTTGCCCGGCAGCGCGGCCACGGCACCCAGGGCCACCAGCGCCCATGCCGCGCCACGCAGGCGCCGGCGCGATCCGTCCGGCAAAGCGCCACCCTGCCCCGACAGCTCGTTCCAGTGCCGCTCGGTGGCGCAGGCAAACAACACAAAGGCGCCATAGGCACAGAGCGCCAGGGCGATCAGCAACAAATGGTCAAGCGCGTTCGGCATGGTCTGCCTCCTCCAGGTTCGATGCAGTCGCCGCCCGGGCCGCCGCCACGCGCCGCAACCGGCGCGCCGTCGTCAGGGCCAGCGCGCCGGTCAGCAGCAGCGCGATATCGACACCCGCCACCGCAAACTGCCCGCGCGCCAGTGCCAGCGGCAGCCAGTCGCCAGTGGTGAGGCCGTTGCACAGCGGCGCTGCCAGCGCCAGCGCGGCGATCGCCAGGCATTGCTGCCGCCACGGCACCAGCGTGCGGCTTCCTGGCCGCATCGCCACGCGCGCGTGGATGGCCGTGGCCAGCCAGACCAGGAAGAACAGCCCGGCCTCGATAAACTCGCGCGACGGCAGCGTCATCGGCAGCAGACGGTTGGCCACCATCATCGCCAGCGTCGCGATCACCAGCCCGGTGGTCATGGCCGCGGTGACCGCGGCGGCCAGGCGCACGCCGCGCTCGCCATGGCGCGCATGGCGCTTGTCGAGCCAGTACAACTGCCCCGTGCCGATCAGCACGCAACCGGCCAACCCGCCAAGGAAATACAGCCAGCGCAGCGGCCAGTGGTCAAAGGCGATGAAGTGCATGCCGGTCAGGAAGCGCTGCGTGGTCGCCGCGGGCGGCAGCGGCGCGTGGTGCAGCAGCCCCCCGGTGGCGCCGTCGAAGTAGGCGGCGTCGTCCGCCAGGCTGACGCGGTCGCCCACCGAGCGGCTGATCTTGACTACTGCGTTGGCATCGCCCGGGTTCCAGACGCGGATCGCGGCAGGCGCCGCCCCGCCCCAACGCGCGCGCGCGGCCTCGACCATCGGCCCGAGCGGCGCCATCGGCGCGGCCACGCCCGCAGCCGGCCGCGAATAACCCGAAATGGCCTGCTCGTAGAAGGTGTTGGGCTGCTGGTAGAGCGCGTTGATGCCGGCCGGGATCAGGATCATGTAGACGATGCAGATGCCGGAGAACGAAATCACCGCATGGAACGGCAGCGCCAGCACGCCGGTCAGGTTATGCAGGTCGAGCAGGCTGCGCTGCAATTGCTTGCGCGGCCGGAAGGTGAAGAAATCGCGGAAGATGCGCACATGCACGATCACGCCGGACACGATCGCCGCCAGCATTGCCATCGCCGCCAGCCCCACCAGCCAGTAGCCGATGTTCCACACGCGCAGGTGCAGGTTGTAGTGCAGCGGGTAGAAGAAGGACGATGCGCCAAGCGTGCCGACATCCGGCAGCAGCGCGCCGGTGCGCGGGTCGGCCAGCCGGATCTGCCCGCCGGCCGCGGCGTAGCGCACGCGCGCGATCATCACCGGTGTGCGCGCCTCGGGCAGCGTCACGGCCCATTCGCGCAGCGGCTTGCCGGCAGCCAGCGCCTCCACGGCGCGCGGCACCACGGTGTCGATATCGATGCCCGGCGGCGCGGCCTCGATGCGCGTGGCCGGCATCATCCACCGGTCGATCTCGCGGTCGAACACCGCGACCGACCCCATAAAAAAGGCCACCATCAGCACGCCGCCCAGCAGCACGCCGATCCAGGTATGCGCCCAGGTCATGGCCTGGCGCAGCCCGCCTTCGTGGGCGGCAGTCTTGTTCGCCGCGGCGCGGCTGTTGTTCTTGCGCACGGTCTTGCTCACGCCAGCCGCTCCCCGAGCCATTGCGCCACGCCGGCGCCGATGGCCGCGCCAGCCAACAGCACCAGCCAGACGCGCCACAGCCGCCGTGTCACCAGCGCCCACAGCGACGTCATCGGGAACAGCAGGAAGGCCAGCATCGAAAACCAGAGCACCGCTTCGCTGCGCGGCAATCCCAGGCGCCAGCCGAGCACGGCACCGCCGGCAGTGACGCCCCAGGTGAAAGCATAGCTGCCGGCCAGCGCGGCCAGCGCGCGGGCGGTCATCGCCAGCGCCGGACCCATGGCGCCGCGCGACGGCAAAGATGAGGGACTATTGTTCATTGGAATATCCTGCAACGCGCGGCCGGCGCGGCAGTGCGATGTTGCCGCACCGCCGCGCCGCCGCGCCGGGTATCGCGCTTACATCTTCATGCGTACGGTAAACATCGCCGCACGCGGCTGGCCCCAGATGTTGCCTTCGCGCGGGTTGTTGATCCGCGCATAGTAGCTGCGATCGAACAGGTTGGTCAGGTTCAAATCGGCCGAGACATGCTTGTTGAAGTCATAGCCGATCGCCGCATCGAAGGTCGCATAGCCGCCGCGGCGCAGCGTGACTGCGCCGATCGGTGCCGGGAACAATGCGGTGTTCTGCACATGGCTGACCGCGGTCATGCCGCCGCCGATACGCCAGCGCTTGAAGTCGCCGGGCAGGCGGTACTGCGTCCACAGCTTGAACAAATGCTTGGGCGCGATCGCAGAGAACGCCGTGTTGAGCTGGCCGGTGCGGTCCTGCAGGTCGGTCGTGATGTTGAAGGTGTAGCCGGCGTAGACGGTCCAGTTCGGCGTGATGCGGCCGCTGGCCTCCAGCTCGAAGCCCTGGCTCTTGGTCTCGCCCTGCGACACGTAGAACGGGTTGCTCGGATTGGTGGTGTTGACGTAGTCGACCGTGGCGCGGCCGGTTTCGCGCACCTGGAACAGCGCCAGCGAGGTGTTCAGCGCGCCTTCGAAGAACTCGCCCTTCACGCCCACTTCATACTGCTTGCCCTTGATCGGATCGACCAGGTTGCCGCTGGCAGTGAAATACTCCTCCTGCGGCTGGAAGATCTCGGCATAGCTCGCGTAGGCCGACCAGTGCTCCGTGAAGTCGTAGATCAGCCCGGCGAACGGGGTGAACTTGGCGTTGATGTTGTCTTGCTTGGTCACACTGGCGGTCGACGTGTACTGGCGCGCATTGATGTCCCACCAGCTCAGGCGCCCGCCCAGCACCAGCGTCACCGGGTCCAGCAGCGAGAAGCGTGCGTCGCCGTAGACGCCATACTGCCGGGTGCTGGTCTTGGTGCCCGAGCCGTTGGGCGTAAAGACCGGCTTGGCGAAGTCGCTGCGCGGATTGAAGATGTTCACGACCTGCGAGAACGGCGTCGACGAGTAGCGCGGGTCGCGCCGCTCCGAATCGGAGAAATTGAAGCCGATCAGCGCCTTGTGCCGGCGCCCGAACAGCGAGAACGGACCGTTGGCATAGACATCGAAGCTGGTCTGCTCCTGCGTGTAGGTCTGCTTGGCCGCGAACAGCGTGGTGGTGTTCACGCCCGGGATAACCGGCGCGTACGCGTACGCCTGCTCGCGGTGCATCTGGTTGTTCAGGTAGCGCAGCGCACCCTTGACCTGCCAGCCGCTGTCGAACTTGTGCTCCAGCTCGGCAAAGGCCGAGGTGGTATAGAAGTGGTCGCTGTTCCAGTCGGCACCGAGGTAGGTCGAGCGCGGCACGTCGAGCAGGCTCGCCTGGCGCGTGAGCGGGTTGAAGTAGGCCGGCAGCGTCCACGGCTGGCGGCCTTCCGAGTCCTGGTAGCTCGCGCCCACCGTCACCATGGTGCTGGGCGTGATGTCGTACTCGACCACGCCATAGAGGGCGCCGGTGCGCATATTGGCCTTGTCGATGAACGAGTCCTTGTCCTGGAATGCGCCGGTCAGGCGCGCGCGCAGCGTGCCGTCGGCGTTCAGCGCGCCGCCCGCGTCGATCTCAGCGCGGTAGTTGTTCCACGACCCCACCGACAGCGCGCCCTGCACCTGCGTCTCGCGCGTGGGCTTCTTGCGCACCAGGTTGATCGCGCCACCGGTCTTGCCGGCGCCGGACAGCAGCCCGGACGGGCCCTTCAGCACTTCGACCCGGTCGATCATCGACAGGTCGGGCTGCACCGTGTTGCGCCAGTCATACTTGGTCGGCACGCCGTCCAGCAGGAAGGTGTCGATCTCCAGGCCACGCGAATAGTAGATGGTACGTTCCTGGTCGCGCTTTTCCACGAACACGCCGGTGGCTTGCGCCAGCGCGTCTTCCAGCGTCACCAGGTTCTGTTCCTTGATGCGCTCGCTGTTGATCACGGTCACCGATTGCGGGACTTCGCGCGCGGTCAGCGGCACCTTGCTGCCGGCAGTGGTCGGCGGATTGATCGGGTTTTCGCGGGCGCCGTTGACCGTCACCGCGGGCAGTGCGGGCTCTGCCGGGCGAGCGGCGCTTCCCGCGGCGGCGGCGGCGGCGGTGGCGGGTGTCGCCCCCGTGGCGGCTTCCTGTCCAAAGGCCGATGCGCTGAAGACCAGGCCGACCGCGGCCGGGATCCAACGCATGGCGGTGCGGCACGACGTTGCTGCCCCGTTCCGTGCTGCCCGCGCGCGCGTGTTCGCGCGTCTGTTGCTGTGTTTCATGCCCTTCTTACTCCCCTGCTCTGTTGTTGGAAAAATGGCCATTAGGACCGGCTGGCGACCCTGCAGCCGCCAGCCGGTCCTTTCATTGTTTTTTTGTGGTCAGTGCGTGCCGGCGTGCGCCATCTGAGGCGGACGGCTACGCGCGGGCTCGGGCGCGGCGGTGCGCACGTGGTCCAGGCCCTGGCTTTCGCCGTTGCCCAGCACCGCCGCCGCAATCTCCTGCGCTCGCACAGCCAGCACCGACAGCAGCGTGTCCGACAGCCCGTGCGTGGCTTCGCAGCAGCCTTGCAGGAACACCCCCGCCTGGCAGCCCGGCGCCATCTGCAACCGGTAGTCGCGGTCGGCCTGGAAGCCCTTGGCGTCGTCCAGGTAAGACGCCAGCGGCGCCAGCAGCGACTGGTGCAGCTCGCGCCGGTAGCCGGTGGCGAGGATCACCGCGTCATAGCGCTGCAGCTGGTGCGCGCCGTCGTCGCGGCGCGCGATGTCGAGCCGAACGCCGTCGGCATCGGCCTCGGCATGGCGCGCTTCGTAGCCCGCCAGCAGGCGGTGGCGCACCTTGCCGGTGACCTTCTGCTGGTACAGCACTTCATAGATGGCTTCGATCAGGTCGGTATCGACTACCGCGTAGTTGGTGTTGCCGAATTCGCTCAGCAGCTGCTCGCGCTCGTTGGGCGCGCGAGAGAACAGGTAGTCGATATAGCGCGGGTTGAAAATCTCGTTGACGAACGGACTGTCGTCGGCCGGCTTCAGCGCCGGCGCCCGGCTGACCAGGTCGACCTCGATATTGCCTTCGCGGCCGTGCAGGTCGAGGAAAATCTCGGCGGCGCTCTGCCCCGAGCCGATCACCGCGACCCGGCGCACCGGCCCCGCCCGCCCAAGCCGCTCCAGCGACGCCAGGTAGTTCGACGAATGGAACACGCGCGCATGCCCGCGCAGCGGCACGAAGGTGTCGGGAATGCTGGGCGCGCCGCCCACGCTGACCACCACGTTGCGCGCGCGGCGCACCGTCAGCGCGCCATCGGCCGCGCGCGAGGTCACGCGCAGGCATGCCAGCGCGCCGTTGCCGCCATTGCCGCCGGCGGTCTCGGGCTCGACCGAAACCACTTCCTCGCCGTAGTGGCAGGCGTCGGCAAAGTCTGATGCCACCCACGACAGGTAGTCGTTGAACTCGTAGCGGCTCGGGTAGAAGGTGCGGGTATTGATGAAATCCAGCAGCCGTTCGCGCTCGTGCAGGTAGTTGATGAAGGTATAGCGGCTGGCCGGATTGCGCATCGTGACCAGGTCCTTCAGGAACGAGATCTGCATGCGGCTGTTGTCGAGCAGCATGTTGCCGTGCCAGACGAAGCCAGGCTTCTTCTCGATAAAGCCAAAGCGGAACGACGACTGCTGCGGCAGCATCTCGCGCAGCGCCACGGCCAGCGCAAGGTTGGACGGACCGAAGCCGATGCCGAGCAGGTCGAGCACGGGCGGTGCGCCGGCACCTGGGCGGGCACCGTTCGCGGCGAAGGTCGAAGCTGAGTAGAGCATTGGGGTCTCCTTTCGCGGCGGGGTCAGGCGGCAAGCGCGACGGGTTCCGAGCGGGCTTGCGCCGGCGCGTCTTCCTGCGGCACCCACAGGCGCTCGCCGAAGAAGCGTTCGCGCAGCAGCATCACCAGCATGGCGCGCTTGTGCGGAAAGTCGAAGGCCTTGACCTTGGCAAAGCCGGAGCGGTCGAGGTTGCGAATCTGCTGCACGTGGTCGATGCGCGGCTCGCCGACAATGCGCTGCGTGCGCGGATCGTCGAGGAAGATGTAGTGCATCAGCGACGGCAGCCAGGCACTGATATACGCCTTGCCGCGGATCTCGCCGTCGCCGATCAGCACGTGCCAGCCGCGGTCGAAGTCATCGGCGTCGTAGTACGGGCCGATGCGGTTTTCCCTGGCCCAGTACACCTCGAAGTAGGCGAAGGGCTTGCCGTCCAGGCAGCCGATCAGCGGGATGGTGTGCGGGTCATCCAGCTGCGCCTGCAGGTAGCCGCGGTGCTTGGCCAGGTCGCCCTCCTCCTGCCAGAAGACCGCCACGCGCGGATCGTTCATCCAGCCGTGGAAGCACTGCAGGTCGGCATCGAGGTCGGCGACGCGCATCGAGAACACCTGGTCGAGCCAGGGAATATGGCGCGCATAGACCTGGCCGGTCGGCTTGGGCGCGCGCAGCGGATGGCGCTTGCCCGCGCTCATGGCGTACTGCAGCGGGAAATCGCGACCCGAGGCGCCGGTGTGCCACAGTGCCGGCAACTGCCACAACTGCTCGACGCGCGATATCAACTGGCCGTTGGCATCGCGTACGGCGCTGCCTTCGCGCACCATGGCGGCGGCGAGGGTCTCGGGCACGTCCAGCGCGATCGCTTCGGCGGCTGGCGCGCGCGCCAGCGCCGCTTCGCAGGCGGCGAACGTGGCGGCGCGTGCCAGCGAGTGGTCCAGCGTGGTGCCGGCAAGAGCGAGGCGGGGCTGGGCGCCCGGCGTGAACTGCCACGCCTGCAGCGGCGCGCTGTCCAGGCTGAGCTGCAGCGCGGCACCTTCCCAGCGGCTTTGCAGGGTGGTGGTGTTAGCAGACGACCAGGGCTGGCCGGCGACGGCGTGGGTCATCGAAGACGCGGTGCTTTGCATTTGAGCTGACTCCCTCTGAATGTTGGCGCGCGTCATGCGGCGGCCTGTTGTTCGTTGTGTTCGTGGTCGCCGGCATCGGCGCCGGCGTTGGCGCTGTCGGCGCTGTCGGCGCTGTCGGCGCTGTCGGTGCGGATGACGCCGCTGTCGCAGCGGATCACCCGGTCAGCCACGTGGAAATAGCGGTCGTCGTGGCTGACCGCGACGATGGTCTTGCCGCTGCGCTTGAGCTCCGGCAGCAGCGATTCATAGAAGTAGGCGCGGAATACCGGATCCTGGTCGGCGGCCCATTCGTCCAGCAGCAGCACCGGCCGCGCCTCGACATAGGCTGCCAGCAGCGCCAGCCGCTTGCGCTGGCCCTGCGACAGCTGCGTGGTCGACAGCAGGTCGTCGCGGATCGCGACCTTGTGGTCCATGTGCAGCCGCTTGAGGAAGGCATTGGCCACCGCGGCGTCGAATTTGCCGTCCGGCCCCACCAGCCGCGCGAACAGGTGCGCGTTGGAGAACACCGTGGCGAAATGGCTGCGATACCAGGGCAGTTGCGCCGCCCCTACCGTGGTGCCGGCCAGCGAGACGCTGCCGTCCGTGGGCTGGTACAGGCCTGCCAGCAGCTTCATCAGCGTCGATTTGCCGCTGCCGTTGCCGCCGACGATGAACACGGTCTCGCCGGCGGCCAGCGTCAGCGACACCGGCCCGAGCCGGAAGCCGCGCTCGTCGCCCTGCCCCGGGTAGTCGTAGCGCACATCCTGCAGCGCCAGCAGCGGCGTGCCAGGCGCCGGTGCCGTGGCGGCGGCGTTGTGGCTGGCATGCAGCGCAAAGTCCTCGGTGTACGGCGCCAGCCGCAGCGTATCGATCTTGCGCAGCGCGACGTTGCCGGTCATCAGGATCGGCAGCGTGCCGACCAGGTCGTTCAGCGGCATGCGCAGGAACATCAGCACCAGCACGAAGGCGGTGATGCGCTCGCGGGCAATGCCCAGCGCATCGCCGGCAATGAAGATCGCGCAGGCCAGCCCAAGGATCAGCGCCGCGGTAAACGACAGGCTCAGCACCCAGTAGCGGTCGGCGCGCACTTCATGCGCGCGCGCAAACTCGGCGGCGGGCTCGAAGTCGCGCTGGTAGAAGCTCTGCTTGCGCCAGGCATTCAGCGCGAGTTCGTAGCGGCCGTCGATGGCGCCCTGGTAGCCCGCGTAGAGGCGGTCGTCGGTGTCGCGCACGGCCTTCATCAGCCCGCGCATGCGCAGCACCCAGCGCTGCGCCAGCAGCACGCCGCCGCCCAGCACCACCGCGCCGAGCACGAACAGCTGCCACGACAGCCAGCCCAGGTACAGCAGGCCGCCAACGACCAGCACGCCGTTGTAGAACACGAACGGCACGCGGTTGAAGGCCATGCCGATCGAGGCGATGTCCTTGGTCAGCGTGGCATAGACGGTGGGGCCGCCAATCGCTTCCAGGCGCTCGACGTCGGTATCGAGCACGCGCTTGAGCATGCGCATGCGCATGTCGTACACCACGCGGTGGCCCAGCGCGGTCAGCAGCGCCTGCGAGCCGAAGCCGCAGCCGAACAAGACGGCCAGCAGGCCGAGCAGGATGCCGACGCGGCCGGCTTCCAGCGCCGCCGGCGCGGCAATCATGCGGTTGATCTCGGCAATCAGCGCGATGCCGGCGAGCGCGCTGCAGGTACCCGCGGCCAGCGCCAGCAACAGCAGGCCGCCAAAGCGGCGGCGCAATGACAGGAACAGGTTCACAGGGTCTCCAGCAGGTCGTTCATGAAGGCCAGGTCGGCGTCGGCATCGCGCCGTCCGGCCTGGTCGATCGCCGCGGCCATGTCGCGCAGCACCGGCGCGGCGAACAGCGCCGGCAGCGCCAGTTCGCTCGCCATCTGCTCGCGGATGCGGGTCTGCAGCCGCACCAGCAGCAGCGAATGGCCGCCCAGCAGGAAGAAGTCGTCGTCGGCGCCCGCCTCGGTGACGCCCAGCACCACGCACCAGAGCGCGGCCAAGGCGTGCTCGGTCGGCGTCGCTGACGTCGACAGCGCGGCCGCGGCGCGCGCTGCCGCGGGCTCCGGCAGCGCCTGGCGGTCGACCTTGCCATTGGCGTTGAGCGGCAGCGCGTCAAGGCGCGTCAGGCTGGACGGCACCATGTAGCCGGGCAGCTGCTCGCGCAGGCGTGCCAGGATGGCGTCGTCTGCCGCCTCGGCGCCGGCCACGTAGTAGGCGCACAGCCGGGCCATGCCGTCGGGGCCGGGGCGGGCCACGCACACGGCGTGCTGCACGCCCGGACAGGACGCCAGCACCGCGTCGACTTCGCCCGGCTCGACACGGAAGCCGCGCACCTTGATCTGGTGGTCGCGCCGGCCAAGGAACTCGACGATGCCGTCGGCACGTTTGCGCGCCAGATCGCCGGTGCGGTAGAGCCGGTCGCCCGCCATGGCGCCGGGCGAGCCTTGGGGAAAGGGGTTGGGCACGAAGGCCGCGGCGGTGCGCGACGGGTCGGCGGCATAGCCGCGCGCCAGGCCGGCACCACCGATATAGAGTTCGCCGGCCACGCCCGCGGGCACCGGCTCCATGCGCGCGTCCAGCACATAAAGCTGGTTGTTGGCGATCGGAAGCCCGACTGGCGCCACGGCCCACGGAGGCATGCCTTCGCCCTCGCCCGCCAGCGCATGCGCGGCGGACCAGACCGTGGTCTCGGTCGGGCCGTAGACGTTGCAGACCTCGGCGCCGCGCGCCAGCAGCGCCACGGCCAGCTCGCGCCCCAGCGCCTCGCCGCCGCACAGTGCGCGCAGGCCCTGCCATGCCGGCGTGGCCTGCGTAACCAGCATCTGCCAGGTGGCCGGCGTGGCCTGCATCACGGTGATGCCATGGGCGGACATCAGCGCCGCCAGCCGCGCCGGATCGCGCGCGTCGTCACGCGTGGCGATCACCACGCAGGCGCCACTGGCCAGCGGCAGGAACAGCTCGAGCCCCGCGATATCGAAGCCCAGCGTGGTCACCGCCAGCAGGCGGTCGTTGCCGTCCATCGGCACCACCGGCGTCATTGCGCGCAGGAAGTTGGCAAAGGCCGCGCGCGCGATCTGCGCGCCCTTGGGCGTGCCGGTCGAGCCGGAGGTGTAGAGCGTGTAGGCGAGCTGCGCCGGATGGCAGTCCAGCGCGGGGGCGGTCGCAGGCGCCGCATGCCACGGCGGAATGTCGCCGTCGACGAGCACCACGCCGGCGCTGTCGCCCAGCGCGGCACGCGTGCCCGCCGCCGCGAGGATCAGGCGCGGGCTGGCGTGGCGCAGGATGTGGGCGTTGCGCGCGGGCGGGTGATGCGCGTCGATCGGCAGGTAGGCGGCGCCCGCCTTGAGGATGCCGAGCAGCACCGCTACCAATTCCGGCGTGCGCGGCAGGCAGACGCCGACCAGGGTGTCGGTGTCCACCTGCCGCCCGGCCAGCCAGTGCGCGACGCGGTTGGCGCTGGCTTCCAGCGCCGCATAGGTCAGGCTGGCGCTGCCATCGGTGATGGCAATGGCGTCCGGCGTGGCCGCGGCGGCGCGCGCGATGCGGGCGACCACGTCGTCGGCGGCGTCGAGCGCCAGGCCGGTGTCGTTGGCACTGGCCAGCGTCTTGTCCCGCTCGCTTGCGTCCATCAGCGGCAGCGCGTCGAGCGGCACGTCGGGAGACGCCAGCATCGCGCCGAGCAGTTGCTCGTAGTGCCGGGCCATGCGTTGCGCCGTCGCTTCGGCGAACAGCGCGGCATCGTATTCGAGCGTGGCCGACACGCGCTTCGCGCTGGCCTGCAGGTCGAGCGTGACGTCGAACTTGGCGCTGTCGTCGGGCACCGGCAGTGCGCTCGCCTGCAGGCCGGGCAGCGCAAACGACGCGGCATCGCCCATCTGCAGGTTGAACATCGCCTGGAATACCGGCGTGCGGCTGGGATCGCGTGCCGGTGCGAGCTTGTCCACCAGCAGTTCGAACGGCAGGTCGGCATGGTCGAGCGCGGCGCGCGCGTCGTCGCGCACCTGCTGGCACAGCGCGCGCCCCGTCAGGCCGGGCGCCAGCCGTGCGCGATAGACCTGGGTGTTGATAAAGCAGCCGACCAGGTCGTCGAGTTCTTCATGGGTGCGCGCGGCGTTGGGCACGCCGACCGCGAAATCGGACTGACCGCTGTAGCGCGCCAGCAGCGCTTGCCAAGCCGCCAGCAGCACGGCGAACGGCGTGGTGCGGCCGCCGCCGGAAACGTCGCCGGAAACGCCGCTGCAGTAGTCGCGCAGCGCGGCGGCCACGCCGTCGGACAGCGTCCAGCGGATGCGCCCGCCCTTGCCCGCCGGGCGCGCCGGACGCGGTGCGTCGAGCGGCAGTTCCAGCGCGGGAATGGCGGTGCCCAGCCGCTGCGCGCAGCGCGCGAGCGCGGCATCGAGCGAGGGACCCGCCAGCCGTTCGCGCTGCCAGGCGGCATAGTCCGCGTACTGCACCGGCAGCGGCGCCCAGCCCGGCCCGGTGCCGTCGATGGCCGCCGCATAGGCCTGCGCCAGGTCGCGCGCCAGGATCGGGTTGGACCAGCCGTCGGAAACGATGTGGTGCATGGCCAGCACCAGCACGTGGGCGCCGTCGTCCAACCGGGCCACGGTGACATGGAAAGGCGCGGCGTCGTGCAGGTCAAACACGCGCGCGGCTTCACGGCGCAGCAGCGCATCGACCTCGCCTGCGGGCAGGTCGAGCCACTGCACGGCTGGCGCCATATTCGCCGCTTCGCCGACCACCTGACAGGGCTCGCCGTCGCCGGCCGAGAAACGGGTACGCAGCACGGCGTGGCGCGAGGTCACCAGCGCCAACGCCCGCTCCAGCGCCGGCGCCGACAGCGGGCCCTGCAGGCGCCACGCGCGCACCAGGTTGTAAGCCGTGCTGTCAGGCGCGTAGCGTTGCAGGAACCACAGCCGCTGCTGGGCGAAGGAGAGCGGTGCCGGGCCGTGCGCGGCGCGCGCGCGGATCGTCAAATCGGGCTGCGTCATCGGGTCTTCTCCGGAGCGGCAATGCAGGCGCTGGTGGCCTGGCTGCCTCGACCCACGCGGGCCCGCCGTGGACTCGGCTTGGCCGCGAGCGCTTCGCCGCCGCGGCGTTGCCACGGCCTGCGGTCAGGAAAGCGCCCGGGTTCGGGATTGTCACTACAAATATAATTGCGAATATACCTGATAATCATTCTCATTTTCAACATGAAAGATGGCGTTGAATGCACAATTACAACGCCGTTCAGGGTTGTCTCTTTTGCCTGCTCTACTACCGCTACCGCTGTTGCTTGAATTGTTTCCGGGGCCGTTGCGCCAATACGCGGACGCCGTGGTGGCCGGCCCACCCGCGCCCGGGGACATCGCCATCGCCGCGCTGGGCTCCACGCCGGCAAGCCCCCTCGCCCGCGCGCTGGCGGCCAGCGCCGCGCACCACGACAGCAACGACGCGCGCGTGACTGGTTCGGTCTGGGCACGGCATGGTTTCGCGTCGCTGCTGCCCGGCGTGGTGGCCGCCGCCGCGCTGGCGCACCATGTGCTGCCGCTGCGCGCCGCTGCGATCCGGTGCGATGGTCACGGCCGCGCCGTGACCCTGTTGTTGCCGCATGGCGGCGAGGCGCTGCACGACGCGCCGCCCCAGCAGCGCTACAGCGCACTGCTGGACGACCTGCTGGCGCCGCTGGTGCAGTCGCTGGCCGCGGCCAGCGGCGCATCGCCGCGACTGTTGTGGGCCAATGCCGGTGCTGTCGTCGCCGAGGTGTTCCGGCATGCGCCCGCCCTGCTGCAGCCGGGCCTGCCTGCCACCGAGGCCACGCTGGCGCAGGATGCCGCGTGGCTGATGGACGCCCGCACGCGCCCCGACGGCCAGGACAACCCGCTGCATGCGCCGATGCGCGCGCATCGCGTGACCCGCGACGGCACCACCACCACACTGTGGCTGCGCCGGCTGTGCTGCCTGCGCTACCGGCTGCACGGCTTCCCGTTGTGCGGCGACTGCCCGCGCCAGCTGCTGCGCTGAAACCATCGCCTCCCGCTCCTCTTACGCCGCCAGCGCGCTGGCACAGCCTTCGCTGCCGCCGGCGATGCGTGCCGGCAGTTCGGCCAGCGTGGCATCGGCCAGTGCCGGCAGCGCCAGCAACAGCGCCAGGCATTGCCGTGCGAGGTCCTGCGCCGCGGCGCCGTCAAGGGCCGCCGTGTCGTATTCCACGCGCAACGTCAGCGTTTCGCGCGGGATGACGATGGCGGTCACCGGGTAGCTCATCTGGCCGCGGTTGTCGACGTCGCTGAAGCGCAGCGCGCCGCGTTCGGTTTCGCGCAGCGTGCTGTCGACCGGGTAGTTCTCGTAGATCAGCATGGTGTCGAACGGCGCCTGCGCCGTGTCGTCGCTGCCAGCCGCCCAGGACTGCAGCCACGCCGGCGGCGCGTGCTCGGCCTCGCGCAGGGCCAGGTTGTCGGCCTGCAGCGCGGGCAGCCAGTCGGCCACGCGCAGCGTGTCGGGCAGATCCTGCACCAGCGGCAGCGTGCTGGCCAGCAGGCCCATGATGTCTTCGATGCCGGGCAGCTCCGCCGAACGCCCCGAACCCACCACCGCCATGCCGACGGTGCGGGCACCGGCGGCCTGGCGCAGCGCCAGCAGCCAGGCCGCCTGCACCAGCGTGTTGACGGTGACATGCTGGCGGCTGGCAAAGGCGGCCAGCGTGCGCAGCGCGTCGGCCTGCACCACGTGCTCGACGGCGCCCATGCGCTGGCCGCGCTGCGCGGGCGCGATATCGCGGGTGATCCGCACAGGCTGCCGTTGCAGCGGCGCCAGCCGCGTTTGCCAATGTTCGTCGGCGCCGGGCTGCGCCTGCTGCCACGCCACGTAGCGGCGCAGCGGCGTAGCCGCCTGAGCGGGCAGTTCTCCGTCGTAGCCGCGCAGCACTTCACCCAGCAGCCGCGACATGCTCCAGCCATCCAGCAGCAGATGGTGCCAGGTCCAGAGGAAGCGCCACGCGTCGTCGGCAATGCGCACCAGCGTCAGCCGCATCAGCGGTGCGCGGCACAGGTCGAAAGGTCGGCGGAACTCGGCCTCGCACAGCGCCTGCCATTGCGCGTCGTCGGCGGCGGACTGCGGCCGCTTGCCGCGGTCGTCGCGGTCGCGCCAGTCGTGGTGGATGACCGGCATTTGCGCCTGTGCCGGCACCACCAGCAGGGGTTCGGCCCCGTCCGGCGCCGGCAGCCAGGCAACGCGCGCGCGCAGCACCGGATGGCGCCGCATGGCGGCCTGCCACGCCGCGACCATGCGCTCGACGTCGAGGCCGTCCATGGTCGCCTGCACCTGCACCATGTACGCCGGCGATGCCGGATGGCGCGCGCCATGGCGCACCATGCCGCGCTGCATCGGCGTCGGCCGCCAGATGTCCTCGATCTCGTCGGCGGCCAGCGCCAGCGCATCCAGCTGCGACTGCGACAAGCCGCTGGCCGGCACGTCCGACGGCGTCAACCGCGTGGCGGGTTGCGCCACGCAATGCGATACCACGTCGCGCAAGGCCTGGGCAATGCGCGCCAGCAGCGCGTCGATGGTGGCCTCGCGGAACTGGCCGCCGCGATACGTGCAGCGGAACTGCAGGCAGCCATGCTGGACCCGGCCGTCGAACGCCAGCGGCGCCGGCAAGGGGATCTCGGCGGACACGCCGCTGCCGGTGTCCTCCGCCGCCACCTGCCAGCCGCCCGCCTCGGTGCGCAGGCTGCCGTCGAACTGGCCCAGGTAGTTGAACAGCACCTGCGGCGCCGATACAGCGGCCTCGGCGGTCCCGGCGGTCCCGAACACGCCGTAGCCCAGCCCTTGCCGCGGCACCGCGCGCAGGGCTTCCTTGACGCCCGCGATGGTGTCCCCAAGGTCATCGACGCAGGCCAGGCGCACCGGCCAGATGCTGGTGAACCAACCCACCGTGCGACTGAGATCGAGCGCGGTGCCGGCCGCTTCGGCTTCGCGCCCGTGGCCTTCGACGTGGATGCGGATCTCGTCGCGGCCCGTGAAGGCGCACAGCGCGCGCGCGAAGGCCGCCAGCAGCAGGTCGTTGACGCCGGTGCGGTAAGCGGCGTGGCCGCGCCGCAGCAAGGCGTCGGTGGTAGCCGCGTCGAGCGCGAAGCTGGCCGTGCGGGCGCCATCGGGGCGAGGCTGCGACGCATCTGATGCATCGGCCGGCAGCGCAAGATCACCCTCTGCCACCGCTTGCCAGTAGGCGCCTTCGGCGGCAAACACCGCGCGGGCCGGGCCGGCCAGCGTGCGGCTCCATGCAGCGTAGCTGGCGCCCACCGGTGCCAGCGCCGGCGCCTGTCCAGCCAGCCGCGCGGCATACGCGATCTGCAGGTCTTCCAGCACGATGCGCCACGACACGCCGTCCACCACCAGGTGGTGGCAGACCAGGAACAAGCGCTCGCTACCGTCGCCCACGCGCAATTGCAGTGCGCGCAGCAGCGGGCCGTGCTCGATATCCAGCTTCCCCTGCTCGGCGTCGCAGGCAGCCGTGATCGCCCCGGCGTCGGGCGCTTCCGCCGCCGACAGCGCGAATGCGTCGGCGGCTTCGGCAACGGCCTGCTGGTGCCAACCGTCCCCGGTATCGCAGAAGCGGTAGCGCAGCGCCGCATGCTGGCCAACCACGTCGGCCAGCGCGGCGCGCAACGCCGCCGTGTCGATGGCCGACTGCGACTGCAGCAGTACCGACTGGTTGAAGCGGTTGCGCGCGGCGGCGGTCAGCGGCTGGCCGAGAAACGCGCGCTGCACCGGCGTCAGCGGCGCCGCGCCGTGTTCCGCCGCATCATTGGCGGCTCCCTCCTCCGCCACGTCCACGCGCTGCGCCACCAGCGCCAGCGCCGCCACGGTCTGGTGCTCGAACACCTGGCGCGGCGTCAGCCGCCAGCCCTGCAGCCGGGCGCGCGCGACGATCTGCAGGCTCAGGATCGAGTCGCCGCCGAGCGTGAAGAAGTTGTCGTGCAGGCCCACCTGCGCGATGCCGAGCACGTCGGCCCACACCGCTGCCAGCATCCGCTCCGGCGCCGACACCGGCGCTGCATAGGCGGCTTCGGCCTGCCACTGCGGCTCGGGCAGCGCGCGCCGGTCGAGCTTGCCGTTGGGCGTGACCGGCAGGCTGTCGAGGCGCAGCACCGCAGCCGGCACCATGTAGTCGGGCAACGCTGCGGCAAGCGCGCTGCGCAGCGCTTCGGCCTGCACCGTCGCCGGCGCGGCCACGTATCCGATCAGGCGCGTGCCTGCCGGCGTCTCGTGCGGCAGCACCACCGCCTGGCGCACGTCGGGCTGGGCCAGCAGGTGCGCCTCGATTTCGCCGAGTTCGATGCGGAAGCCGCGGATCTTGACCTGGTGATCCTGCCGGCCGAGATACTCGATGCAGCCGTCGGGGCGCCAGCGCACCAGGTCGCCGGTGCGGTACAAGCGCGCGCCGGGCGCGCCGAAAGGATCCGGGACGAAGCGGTCGGCGGTCATGCCGGCGCGGCCGAGATAGCCGCGGGCCAGCCCTTCGCCACCGAGGTACAGCTCGCCCGGCACGCCGACTGGTACCGGCTCGAGGCGGCTGTCAAGCACATGCGCGCTGCGCATGCCCACCGGCCTGCCGATCGGCGCATAGGCGCCGGTCACCTGCGCGGCGGCTTCGTCCGCCGCGGCCTTCCACACCAGCGGCGTCACCACCGTTTCGGTCGGGCCATAGCCGTTGATGATGTGCTGCGGCCGCAGCGCCTGCGTCAGCCGTTCCACGCCGGCGCGCGGCATCGCCTCGCCGCCGAAGGAATAGAGCCACAGCGGCGGCGGGTTGCCTTGCGACTCGGCCCACGCGGCCAGCTGGTGCAGGTAGCGCGGCGGAAAACCCGCGTGCGTGACCGCATGGCGGCGCAGCGCGGCGTAGGTCTGCTCGACGCTCCACAGCGTGTCGTCGCGCAGCACGATGCTGGCACCGCTGGCGAGGGGCACCATCCAGCGCTCATGCGCGCCGTCGAAGCTGAACGAGAGGAAATGCAGCTCGCGGCTGGCCGCGGTGATGTCGTAGCACGCGGCCGTGGTGACCACGTGCATTGCCAGCGGACCGTGTGCCACGGCCACGCCCTTGGGCCGGCCAGTCGAGCCGGAGGTGTAGATCACGTAGGCCAGCTGCCCGGCATGGATCGTCACGCCTGGGTCATGGTCGGGCCACGATGCATCGTCGCCATCGTCCGCGAGCAGCACCGCCAGGCCCGGCACGACCGGGAAGGCATCGCGCAGCGCGCGCTCGGTCAGCAGCAGCCGCGGCGCAGCATCTTCCTGCATGTCGAGCAAGCGCCGTGCCGGATAGGCGGGATCGAACGGCACGAAGCAGGCGCCGGCCTTGAGCACGGCCATCAGCGCCACCAGCATGCGCGGCGAACGGTTCAGCGCCACGCCCACGCGAAACTCGGCGCCGATGCCTTGCGCGATCAGCCGGTGCGCCAGCCGGTTGGCCTGGCGCTCAAGCTCGCCATAAGTCAGGGTGTCGTCGCCAAACAGCACTGCCGGCGCAGCGGGCGCGCGGCGCGCGTGCGCGGCCACCTGCGCATGGACGGCCACGAACGGCGTTGCCGCGCAGGCAGGCTGGCTCCAGCGAGCCAGGGCCTCACGCTCGGCGTCGGCGAGCAGCACCGCGGTGCCGGGCGTAGTCGCCGGGTCGGCGGCGAAGGCCTGCAGCAGGCGCACATAGTGCCCGGCCATGCGTGCCACGGTGGCGGCATCGAACAGGTCGGCGGCGTAGGCAATGCGGCCGCACAGGCTGCCATCGGCCAGTTCGGCCGTAGCCAGGCTCAGTTCGAAGCGCGCAGTGGTGACCGGCAGCTCCAGCGGCGTGACGCGCAGCCCCGCCAGTTGCGGCAGTGCCGCCGCGCCGCTGGTGCGATGGTCGAAGGTGACGTTGAACAGTGCCGGCTGGCCAAGGCTGCGGTCCGGCTGCAGCGCCTCGACCAGCAGGTCGAACGGCAGCGACTGGTGTTCCTGGTCCGCGGCGGCCTGCGTGGCGAGCCGCGCCAGCAGGTCAGTGAACGGCTGCTCCGGGTCGACCTCTGCCCGCATCACCTGCATATTGACGAAGCAGCCGATCAGGGCCTCGGTCTCGCTGCGCTGGCGGTTGGCCACCGGCACGCCGATGCGCAGGTCGGACTGGCCGGTATAGCGGCCCAGCAGCACCGCGTAGGCGGCCAGCAGGGCCATGTTCAGCGTTGCATGGCGCGTGGCGGCGAGCGTGCGCAAGGAATCGGCCACGGCTGCGGGGATGGCGAACACATGCTCCGCACCCTCGCCGCTACGCGCGGCACGGCGCGGGCGGTCGGCTGGCAAGTCAAGCGCGGCGCCGGCGCCGTCTCCCAGCCGTGCGCGCCAGTAGCCGAGCTGGCGCTGGGCCTCGCCGGCTTCCATCCAGTTGCGCTGCCAGGCGGCATAGTCGGCGTACTGGACCGGCAATGGCGGCAGGCCGGCTTGCGTGCCGGCTTGCGTGGCGGCATAGCCTGCGGCCAGGTCGGCGACGAGGCGGACGATCGACGCGCCATCCGCGACGATATGGTGCAGCACCACGACGAGTACGTGCGACTGCGCGCTCTCGCGGATCAGCGCCACGCGCCACAGCGGTCCGGCGCCGAGATCGAACGGTTCATGGACGATGCGGGCGACCGTTGCGCCAAGGCCGTCCGGATCGGGGTCCATGACGGCAAAGGCCGGCGGCAGGTCTTCATGCACGTGCTGGCGGGCGACGCCGGCAGCATCGGTCGTATACGTGGTGCGCAGCACTTCATGGCGCGCACCGATCTGCACGAACGCGCGGCGCAGTGCCGCGGTGTCGACTTGGCCCTCGAGCCGGTACACGCCCGGCATGTGGTAGGCGGTACTGGCAGGGTCCAACTGCTGCAGGAACCAGAGTCGCTGCTGCGCATACGACAGCGGCAACGCGCCAGCGCGCGGCGCGGGCACGATGGGCAGCGTGGAAAACGCCACGCCTTTGCCGTGCAGCGCGGCCAGGAAGGCGGCGCGCTGCGTCGGCTCCAGCCGGGCGAAGCGCGCGGCAACTTGCGCGGCAACTTGCGCGTGCGCGGTACTCAATGCGTCTGACATGGGGCGGGATCGGTCAATGGATTTCAGGGGGCGATTACACCGGATTGCGCTGGATTACGCGGGCACCGCGGCCTGCGAATGCGGTGCCGCCGCGGCCAGTGCCGTGTGCGCCAGCGTGTCGAGGTCATTGTCCGCAGCTTCCTGCCTGACCGCGGCAGCCAGCGCATGCGCGGTCGGGTGGTCGAACACCATTCCGGGCGCGATCTCCACCTGCAGCCTGCGGCGCAGCCGCGCCACCAGCTTGATCACCAGCAGCGAATGGCCACCGAGGGCGAAGAAATCGGCGTGGGGGTCGACCGGGCCTTGCTCGAGCAGCTCTGCCATCAACGCGCACACCAGGGCTTCCACCGCATCAGCCGCGGGGGCTGCGGCGGGGGCTGAGGGCGCACTGCCGGCGGGAACCAGTTCGCGCAACGCGGCGCGGTCGGTCTTGCCGTTGGGCAGGCGCGGCAGTGCAGGCAGCGGCATGAAGCGCGCCGGCACCATCGCGTCGGGCAGCATAGCGGCCAGCACGTGGCGCAGCGCGGCGGCGTCGATGGTGCTGCCTGCCGCAGGCACAAGGAAGGCGCACAGCACGGCCTCGCCACCAGGCCCCGCCACCGCGCTCACGGCGGCCTGCGCAACCGCCGGCTGCGCCAGCAGCGCGGCTTCGACTTCCGCGGGCTCGACGCGGATGCCGCGGATCTTGACCTGCTGGTCGGCGCGGCCCAGCAGTTGCAAACCGGCGGGCGTGGCGCGCGCGAGATCGCCGGTGCGGTACAGGCGCTCGCCGGCAACGAACGGATCGTCGACAAAGGCCACGGCATCCAGGTCCGCACGGCCGAGATAACCGTGTGCGAGCTGCGGGCCGCCTACGTAGAGCTGTCCGGCCACACCGGCCGGTACCGGCCGCAGCGCGTCGTCCAGCACACGCACGCGAGTCGCGCCCAGCGCCCGGCTCAGCGGCGCCGTGCCGGCGGGCCACGCCGGCGCATCCGCGCCGAGCGCATGGACCATCACGCCGATGGTGGTTTCGGTCGGGCCATAGTGGTTGAAGATGCGGCACGCGGGCGCATGGCGGCGCAGCGTGCCAACCAGGTTGGCCGGCAACGGCTCGCCGCCCAGGATGACGGTAGACGGCACCGCGGGCGACTCCGTTTCCAGCAGCGCCGCCAGGTGCGACGGCACGATCTTGACGGCATCGACCGCGCGGCCGCGCAGGTAGCGCGCAAAGGCCGCGGGATGGGCCATGTCGTCATCGCTGGCGACGACCAGGCAGCCGCCCTGCCACAGCGCGGCGAACAGCGTGGTGTTGCCAAGGTCGGCGGCCACCGACGACGTCAGCCCGAAGCGTTGGCACGACGACAGCGACAGCGCATCGCAAACCGCCGCGGTGTAGTGGCTGATCTGCGCGTGGCCGATCACCACGCCCTTGGGTTCGCCGGTGGAGCCTGAGGTGAACAGCACATAGGCAGCGGCAGCGGGCGGTACGGTCACTGCATCCTCTGCCGCCGCCGTCTCCGTCGCCGTCGCCAGCAATGCATCGGCACTGATGAGCCTGTCGTCGTCCGGCGAAGCCTGTTGCGCAATCGTCAGTACCGGAGCGGCCTGCGCCAGCACGCTGCGGCGCCGCGCCTGCGGCCAGGCCGGGTCGAGCGGCACGTAGGCACCGCCCGCGGCCCAAACCGCCAGCAGGCTGACCACCAGCGCGCCGCTGCGCGGCAAGGCCAGCGCCACGCGCGTGCCGGGGCCGACGCCCAGCGCGCACAGCCGTTGCGCGGCGGCATGCACCGTGCGCTGCAGGCCGGCATAGTCGAGCATGAGGTCGGCGGCATCCAGCGCAGGCGCCATCGGCGTGCTATGCGCATGCTGCGCGATGCGATCCAGCAGCGAACCGCCCGCATCCGTCGGCTTTTCACCGGTCCAGCATTGCGGCACGCGCAAGGTATCGTCGGCCGGCCACCACAGCGACGACAGCGGCGCGTCCAGTGCAGCCGGCAGCGCGCCGATCAGCGCAGCGAGATGAGACAGCAGCCACGGCGCCACCCTCGGATGCAGCGCGCCGGCTTGCGCATGCAGCGCCAGAGCGGCCATGGCCTGCCCGTCGTCCAGTGCCTCGCACACCAGATCGAAGCCGGGCCACGCCTGGCTGGCCAGCGCAATCCCGTGGGCGGGCAACGGCGATACCGCAAACCCGATGCGCGGGCCGGCATCACCGGGCAGCCACGCTTCCTGCCACGCGGCGTGGCCGTCCAGCGCCGGCAGCCACGCCTGCCAGTGGCTGCGCAGGCTGCGCTGGTCACCCCATTGTTCGTCATCCCATTGCACGGGCAGCGGCAGTGCCTTGACGAATACGCCGGCGGCGCCGGCCATCACGTCGTAGTCGCGGCGGCAGTCGTGCAGCCACGTGGCGCTGAATGCCGGCTGCGCGCACACGCGCGCCAGCATGGTCCACCATGCGGCCTGCAGCACGCGCTCTGGCGTGGTGCCGAACTGGCGCGCGGTCTCGGCCAGCGCCTGGCGGTGGGCGGCGTGCAGCGTGTGGCGCCAGCTGTCAGCGGGCGTGGCGGAGGCAGCAGCGAGCGCGTCGGGTAGGCGCAGCGGCGCCGGCAGGCCGGCCGCCTGGGCTTGCCAGTAGCCGCGGCCGGCGTTGCCGGTACCGTCCTCGCCCAGGCGCGCCCCTACCTGCCAGTCGGCATATTGCGCGTATTGCAGCGGCGGCTCGGCGTCGTCCGCGGCCGGGGTCTCCAACGCGGCGCCTACGGATTCGGCGAGGCGCAGCACGCTGTTGCGGTCTGCCGCCAGCGGGCTGACCAGCAGCCACAGCGTGGCACCGCCGGTGGCCAGCGGGCACAGGCAGGCGCGCAGCACATCGCCCTGCGCCGGATTGAGCGCAGGCAGCGCCTGCGCATCGCCGTCCGCGACGATGATGGTGCCCACGCCGCCCACGCCACCCACGCCACCCACGCCGTTACTGCCTTGCGGCACGCATGCCACCAGCTGGCTGCCATCATCAATGTAGGCCGTGCACAGCACGTCGTGGCGCTCGCGCAGCACGGCCAGCGCGGCGTCCACCGCGGCAGGCTCAGGCTGGCAACGCAACGCGATGCGCGCCACATGCGCGTGCGGCGCGGGCGCATTGCGCCATTGCTGCCAGGCGGCCTGTTGTTCGGGAGTAGGGCTCCAGGTGTCGTGCATCTCAGGCATCGGCGTTCTCCTGCGGGAGCACGGCGGCAAGCTGGCCGTCCAGCTGCTTGCGGTCGAACATGTCGCCCATCGCCACCACGATCTTGCGCGGGCCTTCATACGGGTCCCGCGCATGCGCGGCCAGCATGTTGTCGAGCATCACCACGTCGCCGCGCTGCCAGTCGAAGCGCACGGCGCAGGCTTCATACAGCTCGCCGATCAGCGCCATGGCCTCGTCGGGAATCGGCGTGCCGTCGCCGAACATCACGTGGCGCGGCATGCGTTCCAGGCCGGCCATCTCCAGCAGGTCTTCGCGCACGTCGGCCTCCAGGCACGAGACGTGGTGCAGTTGCACCTGGTTGAAGAAGCTGCGCTCGCCGGTGACCGGGTGGCTGACGATGGCCGGGCATACGGTGCGGGTCTGCAGTACGTCGCCATCCAGCCAGCGGCAGTCGATGCCGGCGGCGCGGCAGCGGGCTTCCACCTCGGCGCGGTCGTCGGTCTTGTAGAAGTCGCGCCAGTCCACGTCGAGCCGCGGCGTAAAGGTGCGCACGTACATCAGCTGCTTGCTGGCGAACTCCTCCGCCAGCGCGGGCGGCAGGCGGCGCAGCAGTTCGCGGCAGTCGACGATCGGCGTGGCCCCGCCCACGGCCGACGGCAGCTCGCAGAAGAACCACTGCTTGCGCGGCCAGCGCTCCAGGTGGGCGCTTTCGTTGTGGTACAGGATCATCTGGCGCTCGGGGTACGGCGTGGAGCGGTAGGTGTTGCGCCCGCCCTCCTTCTTGGGCAGATCGCCGTAGCTGCCGTACAGGCCGGGGTGCATGGCTTCGGCGAAGGCTTCAAAGGCCTGCGGGCCGGGCAGGTCGAAGCCACGGAAGACGATGCCGGCGTGCCGGTGCAGCGTCGCGGCGACCAGCTCGCGCGCGCGCGCGGCCCACGCCACCGGGTCCAGGCCCGGCACCGCCGGCTCGATCACGATGGGGAAGACTTCGCCGGGGCGCAGCGGGCGCAGCCGCACCTGGCTGGCCGGGTCGGCTGGAGCCGCCTGCGGCACCGGGGGTGCGGCGGGATCGGCGAGAGCGGAGGCGGCCGGGCGCGGCCGGGCCAGCGACTTGAGCTGGTCTAGCTTGGCCGCCATGCGTTGGCTGGTTTCCATGGTTCGGGACTCCTCGGGTTTCGGTTGGGGCGGGCGCGCGGCGCCCGCGACGGGTGCGGTGGCGCGGTCGGCGGGCTGGTCCGGCGCGCGCAGCACCGCCTCCAGCGTGGCCAGCCATTCGGCGGCGAAGCGCGCCACGGTGGCGGATGTGAACAGCGCACTGGCAAAGACCCAGTCGCCGCGCAGCGGCGCCGCTTCATGGTCGCGTACCTGTTCGCTCTCGGGTTCCAGGAACAGCGCCATGTCGAACTTCGACGTGCGCTCGACCGGCGGCAGCATCTCGGCCTCCACCCCGGGCATGCCGAACTGCCCCGCCGGCGTGTTCTGCAGCACGAACAGCGCCTGCACCAGCGGGTTGCGGCTGCGGTCGCGCGGCGCGCCCGTTGCCTCGACAATGCGGTCGAACGGCAGGCCGTCATGCTCGAAGGCGGCCAGCACGTCGCGCCGGCACGCCGCCAGCACATCGCGGAAGCTGGCGCCGGCGACGCGGCGCGAGCGCAGCGGCAGCACGTTGACGAAGAAGCCGATCAGCGGCTCGAGCGCGGCGTCGTGGCGGCCGGCGACATCGGTGCCGAGCACCAGGTCGTCCATGCCGGTCGCGCGGTGCAGCCAGCACTGGAAGCTCGCCAGCAGCACGATAAAGGGCGTGACCTGCTCGGCGCGCGCCAGCGCATGCACCTGCGCCATGCGCTCGCCGTCGATCCGCAACGCCACGGCATCGCCTTCCATGCGCGCTACCGGCGGGCGGGCGCGGTCGGCCGGCAACGCCAGCGCCGCCGGTGCGCCGGCAAGCGCGCCGCGCCAGTAGGCGGCGAGCCGCTCCAGCGCGGCGCCGCGCAGCCAGTCGCGTTGCCACGCGGCATAGTCGGCGTATTGCAGCGCCAGCGGCGGCAGCGGCGCGACCTGTTCCGGCGCCAGCGCGTGCCGGTAGCCGTGGGTGATCTCATTGACCAGCAGCCCGACCGACCAGCCGTCCGACACCAGGTGGTGCATGGCGACCAGCAGCACGTGTTCCTGCGGCGCGCAGCGCAGCAATGTGGTGCGCCACAGCGGCGCGTGGCCGAGGTCGAACGGGCGCGATGCGTGTTCCTGCATGGCTTCGCGCAGCGCCGCCTTCCGCGCTTCGGGCGCTTCAGGTGCCAGCGCCCGCAGGTCGATCACGGGCAGGCCGATGTCGGCGTCGGCATCGAACCATGCGTAGGGCTCGCCATCGTCGTCGGGATAGGCGGCGCGCAGGACCTCGTGACGCGCCGCCACCGCGGCCAGCGCCTGGCGCAGCGCGGCGAGTTCCAGCGGCCCGCGCAGGCGCAGCGCGCCGGCCATGTTGTAGGCGGCGCCGGCGTTGCCCTGCAGGCGTTCGACCAGCCACAGCCGCTGCTGCGCCAGCGATACCGGCATGCGCGCGGTACGCGGCACCGGGACCAGCGCGGGCATCGCCCCCGCTGGCGCGGCGCCATCCAGCCGCGTGCAGAAGTCCCGCAGCACCGGCGCCTCAAAGACATCGCGCAGCGTGGCCTGCCGATGGCCGGCGGCGCGCAGCCGCGCCACCACGCGCGTGGCGATCAGCGAATGGCCGCCCAGGCGGAAGAAATGGCTGTCGCGGCCGACGCGCGCGCCGGGCAGCAGCGCTTCCCAGATGCCTGCGACGGTTTGCTCGGTGGGCGTGGCAGGCGGTGCGCCCTCCTCCGCCACGACCTGCGGCGCGGGCAGCGCCTTGCGATCGATCTTGCCATTGGCATTGAGCGGCCACGACGGCATGCACACCCATGCGGCGGGCACCATGTAGGCAGGCAGACGCGACGCGACGCTGGCGGACAGCTCGGCTTCCAGTGCGTCATGCGCGGGCTGCACGTGGCCGGCTTGAGGCTGCCAGTACGCGGTCAGCCATTCGGTGCCGGCGGCACGGTGCACCGTCACCAGCGCCTGGCGCACCGCCGGATGCGCGGCCAGCACGGCCTCGATCTCGCCCAGCTCGATGCGGTAGCCGCGCAGCTTGACCTGGAAGTCCTTGCGGCCGATGTATTCGAGCACGCCGTCTTCGCGCCAGCGGCCAAGGTCGCCGGTCAGGTAGCAGCGGCTGCCCGGCGCGCCGGTCGGGTCGGGCACGAAGGCCGCCGCGGTGCGGCGCGGGTCGGCCAGGTAGCCGCGGCCGACGCCGGCGCCAGCCACCGCGATCTCGCCCACCACGCCGGGCGCGGCGGGATTGCCGTCGGCATCGAGCACCTGCAGCACGGCATTGGCGGTCGGGCGGCCGATCGGCACAGTATCCATCGCAAGCGCCGCTTGCACCGCTTGCACCGCTTGCGCCGGCGCGTCGGCGCGCAAGGGATGGAACGCCACGTCGTCCGAGCATTCCGCCGGTCCGTAGGCGTTCATCAGCGGCACGCCCGGATAACGGCTCAGCCAGGCTTGCGCTGTGGCAGGCGGCAGCGCCTCGCCGGTAGGCAGCACCCAGCGCAGCGCGGGCAGCGGCGCCGGCTGCGATGCCGGCTGCGATGCGTCGAGGCCTTCGGCGTCCTGGCAGTCGAGCATGGCCTGCAACAGCGACGGCACCGGCTCGAACAGCGTTACCCCGCGCTGCGCCAGCAGCGCGGTGAGTCCGGTGGGATCTCGCACCATGTCGTCGCCGATGATCTCCACGCGGGCGCCGAACACCGGCGCGGCCAGCGCCTGCCAGACCGAGATATCGAAGCACGGCGGCGCGGTCTGGGCAATCACGTCGCCCTCGCCAAGCCCCAGCGGGACGACCTTGGCCAGCATGTTGTTGAGCATGCCGGTGCGCGTGACCATCGCGCCCTTCGGCACGCCGGTTGAGCCAGAGGTGAACAGCACGTAGGCGAGCTGGGCGGGATGGGCGGGATGGGCGGGATGGGCGGGATGGGCGGGATGGGCGGGATGGGCGGGATGGGCGGGATGCGTGGGCACGTCTGCCGCAGGCGCCGCCCCGGCTTCCAATGCCGCCAGTGTCGTAGCACCGTCAACGCCGGCAGCGTCCAGCGCGGCCGCGCCAGAGGCGTCCGTCAGGACCTGCGCTGGCCTGGCCTGCGCCAGCACCTGCTGCCAGCGTGCCGTGGGATGGCTGACGTCCAGCGGCACCCATGCGGCACCGGCGCGCAGGATGCCGGCCAGCGCCACCAGCCAGTCCAGCCCGCGCGGCAGCAGCACCGCGACGAGATCGTCCGGGCGCACGCCGGCGGCGCGCAGGCTGCCGGCGACGCGGCCGGCGCGCTGCCACCAGTCGCCATAGGTCAGCGCCTCGGCGCCGCAGTGCGCCAGCACCCGCTGCGGATGTGCGGCCACCTGGCGCGCGACCCGCTGCACGTAGTCGTCCTGCAAGGCGGCGGGCGCCACGCTGGTGTCGTCGCTCGCGCTCCATCCCTGCACCTTGGCCTGCGTGGCGCCATCGAGCATGTCGACGGCGCCCACGTGAGCGGTGCCCGCGGTCAGCGACGCCAGCACGGCGGCGTAGGCGTCCATCCATTGCGCCAGCCGGTGCGCTTGCACACGCGAGGCGTCGCAGGTGAAGCGGATGGTGAAGCGGCTGTCGGGCATGACCTCCAGCGTCAGGCCGTAGTGGGTCTGCTCGATGTTGTCGTGCTGGCGCAGGCGCAGGCCGGCCACCTCGCGGGCGCGGTCGCCCAGGTCGGGCAGGTTCTGGAACACCATCAGCGTATCGAACAGGGCACCGCCGATGCCTGACTGGGCCTGGATCTCGGCGAGTGCCGCGTGCTCGAACTCGCGCATCGCCACGGCGGCGTGCTGGGTCGCTTGCAGGTAGTCCGCCACTGCCAGCGCGCCTTGCGGACGCAGCCGCAACGGCAGCGTGTTGATGAACACGCCCAGCATGCGCTCGGCGCCTTCCAGCCCCGCGGGGCGGCCGGCCGAGGTCACGCCGAAGACGATATCGTCGCTGCCGGCGTGGCGCGACAGCACGATGCCCCACGCGGCCTGCATCACGGTGTTGAGCGTGACGCGGTGCGCGGCGGCCAGCGCGCGCAGGCTCGCGTCGAGGCCGGCTGGCAGCACGAGGTCGCGGCATAGTGGCGCTGACTGGCCGTGCGTGCTGGCCGGCGCAATGCCCGGCAGGACGGTCGGGCCGGCAAGGCCGGCGAACGCCTCGCGCCAGAAGGCCTGCCGTGCGGTCGCGGGCTGTGCCGCCAGCCAGGCGATGTAGTCGCGGTACGGGCGGCGCGGCGCCGGGGCATGCGCGGGATCGGCATAGCGGGCCAGCGCCTCGTCGAGCAGCTGCACCGAGCCCCAGCCATCGACGATCAGGTGGTGCCGGCTCCAGACCAGCCACCAGCCCGCGTCGGCGGTGCGCAGCAGTGCCAGCCGCATCAGCGGCAGCACCCCCGGATCGAAGCCGCGCGAGCGGTCGGCGCGGCACCACGCCGCCAGCCGCGCCGCTTGCCCGTCGGCATTGGCTCCACGCCAGTCTTCCACCGACACAGGCAGCGTGGCGCGTGCATGCACGCATTGCAGCGCGCGGTCGCCGCCCGCTTCGCCTGCCGCGGCAAAGGTGGTGCGCAGGATCGGGTGGTCATCCAGCAGCGCCTGCCAGGCGGCGGCCAGGCGCGCGGTGTCGAGCGGACCGTCGATCTGCAGCACCAGCTGGTTGACGTAGGCACCGTTGCCGCCGTCGCGCAGGTGGTGGAACAGCAGCCCTTCCTGCAGCGGCGACAGCGGATAGGCATCTTCGATGCTGCCGTGCGCGCTACGCAGGCGCTCCAGCATCTGCGCATCGCAGCCGCTCAGCGCAAAGGGCTGCGGCGCAGCGGGCGTGGTCGCCGCGCTGGCCGGCTTTGCGCGCTCGGCAAGATGGCCCGCCAGGCGTGCCAGCGTCGGGTGCGCGAACAGGTCCTTCGGCGCGAGCACCAACTGCTGCGCGCGCGCCCTGGCGACGATCTGCAGCGCCAGGATGGAATCGCCGCCGAGCGCGAAAAAGTCGGCATCGCGGTCGATCTGCTCGCGTTGCAGGATTTCACGCCACAGGCCTGCCAGCACCTGTTCGACGGCGGCCGCCCGCGTGTCAGCGGGTGCCGCGCTCGCACGCAGCACGGCGGCCAGCGCCGCCGGCGTGGGATGCGCGAACAGCAGCTTGGGCGTCAACGGCAGGCCCGCCTTGCGCGCCTGCGCGACCAGTTGCAGTCCAAGGATGGAGTCGCCGCCGAGCGCGAAGAAGTTGTCGTCGGCGCCCACGTTCTCACGTCCGAGCACGCCGGCCCACAGGCGCGCCAGCGTGGCCTCGGTCTCGTCGCGCGGTGCCGACGGCGACGATGGCGACGATGGCGCGGCTTCGCCGGGCACCGGCGGCAGCGCCTTGCGGTCGACCTTGCCGTTGCGCAGGCGCGCGAAAGCGTCGCACGTCACGAACGCGGCAGGCAGCATCGGCGCCGGCAAGGCGGCAGCCATGGTGGTACGCAGCGTATCGAGATCCAGGCCGGCGTTGGGCACGAGGTAGGCGACCAACCGAAGCCCTTCCCCTGCCGGCGACGGCTGCGCCAGCACCACGGCATCGCCCACGCCCGGCGCCTGGCGCAGCCAGGCTTCGACTTCGCCGGGCTCGACGCGGAAGCCCCGGATCTTGACCTGTGCGTCGGCACGTCCGAGGAATGCGATGGCGCCGTCTTCGTCCACGCGCACGCGGTCGCCGGTGCGGTACAGGCGGCCGCCCGGCTGGAACGGATCTGGCACGAAGCGCTCGGCGGTCAGCGCGGGGCGGCGCAGGTAGCCGCTGGCGACGCCGGCGCCGCCGATATAGAGCTCGCCCACCGCGCCGCGCGGCACGCGGTTCAGATGGCGGTCGAGCACGTAGGCACTGACTCCGGCTAGCGGGTGGCCAATGGCAATCGCACCCGTAGCCGCCGCGGGCACCGCATGTGTCAGGCACCCGACCGTGGTTTCCGTCGGGCCGTAGTGATTGACAACCCGGCATGCCGGGCGCAGCGCCTGCACGCGTGCCACCAGCCCCGCGTCGAGCGCCTCGCCACCGAACACCACGCACTGGCGCGGCAGCAGCCGCGCCGGATCGGCCACGGCCAGCAGCGCGCGCAGGTGTGACGGAACGATCTTCAGGCAATCGACTGGCCGCGCCGCCAGGGCTGCGGCGAGCGCTTCGGGATCGTCGCCGAGCGCGTCGTCCAGCACGCGCAGCGTGTGGCCGCCCAGCAACGCGCCGAACCACGCGGTGTGACCCAGGTCAGCGGTCACCGAGGACAGCGACGCCAGCGACGACCCTGCCGGCAGCGCCAGTGCATGCAGCACGCCGGCAGCGTAATGCGCGAGGTTGCCTTGCGTGACCACCACGGCCTTGGGCGTGCCGGTCGAGCCGGAGGTGTAGATCAGGTAAGCGGGCTGTACCGGAGCGGCGGCAGGCCACGCAGCAGCGCTGGTTGCCGCAGCGCCCGCGAGCGAGGCGACATGCCAGGCGGCGCCTGGCACGGATTGCGCCAGCCATGGCGGCCGCTCGCCCTCGCCCACCATGGCGGCAAGGCCCGCATCCGCGGCCAGTTGCGCCAGGCGCGCCCCAGGCATGCCGGCGTCCAGGCACAGGAAGGCGGCGCCGGCCTTCCATGTGGCAAGCATGGCGGCAGCCATGCGGGCGCCGCGCGGCAACAGCAAGCCGACCACGTCGCCGGGTCGGACTCCACCGTCGCGCAGGCTCGCGGCAAGCGCGCTCGCGGCGCGATCGAGCGCGGCGTAGTGGCATTGCGCATCGGGGGCATCGACGGCGACGCGCTCGGGATGCGCGCGCACGCCGGCCTCGAAGGCCGCCAGTGCGGTGGGATGCCGTTCGATGCCGTCGGCGCGCATATCGGACAGCAGCGCCGCCTTATGCAGCGACAGGTCGCCGACACGCGCGTCGGCGTTGTCGAGCACCGCATCCACCGCGGCGCGCAGCGTGGCGATCAGGCGCTGGACGGTGTGCGCCTCGAACCGGTCGGCGTCATAGCGCCATTGCCCGCGCAGGCGTTCGCCTTCGTCCTGCCAGCGCAGGTTCATGTCGTTGGCCGCGCCGCGCTGCGTGGCGAGGTATTCGCGCAACAGGTAGCGGCCCAGCACGTTGCGCGGGCCCACCGGCACGAAGGTGGTCATATGCCGGAACAGCGGCCCCTCGCCGCCCATGCGCGCCAGCGGATACTGCTGGTGGCGCAGCGCGCCGCGCATCTGCCGGGCGCAGTCGCGCACCACCGCGGCAAAGGCCGGATTGGCGGAGAAATTTGCGCGCAGCGGCACGGTGTTCAGCGTAAAGCCGATCAGGTCGGCGGACTGCGCGCCGGAGCGGCCCGCGGTCGGCGTGCCGACCAGGAAATCGTCCTCGCCACTGGCGCGATGCACGACGGTCTTGAACAGCGCCAGCATCACCACGAAGACGCTCACCTCCAGCCGCGTTGCCAGTTCGCGCAGGCCTGTGGTCTGCTGCGGCGTGAGGTGGAATTCGAGTTCGGCGCCGCGGTGGCGCGGTTCCGCGTTCAGCGTGCCGGGCAACGCCGGCGCCGCGGGCGCGTCTTCGAGCACGCCCTCCCAGTGCGCGCGCAGCGAGGCGCCGCGCGGGCCTGCCAGCAGTTGCCGCTGGCGCACCAGCCAGTCGCGGTAGCGGCCGACTTGCGACGCCATCGGCGCTTCGTCGGCGCGCAGCGCGTCATAGGTGGCGAAGATCTGGTCGCAGACCAGTTCGAAACCGAGGTAGTCGCCGGCGATATGGTGCATGCCCGCACACATCCACATACGGTCGGCGCCATCCGCCTGGCGCGACACCAGGAAGCGGAATCGGCAGACCTGCCCCGCATCGGGATCGAACGGCTCGTCAGCCTCGCGCTCGAACCAGTCGTGCAGGCCGGCTTCATCGAGGCCGTCGGCGCGGGTCAGCGACACCTCCGCGGCAAAGCCCGCGGGGCGTGCCATCACGATCTCGCCGTCTTCCTCGACAAAGCCGCTATGCAGCGCCTCATGGCAGTCCACCACATGGCGCACGGCCTCCTCGAGCAGCCCGAAGCGCAGGCCCGGCGGGATCTCGATCGCGAACACCATGTTGTAGGCCGCGCTGTGCGGATGGCGGCGATGAAAGGCCAGCAGCGCGAGCTGGCCGGGGCCGGCAGGATAGCGGTCGAAGTAGCCGGGATGCGCGGCCAGCCAGGCATCGGCCTCGGCGGCGCGGGTGGCCAGCAACTCAGCCGCGGCCTGCTGCGCATCGGTGCCGGCCGCGCTGTCGCCAGCCACTCGCCAGCGCCCGTCCTGCAGGCGCAGGCGCACGCCTTCGGCGCGCAGGGTTCGCATCAGGGCGCCAGTTTCGGCCGGCAAGGGAGCTTCGGAAGACGACATGGCGAAAACGTGGGAGATGACAGGTCCCCACCTGGCAGGCGCAACCTGCCAGGCACGGAGTGATCAGACGGAAAGCGCGCCTCAGCCCAGTCCGGGCGGCGCGGGCTCGGCCATGGCGACGATCACGCGGCGCGCGCCGGTGAAGGTGCCGCGCCCGTGGGCGGCAAGCATGTTGTCGAGCATCAGCACGTCGCCCTGCTGCCAGGGAAAGCGCACCGTGCATTGGTCCAGCGTGGCGCGGATCGACGCCAGCGCATCGTCTTCCAGCGGCGCGCCGTCGCCGTAGACCACGTTGCGCGGCAGTTCGTCGACGCTTCCGACCACGGCCAGCAAGGCCTCGCGCACGTGCGGCGCCAGGTTCGACACATGGAACAGGTGGGCCTGGTTGAACCACACCATCTCGCCAGTCACCGGATGGCGCGCGACCGCCTGGCACAGCTGGCGCGTGCGCAGCTCGCCGTCCGGCTTCCATTCGAAATCGATCTGCTGCGCGCGGCAGAAGCGCTCCACCTGCGCACGGTCTTCGGTATTGAAGGCGCGCTGCCAGCTCAGGTCGAGACCGTTGCCGTAATTGCGCACGTACATCAGCCGGCGTTGCGCAAAGCGCTCGCGGATGGCGGGATCGAGGCGCTGGTAGACCAGGCGGCTGTCGGCGATCGGCGTCTCGCCGCCGGTTTCGCTCGGCTGCACGCAGTGGAACCAGATCTTCATCGGCCACTGCAGCGTGTACGACTGCTCGTTATGCAGCGGGATCACCTGGTGCGCCGGGTATTCGGTCGAGGTGTAGACCCCCTCCTTGACCTGCGAGCGCGGCGTGGAGCCGAACTCGTAGCTGAGCAGCGGATGGCCGAAGGCGCTGGCAAAGGCGCGGAACGCGGCATCGTCATCGAAATGGAAGCCGCGGAACAGCACGCCGCCGACACGCGGCAGATGCTCGGCGGCAAGCGCCGCCATGGCATGGAACTGGCCGCGCCAGTCGGTGCCGCCTTCCGGCGTGACCAGCAGCGGCAGCGCGCCGTGCGCGGACAGCGGGGCGGTGCGCAGTCCGCTTGCCCTGGCGCTGCTTGCCGAGCTGGCTGTGGTTGCGGCGGGAGCCACGCCGGCGCGATGGTCCGCCTGGAGGTCGGCGATGGTACTGGTCGTGTCCATATCCCTGTTGCCTCTACGGGTGCGTTCGCGAGGCCGATTGCGGCCTGAGAGTCAATGGAGGCCAACGGGGGCAGCCACGCGAACAATGTCTGCACATTGAAAGTGTGAAGCGAGTGTAGCGGAATTATTTACGAATGGAAATACAAATCATTATCATTTACGATGTTGCTCTAGAGCTGTCTCCGAGTTGTCTCTCATGACCGCAACGCCATCGCGGCGGACTGACTTGCCTGCACCGCGATGGCGTTTCCATACCACTTGAAGGAGCATTGCCATGAGCTGGGACCATCCCGACACGCGTTTCCACGTCGTCCGCAATGAAGAGGGCCAGTACTCGATCTGGCCCGACTACAAACCCGTACCGGCAGGATGGGAAAGCACCGGCTTCCAGGGCAGCCGCGATGCATGCCTGGCCCATATCGACACGGTCTGGACCGACATGCGCCCGCTCAGCCTGCAGCGCGCGCTGGCCGGCGCATGAGCGCGCCGCAGCCAGTGCGCGAGCGCTGGTTTGCCGTGATGCCCGGGCGGGCAAGCGATGCCGCAAATGGCGCGCAAGCCGAGGCTGCGCGCGTGCGCCTGTACTGCCTGCCCTATGCGGGAGCCGGCCATACCGCGTACCACGGCTGGCGCGACGCGCTGCCGGCGCAGCTAGAGCTGGCGCCGGTATGCCTGCCCGGACGCGGCATGCGCACGGCCGAAGCGCATGCGGCTTCGATCGAAGAACTGGCCACGGCCCTGGCCGCTGCGATCGTGCGCGCGGCACGCACCGAGGCGCCGCGCTTTGCGCTGTTCGGGCACAGCATGGGCGCCCTGCTCGGCTTCGAAACCGCACGCGTGCTCGAGACCGTGCATGGCCTTTCTCCCACGGCGCTGGTGGTGTCCGGGCGCGGCGCGCCGGCGCTGCCGTCGGCGCGGCCGCCGTTCAGCACGCTTCCTGACGGGGCCTTTGCCGACGTCATCGCCGCGATGGGCGGCATGCCGGCAGAGATCCGCGAAACCCCGGAAGCGCTGGCGTTTTTCCTGCCGGTGTTGCGGTCTGATATCGCGCTGTGCGAGCGCTGGCGCTACGCCCGCGGCCCGCGCCTGGGCTGCCCGATCACCGTGCTGGGCGGCCAGGACGACGTTCACGCGCCGCCGGCCACGCTGGCGGCCTGGCGCGACGAAACCCTGCACCATTGCCACCAGCAAGTCTTCGCAGGCGGGCACTTCTTTCTGCACGAAGCGGCGCCCGCGGTGCTGGACGCTATTGCGCAGGCGGTGCTTGGCACCGCGGCGCTCAGCGGAGAAGCCGGCCATGCACTTGCCTGACTTCGCCGCGCCATCGCACGACGACATCCACGTGTGGCACGTAGCGGCCGACGCGCCGGTGGATCCCGCCGTGCTTTCGGCCGTGCTTTCGGCCAACGAGCACGCCCGCGCCGCCGCGTTTCGCCAGGCCGCCGATCGCCACCGATTTATCGCGGCGCGCACGGCGTTGCGCACGCTGCTGGGCGGTTGCCTGGGCCTGCCGCCCGCCGCCGTCCCGCTGGCCGCCAACGCCTTCGGCAAGCCCGTGCTGGCCACGGCCTCGGACGACCCGCCCCTGCACTTCAACGTCAGCCACAGCGGCGAGCGCGCGGTGATCGCGCTGTCGCGCGTGCCGGTCGGCATCGACATCGAAGCCTGGCGTGCCGGCATGGACTGGACAGCTTGGCGCGACAGCGCCGCCGTCGCCTGCGCGCCCGATGAGATGCACTGGCTCGCCGGACTGGCGCAGCGGCAGCCGGAACACGCCATGTTGGGCTTCCTGCGGCTATGGACCGCCAAGGAGGCGTGCAGCAAGGCGGTCGGCACCGGCCTGTCCGCATCGCCGCAAACGGTGCGCGTGGCGCTGCCCGGCAGCGCCGAATGCATGCCGCCGCTGGCGCGCGCCGGCGCCGGTGTCTGGTATCTGCACGATGCCGGAGGCGGTCCGCGCTATGTGGCATGCCTGGCCACCCCGCTGGCGGCCGTGCGCGTGGTGCAACGGCAATACCCTTCGCGCTCCGTCAGCGCCAACCCTTGATCCAGTCCTTGCAGTCAACGCCCCTGTACAACGCCCTCCGCTAGGAATGACACCATGACGCCTCCCTCGCTCGCCACGCTCGCCCACGGCCAACCCGCGCCGTTCTCGGCCGGCGCCTTTGCCCGGCAAGCACCGATCCGGCTCGACGACAACGCCTACCTGCAGCGCCAGTGCGCCCGCGAATCCAATGCCCGCTCCTATCCGCGCCGCATCCCGCTGGCGCTGGAACAGGGCTACGGCGTGTACCTGCGCGACACCAGCGGCCAGCTCTTCATCGACTGCCTGGCCGGTGCCGGCACACTTGCGCTCGGCCACAACCACCCGGCGGTAGTGCGCGCGCTGCGCGACACACTCGACAGCGGCCTGCCGCTGCATACGCTGGACCTGGCCACGCCGGTCAAGGACCGGTTTATCGACGACCTGTTCGGCCTGCTGCCGGCGGAGTTTGCCGCGCGCGCCCGCATCCAGTTCTGCGGCCCGACCGGTGCCGACGGCATCGAAGCCGCGCTCAAGCTGGCCAAGACGGCCACCGGCCGGCACACCGTGCTGAGCTTTGCCGGCGGCTACCACGGCATGACGCATGGCACGCTGGCGCTGATGGGCAACCTGGGGCCCAAGGCCCCGCTGGGCGCGCTCGGCGCCAGCGTGCAGTTCCTGCCGTACCCGTATGACTACCGCTGCCCGTTCGGCCTGCGCGGCGACGCCGGCATCGATGCGGGGTTGCGCTATATCGAGCAGATGCTGTCCGATCCCGAGTCCGGCGTGTTGCCGCCGGCGGCGGTCGTGGTGGAAGCGGTGCAAGGCGAAGGCGGCGTGATTCCCGCGCCGGCGCGCTGGCTGCGCGAACTGCGCCGCATCACGCGCGCGCACGGCATCGCGCTGGTGCTGGACGAAGTGCAGACCGGGCTGGGCCGCACCGGGCGCACCTTCGCGTTCGAGCATGCCGGCATCGTGCCCGACGTGCTGGTGCTGTCCAAGGCCATCGGCGGCGGGCTGCCGATGTCGGTGGTGATCTACGACAGCGCGCTCGACGCGTGGCAGCCGGGCGCCCATGCCGGGACCTTCCGCGGCAACCAGCTGGCGATGGCGGCGGGCTCGGCCACAATCCGCACCATCGCTGCGCAGGGGCTGGTGGCGCATGCCGAGGGCATGGGCCAGCGGCTGGCAACCCGGTTGCGCCATCTGCAGCCGGACTTTGCCGCAATCGGCGAGGTGCGTGGGCGCGGCCTGATGCTTGGCGTGGAACTGGTGGATGAACGTGCCGAGCCTGACGTGGTCGGCGCCTGCCCCGCCGATGGCGGCTTCGCGCGTACCGTGCAGCGCGAATGCCTGCAGCGCGGGCTCATCGTCGAGCTTGGCGGGCGCCATGGGGCGACGGTGCGGTTCCTGCCGCCGCTGGTGATTGACGAGGCTGAGGTGGATCTGGTGGGGGAGTTGTTTGGTGAGGCGCTTGGCGCGGCAACGCGGATGTTACGGTAGGCGTGCTTGACACGCGCCGGCCCTCTCCCCCTGCCCCTCTCCCGCAAGCGGGAGAGGGGAGCGAACCGGTAGTGGATCAACGATGCCTACTGCACTTGCCGCAGGCACTGGTGAATGCTCCTCCTCTCCCGCAAGCGAGAGATAGAAGCAAACCGGCAGTGGATCAACGATGACGCCCGGGCTTGCCGCAATCACTGGTGAACGCTCCCCTCTCCCGCGAAGTGGGAGAGAGAAGCAAACCGGCAGTGGATCAACGATGCCGCCCCGGACTTGCCGCAGGCACTGGTGAACCCTCCCCTCTCCCGCGAAGTGGGAGAGGGGTGGGGAGAGGGCCGGAGCATCAACGGAGTGCAGCGGGTCGGCATAGCCACCGCCCGCCCTCTCCCCCTGCCCCTCTCCCGCAAGCGGGAGAGGGGAGCAAACCGGCGGCAAATCAATGATGTCGCCTGGACTCGCCGCAATCACTGGTGAACGCTCCCCTCTCCCGCGTAGTGGGAGAGGGGTGGGGGAGAGGGCCGGAGCATCAACGGAGTGCAGCGAGGCGGCATAGCCACCGCCCGCCCTCTCCCCCTGCCCCTCTCCCGCAAGCGGGAGAGGGGAGCAAACCGGCGGCAATAGCACAGTTTTACAGCGCATCCCGCAACAGATCGCGCAGCCTGAACTTCTGTATCTTCCCTGCCGGCGTCGCCGGCAAGGCGTCGCGCACGACGAGCTTTTCCGGGATGTACTGCAGTGCCATCTTCTGCTCCTTGAGCCAGTCCACCATCGCCGCGTGGTCGAAGTCATGCCCGGCGCGCGGCACCACGAAAGCACAGGCACGCTCGCCCAGCCGTTCGTCGGGATAGGCGACGATCGCCACCTGCGCCACCGCGGGATGGCGGTATAGCAGGGTCTCGACCTCCAGCACGGGAATGTTCTCGCCGCCCCGGATAATCACGTCCTTGCTGCGGCCGGCGATGCGCAGGTACCCATCGGCATCGAGCCGGGCCAGGTCGCCGGTGTCGAACCAGCCGTCGGCATCGGTGCCATTCAGTTGCGGGCGCTTCAGGTAGCCGCCGAAGTTGGAGCAGGCGCGTACCAGCAGCCGTCCGGTCTCGCCGACCGGGACGTCCGTATCGGTGCCATCGACCACGCGGATCGCCACGCCGGGCAGCGGGCGGCCGTCGGTGGTGGACGCGCGTTCGTCGCTGTCTTCCGGCAGCGTCGTGGTCACCGCGCCGTTCTCGGTCATGCCCCATGCCGATACGATGTTCGCGCCTAACGCGTGCCGTGCCTGCTCGACCAGCGCACCCGGTATCGGCGCGCCCGCGCACAGGAAGATGCGCAAGCTTGGCACTGGTGCGCCGGACTCGGTCACCACTCGGGCCAAGTCGGTGAGGAACGGCGTGGAGCCCATGGTAAACGTCACGCCCTCGTCGCGAATCAGCGCGGCGGCACGCGCAGGGTCCCAGATATCCTGCAGCACCGCATGCGCGCCCAGCATCACCGGCATCATCAGGCCATACATGAAACCGGTCTGGTGCGCCATCGGCGAGGCCATCAGCACCACGTCGTTGCCGGTGAGATGCAGCCGGCCGGCATAGGCGACGATGTTGGAGAACAGCGTGTTCGCGGTATGCATCACCCCCTTCGGCTCGCCGGTGGTACCGGAGGTGTAGATCAGCTGCGTGACGTCGTCCGGACCCGGGCGGCTGCGCAGCAGGATGGTGGCGGCATCGGGGGCGTCTTCCCAGGCTGGCCCGCTGAGCAGCGCCTCGAAGCTGTCAGCGCCATCTCCATCCACCACGACGATATGGTGCAGCGCGGGCAACGCCGCGGGCAACGCTTCACGCAAACCCCGCAGCATCCGCGCATGATCGAAGCCGCGGAAGACCTGCGGCACCACCACCACCTTGCTTTGCGCATGCGCCAGCATGAACGACAGCTCGCGCTCGCGGAAGATCGGCATCACCGGATTGAGCACGGCGCCCAGGCGCGCGCAGGCCAGGTACAGCACGCTCAGGTGCCAGCTGTTGGGGAGTTGGCATGAGACCACGTCGCCCGCGACGATGCCGAGGCGGGACAGCCCAACCGCCACGCGGTCGGCCATGCGCGCCAGTTCCTGCCAGGTGAAGCGCGTCACGCGCTGCCGGTCGATGCTGAGCGCCGTCAGCGCAGGCGCGTCGGGCCGGTCGCGCACGCAGACGGCAAGATAGTCGTTGATGGTACGGTCCTGCCAGTGCCCGGCGGCAATGCTGGCGGCACGGCGCGGCGCAATCAGTACGGCGTCGAAATCCATGGCGGTCTCCTCGTTATTGTGTGCGGCCAGTTGTATGTGCAGCCGGCCGTGTGCAGCCAGTCGTGCGATAGGCGTGCGATGCGCGCGCGCCGCGTCAGGCCGGTACCGCTTCGCGACCCGCGCGCGTGCGCGCGATGATGGTCTTCATGATCTGCGCGGTGCCGTCGCCGATCTGGAAGCCGAGCACGTCGCGCAGGCGCTGCTCCATCGCGCCGCGGTCATAGCCGCCATGGCCGAACGACAACAGGCACTGGTGCACCACGTCGTACGCCAGCTTGGGCGCCCACCACTTGCACATCGCAGCTTCGGCGGTATGCGGCAGGCCACGGTCCTTCAGCCACAGCGTCTGCAGGCACAGCAGGCGCGCGCCCTGCACCTGGGTCTCGAAATCGGCCAGCGGGTGCGACACGCCCTGGAACGCCGACAGCGGCTTGCCGAAGGCCTGGCGCTCGGCCACGTAGGCCCAGGTCTCGTCCAGCGCCATCTGCGCCACGGCCAGCACCTGCAGGCCGATCAGCGCGCGCGAGAAATCGAAGCCCTGCATCACCTGCACGAAGCCCTCGCCTTCCTTGCCGAGAAGGTGGCTCGCCGGCACGCGCACGTTCTCGAAGAAGATCGAGCCGCGGCCGATGGCGCGCTGGCCATGGCAGTCGAAGCGGTTGCGCGTGATGCCCGGCAGGTCCATCGGCACCAGCAGCGCCGACACCCCGCGCGCGCCCGCCTCGACCGGACCGCTGCGCGCGAACACCACCGCGGCATCGGCCTGGTCTGCGGCGGAGATCGAGGTCTTCTCGCCGTTAAGCACATAGTGGTCGCCATCGCGCTCCATGCGCAGGCGCAGGCCGGCCGCGTCCGAGCCGCCGCGCGGCTCGGTCAGCGCAATCGCCAGCAGCGCTTCGCCGCGCGTCAGGCGCTGCAGCCACGGGCCGGCGATCTCCGGCCGCGCATGGTGCGCCAGGATCTGCCCGTTCAGTGAAGCCAGCAGGTTGATGTACGACAGGCTCAGGTCGGCGCGCGCCACCGCTTCATGGATCACGCCGGCCGCGAGCGAGCCCATGCCCTGACCGCCGTACTGTTCCGGCAATTCGGGCGCGATAAAGCCCATCTCGCCCATTTCGCGCATCAGCGCGCGGTCGAGGACGCGGGTGCGGTCGCGCTCCAGGTAGCCGGGCGCGACGCGCGCGTCGGCAAAGCGGCGGGCATGCCCGGCCAGCGCCGACAGGTCTTCGTCAAGGTAGGGATTCATGATCGTCTCCGCGCGGTCCGGTGGGGCTTACTTGGCGTACTTGCGGAACTCGGGCTTGCGCTTTTCCTGGAAGGCGCGCACGCCCTCGCGCGATTCCTCGGTGTCGTAATAGAGCTTGAGCGCATACATGCCCATGCCCGCGATGCCGCTCTGGTGCGCGGTGTCCATATTGAACGAGCGCTTGGCAATGGCGATCGCGGTCGGGCTCTTTTCCAGGATCTCGTCGCACCACTTCTGCACTTCGGCGTCGAGCTGCTCGTGCGGCACCACGGCGTTGACCAGCCCCATCGCCAGCGCCTCGGCGGCGGGATAGCGGCGGCACAGGTACCAGATCTCGCGCGCCTTCTTCTCGCCGACCACGCGTGCGAGGAACGCGGTGCCATAGCCCGGGTCGACCGAGCCGACACGCGGGCCGACCTGGCCGAACATGGCCTTGTCCGATGCGATGGTGAAATCGCAGATCGTGCACAGCACGTTGCCGCCGCCGATGGCATAGCCCTGCACGCGCGCGATCACCGGCTTGGGCACGTCGCGGATGGCGTTGTGCAACTCTTCCATCGGCAGGCCGATGGTGCCGCGGCCGTCGTACTGGCCTTCGTGCGCGGACTGGTCGCCGCCGGTGCAGAAGGCCTTCTCGCCGGCGCCGGCCAGCACGATGGCTCCGATCTCGCGGTCATAGCCGGCGCGGTTGATCGCGTGGATCAGTTCGTCGCAGGTGCGGCCGCGGAAGGCATTCATCTTTTCCGGGCGGTTGATGATGATCCAGGCCGCGCCGTTGCGCACTTCATAGCGGATGTCTTCGTATTGCATGGTCGTCTTCTCCATTGTCTGGTTGGATGGGTTGCGCTCAGCCGTTCATCGTCAGGCCGCCCGACACGCTCAGCACCTGGCCGGTGATGAATGCCGCATCGTCGCCGGCGAAGAACAGCACCGCGCCGGGCAGGTCGTCGGGCTGGCCGATGCGGCCCAGCGGGATCGAGCGGGTGAAGGCTTCCACCAGCTTCTCGGGGTTGCCCGCGCCCTGCTTGTAGTCTTCGAACAGGGCGGTCTCGGTCGGGCCCGGGCACACCACGTTCACGGTGATGCCGTGGCGCGCATGCTCGCGTGCGATGGTCTTGGAGAACGACACCAGCCCGCCCTTGCAAGCGGCATACACCGCCTCGCCGGAGGAGCCCACGCGCGCGGCGTCGGAGGCGATATTGACAATGCGCCCGCGCTTGCGCGCCACCATGCCCGGCAACACCGCGTGGTGCATATGCAGGGCGCCGGTCAGGTTGATGGCAATGAGCCGCTCCCATTGCGCCGGCTCGGTCTTGACGAACGGACGGAATACGTCCCAGCCGGCGTTGTTGACCAGCACGTCGATGAGACCCAGTCCCTGCTCCACCGCCGCCACCGCCGCGTCGACGCTGGCGCGATCGGTAATGTCGCAGCGCACGGACAACGCGCGGCCGCCGGCATCGCGGATCTGCGCTGCCACGCGTTCGCCGGCCTCCGGGTTCAGGTCGAGCACGCCGACCGCCGCACCCGCATGCGCGAAACGCAAACAGGTTGCGCCTCCGATACCGCCACCACCGCCGGTCACGATGACCGTCTTGCCTTCGAGTCCTTGCACAGCCGTTCTCCTTTCAGGGTTCCGGTGCTATCGTGCCGGCGGTGTCGCCGCCACATGCCCCGTCAATTACGTAAATATATTGACGTATAATAGGAGCGGTCGGCGCCCTGCGCAAGGCATCAACACTGTGGAAATGACTATGGTTAACCCCGACAAAGGCGGCGAACTTCCCGCCAGCGCCCGCATGGAACTGGCCAACCGGCTATTCTTCCGCCTATACCAATGCGCAAACATGTTGCATAAAACAGGATCGCGAGCGGTCGAAGCCGAAGGCCTGACGACGCAGCAGTGGGCAGTGCTGGGCGCACTGTCGCGTCCGGAAGCCGCCGATGGCATGAGCGTCGGCGACCTGGCGCGCTATCTGATGGTGAGCCGCCAGAACCTGTCCGGGCTGGTCAGCCGGATGGAACGCGACGGTCACGTGACGCTGGCGCCGGACGGGCGCGACCGCCGCTCGCGGCTGGTGCGGATGAGCGAGCCGGGCCGCGAAGTGTGGCTGCACCAGGCGCAGCCGAAGATCCGGCAGTACTACGAGCAGGCGCTGGACGGGTTCTCGACCAACGACCTGACGCATACGCTGCATTACCTGCTGAAGCTGCTGGACAACATGCGCGCGCTGGATACGCCGGAGGGCGCCGACAGTCGTCCAACGCAGGACTAACGCGGGCCGCTGTATCAGGGCTGATACACACCGGCCCGCCCCGCGGTGGCCGGCACGGCGGCGTCTCCCGCTACGCGGCGCACCACGGCAGCTGGCGCGCGATATGCATCGGGAAAAGGTTGCTCAGGCGCCCCGGTGCTGCGCCCGGAAGTCCTGAACCACTGCCCCGGCTTGCTGCGTTGGGTTACGGCGTTGGGTTGCTGCGATGGGTTGCATGCACGCGGCCGGGACGGCGTTCGATCGATCCTTTTCCGGAGATCCCGCCATGACCCGCTATATCGTGCTAGCCAACTTCACCGACCAGGGCATCCGCGCCGTCAAGGACACCACCAAGCGCGCCGCCGCGGTGCGCGAGATGGGCGCGCGCTTCGGGGTGGAGATGAAAGACATCTACTGGACACTGGGCAAATACGACATTGTGCTGACCGTCGAGGCCCAGGATGACGCCAGCATGACCGCGTTCGGCCTGGCGATCGGCGCGCTGGGCAACGTCCGCACACAAACGCTGCGGGCATTCAATGTCGACGAGATGCAAGCGATCCTCGGCAAGATGAGTTGAGCTGCCTTCGCCCTGTGCGCGCAATGAAGTACGCCCGCCAGGGTTCCTGGCGGGCGTTGTCGCTTCTGGTTTGTGCGCGCGGGTTCAGAACCCTTCCAGCACCAGCTTGCCGATGGTGCGGCCGCCCTCCAGCATGGCGTGTGCGCGGCGCAGGTTCTCGGCGTTGATGCGGCCCAGGTGTTCGCCCAGCGTGGTTTGCAGCCGTCCGGCGTCCACCAGCCGCGCCACTTCGTTGAGCAGCCGGTGCTGCGCGATCATGTCGGGCGTGTGGAACATCGCGCGCGTAAACATGAATTCCCAGACGAACGTGGCGCTCTTGCTCTTGAGCAGTTCGACCGGCAGCGGGCGGGCGTTCTCGACGATCGTGCAGATCTTGCCCTGCGGCGCAATCAGTTCGGCCATGGCCGGGAAATGGCCGTCGGTGTCGTTGAAGCAGAGGATGTAGTCGACATGCGCAAAGCCCAGGGCCCTTACTTGCGCCGGCAGGTCGCCACGATGGTCGACGGTATGGTCGGCGCCGAGCTTGCGGCACCAGTCCTGCGATTCGGGGCGCGATGCGGTGGCGATGACGGTAAGTCCCGCCAGCTCCCTGGCGAGCTGGATGCCGATCGAGCCTACGCCGCCGGCGCCGCCGATGATCAGGACCGAGCGGCCGGCGTGCTCGCCCTTGGGGGAGATGGCAAGGCGGTCGAACAGCGCTTCCCATGCGGTGATCGCAGTCAACGGCAAGGCTGCGGCGTTGGCGAAGTCCAGCGAGGCAGGCTTGTGGCCGGCGATGCGTTCGTCGACGAGGTGGAATTCTGCGTTGGTGCCTGGGCGGGTGATGCTGCCGGCGTAGTAGACGGGGTCGCCTGGCGTGAACAAGGTGACGTCGGGGCCGACAGCCTCCACCACACCGGCAGCGTCCCAGCCCAGGATGCGGGGAGCCGCTTCGGTCTGGGGCTTGGGCGCGCGGACCTTGGTGTCCACCGGATTGACGGCGATGGCTTCGACCCTGACCAGCAGGTCGCGGCCTGCCGGCGTGGGCTTGTCGATCTCCACGTCCCGCAGCGAGCGGGGATCGGCAATGGGGAGGTATTGGGTCAGGCCGATGGCTTTCATTTGCTTGGACTCCGGTTGGGATGTGAGTCAAGCGTAGCGCGTGGGGATGCGAATGATTAGTGGGATGATGTGGTAATCAATTTCCTGGAAATCGGGATACTACCCAATGTCCGTGCAGGTACGGGCGACGAATACGGGCGACGAAGCCAGCGGCGACGGGGGTTCGCCGCCATTTCCAGCCAAGTGGTTCTGGGCGCTTATTCCAGACTAATCCACGTAGTCTTCAAATCGGTGTACTTGTCCAGTGCGTGCAGCGACTTGTCCCGTCCCGACCCCGACTGCTTGACCCCGCCGAACGGCACCGTAACATCCCCATCCATATAGCAGTTGACCCACACCAGGCCCGCCCGCAGCCGACGCGAGACGCGGTGCGCACGCGACAAATTGGCGGTCCATAGCCCTGAGCCCAGCCCATAGGGAGAATCATTGGCCATGCGCACGACCTCTTCCTCGGTGTCGAACACAGTCACGGCCAGCACCGGCCCGAAGATCTCCTCGCGCACGATGCTGAGCGACTGGCTCGGGCACTCAAAGATGGTGGGCTGCAGGAAGTAGCCCCCGGTGTCTGTACGGACGCGTTCGCCGCCCAGGCGCAGCCGCGCGCCTTCGCGCTGCCCGCCGTCCACATAGGACATCACGCGATCAAGCTGGCGCGCGTCGACAATGGCGCCCATGGCGGAGGCCGGGTCGAGCGGATCGCCGGGCTGCATCGTTCTGGCGTGGGCCTCCAGCTTCTCCATGAAGGCGTCGTAGATGGCACGCTGGACATAGAGACGCGAGCCGGCGATGCAGATTTCGCCCTGGTTGTTGAAGATGCCGATGGCGGCCGCCTGCGCGGCGCGGTCGAGGTCGGGGCAGTCGTCGAACACGATGTGCGGCGACTTGCCGCCGCATTCGAGCCACACACGCTTCAAATTGGACTGGCCGGAATATTCCATGAAGCGCTTGCCGGTGGCCGTGGAGCCGGTGAAGGCGATGCAATCCACATCCGGATGCAGGCCGAGCGCCTGACCGGCCTGCGCGCCCAGTCCGGGCAACACGTTGAAGACCCCGGGCGGAATGCCGGCTTCAGCGGCCAGCTCAGCAAGCCGCAGCGCGGTCAGCGGCGACTGTTCGGCGGGCTTGAGGATGACGCTGTTGCCGGCGGCCAGCGCCGGCGCCACCTTCCAGCTGCCCATCAGCAGCGGATAGTTCCAGGGCACCACGGCTGCCACCACGCCGAGCGGCTCGCGCGTGATCGTGGCGAGCACGTTGCCGCCAGTGGGCGCGATCTCGTCGTAGCGCTTGTCGATGGCCTCGGCGTACCACGCGAAGGTGCGCGCCGCTTCCGGAACGTCGTAGGCCAGCGTGTCGCCGATGGGCTTGCCCATGTCGAGCGTTTCCAGCAGCGCCAGTTCCTCGCGATGGGTTTCGATCAGCGCCGCCAGGCGCAGCAGCACGGCCTTGCGCTCGCGCGGCGCCAGTCCGGACCAGACGCCTTGCTCGAAGGCCTGGCGCGCTGCCGCGACGGCGCGGTCGACGTCGGCCGCCCCGCATGCCGCCACCTTGGCCAGCACGGCGCCGTTGGCGGGGTTGATGGTGTCGAAGGTGGCGCCGTCTGCGGCGTCGGTCCATTCGCCGCCGATGCAGGCGCGGCTTTGCGGGCGCAGTGCGGCCGCCCGAGCCTGCCAGTAAGGCAGATCGCGTGTTTCGCTCATGGGGTTCCTCGTTTGGTTGAAAGGGCCGCGGGCAACGGCAGCGTCTGCGTCAGGCCCGCGACCACGATCAGGGCGATGCCGGCCAGCGCCAGCGCATCGGGCCAGCGGCCGAACCACAGCGCGCTATAGACCAGCGCCAGCAGCAGATGGAAATAGTTCAGCGGCGCCAGGCGCGAAGCCGGGGCGCGCTGCAGAGCCAGGATCAGGAGCACCTGCGCCGCCGCGCTCATCAGGCCCATGGCCAGGATCGCCAGCCAGTCGGCCAGGTCGGGCCACACCGGCGGCGGGAAGAACGGCGCCGGCACGCCGGTAGCGACCATGCAGATCAGCGCGGCAAAGCCGTATTGCACGCGGGCATCGACCTGTCCCGCCATGCGCCGCGTCAGCAGTTGCAGCATGGCATAGGCCAGCGTGGCGGCCAGCATCAGCACGGTCCCAAGCCAGGACACCGCGCCGCCGGGGCGTACGATCAGCAGCATGCCGCAGAAGCCCGCCGCTACCGCCAGCCACTGGCGCGGGCCGACTTTCTCGCCCAGCATCCACGGCGACAGGCCCACCACCATCAGCGGCGCCATGAAATAGATGGCGGTGGCTTCGGCCAGCGGCATCCAAAGCAGCGCGGTCATGAAGCAGGTGCCGACCACCGCCAGCATCAACCCGCGCAGCACCAGGAGGCCGCGGTGCGGCGTGCGCCAGAAGCGCAGCTGGCCGCTCAGTTGGCCGGACATGGCGAGCATGGCCACCGCTACCGCCAGCGTGGCGCCGTAGCGCACCGCGTTGAGAAACGGCGCGGGATAGCGGCCGACAAGGTGCTTGGCGGTGGCGTCCACGGTAGCGAACAGCGTCACCACGCACAGGAACAGCAGCCCGCCACGCCACCAGTCGGGCCTGCCCCGCGCCGCGGCGGTCATGCGCCGGCCTGCGCCACCATCGCGCCCAGCAGCACGTTGGCGCCGGCTTCCAGGTGCTCGGGGCGGGCGTCTTCCACTTCGTTGTGGCTGATGCCGTCCTTGCAGGGCACGAAGATCATCGCGGTCGGGGTCACGCTGGCCATGTAGACGGCATCGTGGCCGGCGCCGGTGACGATGTCCTGCTGGCTGTAGCCGCGCGCCACGGCTTCGCGGCGCACGTGGTCGACCAGTTCTGGCGCGAACGGGGTCGGCGGGAAGTACTGCACGTCGTCGATCTTCACGTCGAAGGTGGCACCGGTGGTCTTGCCCTGCGCCAGCGCCTCGCACGCGGCGCGGAAGCGAGCGTCCATCTCCGCCAGCTTGGCGGCGTCTTCGTGGCGCAGATCGACCGTGAACTTGACCGCGCCGGGGATCACGTTGCGGGAGCCGGGGTGGAGATTGACCACCCCCACCGTGCCACGGCCGTGCGGCGCGAAGTCGTGGGCGATGCGCACCACTTCCTGCATTACGTGGGTGGCGCCATAGAGCGCGTCGCGGCGCAGCGGCATCGGCGTGGGGCCGGCATGGGCTTCCATGCCAGTCACGGTCACGTCGTACCAGCGCAGCCCCAACGAGCCGGTGACTACGCCGATCACGTTGTCCGCGGCTTCCAGCACCGGGCCCTGCTCGATATGCGCCTCGAAATAGGCCCCCACCGGCCGCCCGCCTACTTCGTCGGTGCCGGCGTAGCCGATGGCCTGCAGTTCGTCCGCCACGCGCTTGCCTTCCGTATCGGTGGCGTCCAGCGCGGTCTGCAGGGGGAAGATGCCGGCGAACACGCCCGAACCCATCATCACCGGCACGAAGCGCGTGCCTTCCTCGTTGGTCCAGATGGCCAGTTCGAGCGGCGCTTCGGTAGTCACGCCATGGTCGTTGAGCGTGCGCATGACTTCCAGCCCGGCCAGCACGCCGAAGCAGCCGTCGAACTTGCCGCCGGTCGGCTGGGTATCGATATGGCTGCCGGTCATCACCGGCGGCAGCGCATCGTTGCGCCCGGCGCGGCGTCCGAAGATATTGCCGACGCGGTCCACCGTCACGGCCAGGCCGGCGTCGCGCATCCAGCCGCATACCAGGTCGCGGCCCTGGCCGTCGAGCGCGGTCAGCGCCAGCCGCGCATTGCCGCCCTTGGGGGTGGCGCCGATTTTTGCCAGGTCCATCAGCGATTGCCACAGGCGCTGGCCGTTGATGGTGATCTTGCTAGTCATTGCAGTTCTCCCAGTATTGGTGATTGCGGGTGATTGCGCCATGCAGGCTTATGCCGTCGCGGGCGCGAAACCCGCCAGAAACGCATCCAGCCCGCGACCGATCGCCTCGACCTCATAGCCGCCCTCCTGCACCACCACCGTCGGTAGCCCCAGCGCATGGATGCGTTCGCCGATGCCGCGGTAGCCATCTATGCTGACCTTCAGGACGCTGATGGGATCGTTCTCGTAGGTATCGAAGCCCAGCGCCAGCACCACCGCCTGCGGACGGTAGTCGCGCAGCGCGTCCAGCGCGCCGTCCAGCGCCGACAGGAACTCGGCGTCGCCGCTGCCATGCGGCAGCGGGAAGTTGAGGTTGTAGCCATAGCCCGCGCCATACCCGCGCTCGTTCGCATAGCCGGTGTAGAACGGGTAGTAGCCGGCCGGATCGGCGTGCAGCGAAATCGTCATCACATCGGAACGGTGATAGAAGATCTGCTGGGTGCCGTCACCGTGGTGCGCGTCGACGTCGAGCACCGCCACCTTGCCGAAGCGGGCCAGCAGCGTCTGCGCCGCGATGGCCGAGTTGTTGACGTAGCAGAAACCGGCCGCGCGGTCGCTGTGGGCGTGGTGGCCGGAGGGGCGGCACAGCGCGTAGGCCATGCCGGCGCCGTCCTGCCGCTCACACACATGGCGAGCCGCCGCGACCGCGCTGTGCGCGCCGCGCAGGATCGCGCGCCAGCTGTCCGGCCCTAGCGGGCAGCTAAGGTCGCCCAGGTAGTAGCCGGCCTGGGCGATCACCGAATCGGTCGGACACGCGGGCCGGCGCGGCTCGCCGACCTTGCCGTTGTGATACGGCGAAAGATTGGGCAGGACTTCGATGCCGGGCTCGAAGCCGGGGCGCGCCAGTTCCTGCCAGCGCGCGTAGACGCTGGCGAGGAAATCGAGATAGGCCGGACTGTGCACCGCCTCCAGTGGCGCGCGCCCGCAATCGGGCGGCGCCGCCAGTTCGATGCCGCGCGCGGCAAGCGCGTGCTGCAGTGCCGCCGCGCGGGCCGGCACGTCGGTCGGCGCGCACAACCGCCCCGCGCGCATGAACTGACGGGGCTCGTGCAGCAACTGATCATCCGAGAAGAAGGCACGCATGGTCTAGATAGGGTTTTGAAGGAAATCGCCGGTTCAGCCTGCCGCCTGGCGCGCGAGCGCCGCCGCGCGGATGCCGGAGAGCGTCATGCCGGGCGCGATGCCGTCGGGGTCGTAACGCAGTTCCAGCAGCGCCGGCATGCTGTGCGTGCCGGCAAAGTCGAGCGCGCGATCCAGAGCAGGGCCGAATTCGGCGTCGCTGGCCACCACTTCGCCGTAGCCGCGGTAGGCGCGCGCCAGTTCGGCGAACTCGGGGTTCTCGAAGCCCAGCGCAATGGTCCGGCCGGGGAATTCGCGCTCCTGGTGGGCGCGGATCGTGCCCCAGATGCCGTTGTTGAACACCAGCACCACGATGCCGAGGCGGTACTGCATGGCCACGCCCAGCTCCTGCAGGTTCATCTGGAAGCAGCCGTCGCCCGCGTAGCAGACCACGGTGCGTTCCGGATGCTCCAGCTTGGCCGAGATGGCCGCCGGCAGGCCGTAGCCCATCGAGCCCACGGTGGGCGCAAGGCTGGTGCCCACGCCCTTGTAGCGGTAATAGGTATGCGGAAAAACGGCGTAGTTGCCGGCGCCGACGGTAATGCAGGCATCCTCGGGCAAGCGCTCGCGCACAAGGCAGGCGGCCTGGTTCAGGTTCAGCGGCCCTGGCGCGGGCAGCGCCTTCTGGCTTTCGAGGTAATCGTGCCGCGCGCGCTCCACCAGTGCCGCGCGGTTGTGTTCGCGCGCCGGGCGCAGGCCGTCCACCGCGGCCGCGAACGAGACGACGTCAGCAACGACAGGCACTTCCGCGCGGAACACGCGGCCCAGCTCCTCCGGATCGGGATACACATGCACCAGCCGCTGGCGCGGCAGCGGGCTTTCCACCACGGTATAGCCCTCGGTGGTGGCCTCGCCCATGCGGGTGCCGACGGCGATCAGCAGGTCCGACTCGCGGATGCGCGCGCGCAATGCCTCGCCCATGCCCCAGCCAACATGGCCGGCATAGTTGGGATGATGGTTGTCGAAGCACTCCAGCCGGCGCCACGCCAGCCCCACCGGCAGGCCGAAGCGTTCGGCGAAGCCTTCCATCTGCCGCATCGCCTCGGGGGTCCAGCCGGAGCCGCCGATCATCAGGAACGGGCGCTCGGCCTGTTCCAGCATCGCGGCCAGCGACGCCAGCGCCAGCGGCGCCGGGGCCGCGTGGCTGCGCACGTAGCGCGGCATGTCGGCCACGGTGGCCTTGCCCCACAGCGTGTCCTCGGGCAAAGCCAGCACCACCGGGCCGGGCCGTCCGCTGGTGGCCACGGCGAAGGCACGCGCGATGAACTCGGGGATGCGGTCAGTGCGGTCGATCTGCGCGACCCACTTGGCCATCTGGCCGAACATGCGGCGGTAATCGATTTCCTGGAAGGCTTCGCGCTCGTAGAAGTCGTTGCCGACCTGCCCCACGAACAGGATCATCGGCGTGGAGTCCTGGAATGCGGTATGTACGGCGATGCTGGCATTGGTGGCGCCGGGGCCTCGCGTGACGAAGCAAACGCCGGGCTCGCCGGTCAGCTTGCCGTGGGCCTCGGCCATATAGCCGGCGCCGCTTTCCTGACGGCAGACGATCGGCGTGATCGCGTCCTGGTGGTCGTACAGCGCATCGATGCAGGGCAGGTAGCTTTCGCCCGGCACCAGGAACACGCGCCGCACGCCCTGGATGCGCAGTTGCTCGACAAGGATCTGCCCTCCGTTGCGTTCGCGCAGGGCGGAATGCTCGCGCAGGGTTGGATTGGCTTGGCTCATTGGCAACTTCCCCCCGCCGCGGCACCGGCCGCCGGCTTGATCTCGATCTCCACGAACATGCATTCGCCTTCGTGGGCATTGATGACGTTGTGCTCCACGCCGGCCGGACGGTAATAGGCCTGGCCGGCGACCAGCTGGCTGACCGCCTCGCCCGCCGGCGTCTGCAGGCGCAGCGCCCCGGTGGTCATCGGCACCACCACGTAGTCGTAGTCGTGGCGATGCTGGCCGGTCTCGGCGCCGGGCGCGAAGCGCCACTCGGTCACGACCACGCGCTCGTTGTCGACCTGCACCGTGCCGACGGCCCTGGGCCGGTCTTGCGGCGCGCTCATCGGCCCACCCCGTGGCCCACCCCGCGGTCCAGCCCGCCCATGCACAGGTACTTGATCTCCAGGTATTCGTCGAGGCCGTACTTCGAGCCCTCGCGGCCCAGGCCTGACTGCTTGACGCCGCCGAACGGCGCCACCTCGTTGGAGATCAGGCCGGTGTTGATGCCGACCATGCCGTACTCAAGCGCCTCGGCCACGCGCCACACGCGGCCGATATCGCGGCTGAAGAAATAGGAGGCCAGTCCGAATTCGGTATCGTTGGCCATCGCGATCGCTTCCTCGTCGGTGGAAAAGCGGAACAGCGGCGCCAGCGGACCGAAGGTTTCCTCCCGGGCCACGCGCATCGCGGGCGTCACGTCGGCCAGCACGGTTGGCTCGAAGAACGTGCCGCCCAGCGCGTGGCGCTTGCCGCCAGCCAGCAAGCGCGCGCCCTTGCCGAGCGCGTCGGCGATATGCGACTCCACCTTGGCCACCGCATCTTCGTTGATCAGCGGGCCTTGCAGCACGCCCGGCTCCACGCCATGGCCGACCTTCAGTTTCGCCACTGCCGCGACCAGCTTTTCGGCGAACGCGTCGTAGACCTTGTCGTGGACATAGAGCCGGTTGGCGCAAACACAGGTTTGCCCTGCATTGCGGTACTTGGAGGCGATGGCGCCCTCCACCGCCGCATCGAGGTCGGCGTCGTCGAACACGATAAAGGGCGCGTTGCCGCCGAGCTCCAGCGACAGCTTCTTGATGGTGTCGGCGGATTGCCGCATCAGGATGCGGCCCACCTCGGTCGAGCCGGTAAAGCTCAGCTTGCGTACCACCGGGTTGGCGGTAAGCTCGCCACCGATGGCAATGGCATCGCCGGTGATCACGCTGAACAGGCCCGCCGGCAGCCCTGCACGCTCGGCCAGCACGGCCAGCGCCAGCGCCGACAGCGGCGTGTCCTCGGCCGGCTTGAGCACCATGGCGCAGCCCGCGGCCAGCGCCGGGCCGGCTTTGCGGGTAATCATCGCGAGCGGGAAGTTCCACGGCGTGATCGCCGCGCACACGCCCACCGGCTCCTTGACCACCACCAGGCGCTTGTCGTTGGCGGGCGTGGCCAGCACATCGCCGCTGACGCGCTTGGCTTCCTCGGCGAACCATTCGAGGAAGGAGGCGGCATAGACGACTTCGCCCTTCGCTTCGGCCAGCGGCTTGCCTTGCTCGGTGGTCATCAGCAGCGCGAGGTCGTCGGCATTGGCCAGCATCAGCTCGTACCAGGCGCGCAGCACCATGGCGCGCTCGCGCGCGGTCTTGCGGCGCCAGCCAGCCTGTGCCGCCTGCGCGGCATCGATGGCGCGGCGAGTTTCCGCCGCGCCCATGCCGGGCACGGTGCCGATCAGGGCGCCGCTGGCGGGATCGGTAACAGTAAAGGTGGCGCCGCTGTCGGCATCCTGCCAGTTGCCGGCGATATAGGCCTGCGCACGCAGCAGGCCAGTGTCCTTGAGTTGCATGGGTAGTCTCTTTGGTATCGATGGTATCGATGGAATGGACAGGTCAGCGCGTCAGTGCCTCGGCCAGGATGTCCAGGCCCTCGCTCATCACTTCGTCCTGGATCGTCAGCGGGAACAGGAAGCGAATCACGTTGCCGTACACGCCGCACGACAGCAGCAGCAGGCCCTTTTCCAGCGCGCGGTTCTGCACCGTGCGCGTAAAGTCGGGATCGGGGCTGCCGTCGGCCTGGCGGAATTCCACCGCCACCATTGCGCCAACGCCACGCACTTCGGCGATCTGCGGCACGCGCGGGCGCAGGCTTTCCAGGCGCGTCATCAGGCGCTGGCCCAGCTCGGCGCCGCGTTCGATCAGCTTTTCGCTTTCGAGCACCTCAAGCACCGCCAGCGCCGACGCCACCGCCAGCGGGTTGCCGGCATACGTGCCGCCCAGCCCGCCGGGCGCGGGAGCATCCATCACCTCGGCGCGGCCGCACACGGCCGACAGCGGCATGCCGCCGGCCAGGCTCTTGGCCATGGTGGTCAGGTCAGGCGCCACGTCGTAGTGCTCCATCGCGAACAGCTTGCCGGTGCGGCCGAAGCCGGTCTGCACTTCATCGGCGATCAGCAGGATGCCGTGCTCGTCGCAGGCCGCGCGCAGTGCGCGCACGAACTCCGCCGGCGCCACGTTGAAGCCGCCCTCGCCCTGCACGGGTTCGAAGATGATGGCAGCCACGCGCTTGGGATCGATGTCCGCCTTGAACAGGTGCTGCAGCGCCTTGAGCGAGTCCCCGGTGCTGACGCCGTGCAGCGCGCACGGATACGGCGCGTGGTAGACCTCGCCGGGGAACGGGCCGAAGCCGATCTTGTACGGCGCGACCTTGCCAGTCAGCGCCATGCCCATCATGGTGCGGCCGTGGAAGCCGCCGGAGAAGGCGATCACGCCGGGGCGGCCAGTGGCGGCGCGGGCGATCTTGATGGCGTTTTCTACCGCCTCGGCGCCGGTGGTGAAGAATGCGGTCTTCTTGGCGGAGCGGCCCGGTGCACGGCGGTTGATCTTCTCGGCCAGCTCGATATAGCTGGCGTAGGGAACGATCTGGTAAGCGGTGTGGGTGAAGCGCCCCAGCTGCTTTTCGACGGCCTCGACCAGGCGCGGATGGCGGTGGCCGGTGTTGAGCACGGCGATGCCTGCGGCGAAGTCGATATAGCGCTTGCCCTCGACATCCCAGATTTCCGAATTCAGCGCGCGCTCGGCGTAGAAATTGCACATCACGCCCACGCCGCGCGGGGTGGCGGCGTCCTTGCGGCGAACCAGTTCGGCGTTCTTCATGACTTCTCTCCAGTTGTCTTTGCAGTTACGACGTGGTTGGTGCCCGCGCCGCTCAGGCGGCGGCGCGGATCAGTGTGGGGTCCCATTCCTTGCCGGGGATCGCCCCGATCAGGCGCTGGGTATAGGCATGCTGCGGCGTGTCGAAGATCTGCCCCGGCGGGCCGGACTCGACCACGCGGCCCTTGTGCATCACGATCACGTGGTGGCAGATCTGCGCGGCGACGCGCAGGTCGTGGGTAATGAAGATCAGGCCGATGTTCAGGCGCTTCTGCAGCTCGGCCAGCAACTCCAGCACCTGCGCCTGCACCGAGACGTCGAGCGCCGAGACGGACTCGTCGGCCACCAGCAGCTTCGGCTCCAGCGCCAGTGCCCGCGCGATGCCGATGCGCTGGCGCTGGCCGCCGGAGAACTGGTTGGGATAGCGGTCGAACGCGGAGGCCTCCAGCCCCACCAGTTGCAACAGCTCACGCGCGCGCGCCTGCGCGGCGGCCAGCGGCACGCCGTTGGCAACCGGGCCATCGGTGATGATGCGCCCGACGGTATGGCGCGGGTTGAGCGAGGCGAACGGATCCTGGAAGATCATCTGCACGTCGCGGCGCAGCGGGCGGAACTGGCGCTCGGACAACCGGGCGATGTCCTGCCCGTCGAACATCAGCGCGCCGCCATCGATATCCGTCAGGCGCAGCAGGCATTTGCCGATGGTGGACTTGCCCGAGCCGGATTCGCCGACGATACCCAGCGTTTCGCCGCGGCGCACCGTGAAGCTGACGCCGTCGACCGCATGCACCACGCGCTTTTTGGAGAAGAGCCCGCCGCCGGTGACATAGGTCTTGCGCAGGTCGCGCACTTCCAGCACGGTCTCGGCCTCATTGCGTCCGCGCTCGCCGGCACGGCCGTGCGGCACGGCGCCGATCAGGCGCTTGGTATAGGGATGCTGCGGACGGTTCAACACCTGATCGGCACTGCCCATCTCCACCAGCACGCCTTTCTCCATCACCGCCACGCGATCCGCGATCTCGGCCACGACGCCGAAGTCATGGGTGACGAACATCACGCCCATGCCCTTCTCGGCCTGGATGCGGCGGATCAGGTCAAGAATCTGCGCCTGCGTGGTGACGTCGAGCGCGGTGGTCGGCTCATCGGCAATCAGCAGCGCCGGTTCCAGCGCCAGCGCCATCGCGATCACTACGCGCTGGCGCTGGCCGCCCGACAGGCGGAACGGATAGGCATGCATCAGCGTGGCCGGATCGGGCAGGCCGACGAACTCCAGCAGGTCGAGCACGCGGCGCGCACGCGCCTCGCCCGGATAGGCGTTGTGCACGCGCATGACCTCGGCGATCTGGTCGCCCACGGTCATCACCGGGTTCAGCGCGGACAACGGCTCCTGGAACACCATGGCCATGTCCTTGCCGCGCATGCCGAGCAGCGTGGCTTCGTCCTGTGTCAGCAGGTCGCGGCCCTTGAACAGGATCTGGCCCTGCTCCGGTTTCAGGTAGGTTGGCAGCAGGCCCATGATGGCGTTGGCGCTCATCGACTTGCCGGAACCGGATTCGCCGACGATGCAGAGGATCTCGCCGGCATGCAGGTCATAGGAGATATCCCGCACCGCGTAGGGCCGGTCGCCGCCCGCGGGCAGCGCGATCGAGAGCTCGCGGATCGACAGCAGGGGCGCTTGGTCGCTGGTCTTCATCACTTTGTCCTTTGCATTTCCAGGGCGGGCGCTCACTCGCCGCGGCGGCGCAGCTGCGGGTTCATGGCGTCGTTCAGGCCCTCGCCGATCAGGTTGATCGACAGCACCGTCAGCAGGATCGCCACGCCGGGCCACACGCTCATCCACCAGGCTTCGCGGATCATGGTGCGCGCCGCGCCGATCATGAAGCCCCAGCTCATCATGTTGCGGTCGCCCAGCCCCAGGAAGGCCAGCGCCGACTCGGTCAGGATCGCGGTGGCGACCATGAAGGACGCCGAGACGATGATCGGCGACATGGCGTTGGGCAGGATCTGCGTGGCGATGATGCGCACCGGCTTCTGCCCGATCACCACCGCGGCCTGCACGAATTCGCGCTGCTTGAGCGACAGGAACTCGCCGCGCACCAGGCGCGCCACGGGTGGCCACGACACCACCGAGATGGCGGCGACGATGGAATAGATCGAGGGATTGAAGATCGCCACGATCACGACTGCCATGGCCAGTTGCGGAATGGTCTGGAAGAACTCGGTGATGCGCATCAGCGCATCGTCGACGCGGCCGCCGCAATAGCCGGCCACCGCGCCCACGGCGATGCCGACGGCCAGCGCCACCGCGGTGGAGATCACGCCGACCAGCAGCGAGACCCGCGCGCCGTACAGCATGCCGGCGGTGATGTCGCGGCCCAGCATGTCGGTGCCGAAGGGAAGCGCCGGGTCGGTGAACGGCTGCACCAGCGGCTCGGCCACCATCAGCCAGGGCGACTCTTCGTAGAAGATCGGCGCAAGCACGGCAAGTGCCAGCACTCCCAACAGCACCAGCAGGCCGATCACCGCGCCATAGTTGCGGCAGTAACGTTGCAGGAAGGCTTTCATGCGGTGGCTCCCTTGGCGCCCGCCGCGATGCGCGGGTCGATAAAGCGGTAGATCACGTCGGTCACCAGGTTGAAGAACACCACCAGCGCCGAGGTCACGAAGAAGATGCCTAGCAGCAACTGGTAGTCGCGCTGCAGCAGCGCATCGAACATCAGCCGGCCGATGCCGGGCCACGAGAACACGGTTTCCGTCAGCACCGCGCCGCCGGCCATCTGGCCCAGCTGGATGCCGGCGAACGTGATCACCGGCAGCAGCGCGTTGCGCAGCACATGCACGCGGATCACGCGGCCGGCGGGAACGCCCTTGGCGCGCGCGGTCTTGACGTAGTCCATGCCCATCACCTCCAGCATGGAAGCGCGCGTCAGGCGCACATACACGGCCATGAAGAAGCAGCCCAGCGACACCGTCGGCAGGATCATGTGCAGCGCCACGTCCTTGACGCGGGCCAGGCCGGTATAGCCCGCGCCGATGGTCTCCATGCCGAAGGCAGGCAGCCAGCCCAGCACCACCGAGAACAGGATGATGGCCATCAGCGACAGCCAGAACAGCGGGGTCGCATACAGCAGCAGCGCGCCGGACATCACCGCGCTGTCGATCCAGCGGCGGCGGTTTTCGTAGCGGGTGCGCGCCGCGATCACGCCGAGCAGCACGCCCAGCACGATGGAAAAGAGGAAGGCCCCGCTCATCAGCAGGAAGGTCGCGGGCAGCCGGTCGAGGATCAGGTCCAGCACCGGCAGGTGGTTGCGATAGGAGTAGCCCAGATCGAGCTGCGCCACGCCCTTGAGATAGATGCCAAGCTGGGTCATCACGGGCTTGTCGAGCCCGAACTGCTCGCGCAGCTGGTTGACGAAGGCGGCGTCGCCGGCACCGGCTTCGCCCGCCATCACGGTGGCCGGGTCGCCCGGCGCCATCCGGATCAGGAAGAAGTTGATGACGACCACGCCAAGGACGACCACGACGGCCTTTCCGAGACGGGCGCCAAGAAAGGATAGAAAGTTCACGGCTTGCTCCACGCTGGCGGCCGGGCTGGCCACCACGGCACTTGGATGCAGCTGGCCCTCGCCGTTACCCTTGCGGGGCGCGGCGATGGCAGCGGATTTCAGGCTTCAGGGCTGACTGCCCGCGCCGGCTCAGGCGCGGGCAGTGGCTCCGGTCTCGCTCAGTTCTTCTCGATCGAGACGTTGTCGAAGGACTCGTTCAGGCCGATGGCGGTGGTCACGAGGTTCTTGACGTGCTTGCGGTACAGCGTGGGGAACTCCACCTCGAACAGGTTGGCATTGGCCACGTCGGTCACCAGGATCTTCTGCAGCTCGCTGTACAGCTTCTGGCGCTCCGCGGTGTCCATGGTCGAACCGGCCTTGGCCCACAGCTCGTCCGCCTTCGGATTGCTGTAGCCCTGCACGTTGGCGAACGGCGTGCCCTTGACGATATTGCGCGTCACGTAGAGCCGCTCCACGCCCAGCGCGGGGTCGCCGTACTGATAGGTGTAGGTGGTGGTCAGGTCGAATTCCCAGTTGCTGACGCGCGCCGACCAGGTGCCGGCATCGGCCGACTCGATGCTGACCTTGAAGCCGATCTGCTCGAGCATCTGCTTGACGTACTCGTCCAGGCGATCCCAGTTGGCGCCGTAGGAGGTCGACAGGATCTTGACCGGGTACTTGCCCACATCCACGCCCGATGCCTTGACCAGCTCGCGCGCCTTCTTCAGGTTGAAGTCGTACTCGGGCATGTTCTTGTCGAAGAACAGCGTGGTTGACGAGAACGGGCTGACCGCCGGCTTGCCCATGCCGAAGAAGATGTTGTTGACGATCATCTTGCGGTTGAGCACGTGCATCACCGCCTGGCGCACCTTCACGTTGTCGAACGGCGGCTTGCGCTCGTTGAGCAGCATGCTGGCCATCGGCGAGAACATTTCCCAGCCCTTGGTGGTGTACTCGACGTTGGGCAGCGCGCGCAGGCGCTTGACGTCGACGTTGTCGACATCGCCGCCGCGCAGCACCTGCACGTCGCCCTTCTCGAAGGCCACGGCGCGCGAGGCGGAATCCGGGATCACGTAGAACACCAGCTCATCCAGGTAGGGCTTGCCCGCCTTCCAGTAGTTGGGGTTCTTCGCCAGCTTGATATAGGCGCCCTTCTTCCACTCCTTGAACATGAAGGGGCCGGTGCCGACCGGCTTCTGGTTGGCCGGGTTGTTGCGGTAGTCGGTGCCGTCGTAGATATGCTTGGGCATCATCGGCATGGTGCCGGTCTCGAACATCGAGATAAACGGCGGGAACGGCTCCTTCAGCTTGATCTCGACCGTGCTGTCGTTGACGGCGCGGATCGACGCCATGTACTTGTTGATGACCGCGCGCGTGCGCACGTGCACGTCGCGCAGCATCTTGTCGATCGAGAACACCACGTCGGCGGAGGTGAACGGCTTTCCGTCATGCCACTTCACGCCCTTCTGCAACTCGAAGGTATAGGTCAGGCCGTCCGGCGAGATGGTCCACGACCTGGCCAGTTCCGGCTGCGGCTTCAGGTCGGCACTGTAGGTCAGCAGGCCCTGGTAGATCTTGCCGGCCACATACTGGGTCGGCGCCTGCGAGTTCATCGCGCTCACCAGGATCGGCGGCTCGGGCTGGACGATACCGGACAGCGTGCCGCCCTTGGTCTGGGCGATGGCGTTGCCGGCCGGCAGCGCCAGCGGCAGCAGAGAGAGGCCGGTGGCGGCGAGCGCCATCGACAGCACGCTCTTGGTCAGTCGCATCGTGAATCGGTTCATCGGGCAGTTCCTCAGTTTGGCTCGCTCAGTTTGGTTCTTTGGGTGATGGCTTTGGGATAACAGCGCCGGTTGTGCTTGCGCGCGGCTTCTTCAGGCCGCGTCGCCGGCCGGTTCCACGCCGCACCAGTCCACCAGGAACTGGGCCAGCGTCGTGGTCACTCGCACCATGCTTTCCAGCGACACCGATTCGTCGATGCCGTGGATATTGCGGGCTTCGGGCCCGTAGCAGGTCACCGGCGTTTCCAGGCCGATGCGGAAATGCCGGGCATCGGTGGTCGCCGTTGTCGCCTCGCGGCGGACCGGCGTGCCATTGACCTTGCGGTGCGCTTCGCCCAGCGCCTGCATGCTGGGCACGTCGAGGTCGAATTCGCAGCCGGGGGCGTGGAAGCCTTCATAGCGGATGCGCAGTTCGAGATTGCTGGCCAGGCGCTCAACGGTGGCGCGGATGCGCGCTGCCACCGTGGCCTTGGCCTCGTCGATATCCATGTTTGGGAAGAAACCGATGCGCACGCCCAGCGTGCAAGTGCACGGCACCGATGAGTTCCACTCGCCGCCCTGGATCTGGCCGAGATTGAAATTGATCGGATGGGCGTGGTCGCGGTACGCCGCCGGGCGGTGCTCCGGACGGTTCCATTCCGCTTCGAGCTGGCGCAGGTCTTCCATCACCGCGATGCCGGCCTCGACCGGGTTGACGCCGCTGGTCATGTAGGCCGCGTGCGCCGGCTTGCCGGTCAGGTCGATGAACATCCAGAACACGCCGACCTGCGCGCTCATCAGGCGCTCGCCCAGCGGCTCGGGAATGATCACGGTGTCGAAGGACGCCAGCTTGCCGGCACCGACCGCGCTGCGCAGCGCCGCCACCGTGGCAAGCGCGCCGTTGCCGGTGTTCTCTTCTTCCAGCACCGCATTGAAGCCCACCGCCCCGGCCGGCTGCAGGCCCAGGCTGGCAAGCGCCTTGAACGCGGCCAGCGCGCACACGATGCCACCCTTCATATCGCCGGCGCCGCGGCCGTAGAGCCAGCCGTCCTTCACCACCGGCGCGAACGGCGACTGGCTCCACATCGCTTCCGGGCCGGTCGGCACCACGTCGAGATGGCCATTGAACAGCACCGAGCGGCCGCCTTTGCGGCCGGGCCGGTGCGTCGCCAGCAGGTTGTAGCGGCCGCCGTCCGGGCAGCACGCCGGCGAATACATCGGCAGGTGGCGGATGTCTTCGGTGCGCAGCGCGATGCGCTCGGAGGCCAGGCCCAGCTCGGCCAGCGCGCCTTCGATGAAGTCCGCCGCGGGCTGCTCTTCGCCCGACGGGCTCTTGGCCGCCACGAAGCCAGACAGCGTCTCGACCATATAGGGCAGGAGGCCGCGCACGGCTTGCGAGAGCTCAGCGGTGGTGGGTACCACCACCGGGTCGGAGGACGGGCTGGCCGTGAGGGAATCGGGACCTGACATGAAAGCTCCTGGCAAACGTGGGCGCATGAGGGGGGCGCATGAAGGGGACGCAAAGCCAACGCATCAGGCGCCACCCACAAAAATTTCGCGATGACGCCGACCACGGATGGAAAATTAAACGATCGTTGGTACCATAGATAGGTCCATATTCACGATATTTGCTGGAGCCACTTTGAAGGAAACGATTCTGTCCGAGTTGTTGCTGCAGCGGCTGGAGCGTCCGGCGGGAATGCAGGCGGAGCGCAACGGGACGCATATGAACCGCCAGCTGTATGAGCTGATTCGCCAGGAAATCCTTGCTGGCTCTATCTCTGCGGGCAGCAAGCTGCCCGCATCGCGGCTGCTGGCGACGGAGATAGGGGTTTCCCGCAATACCGTTTTGTACGCGTATGAGCAGTTGCTGGCGGAAGGCTACGTCACGGCATCGACCGGACGTGGCACCTTTGTCTCGCAGACTTTTCCCGACCATAGTGCATTGCACAAGCCTGGTGCCCGAATTGGCACCACGCCTGTGCCTGCAGTGCAGCAAAATTCAAACCGCTTCGATCTGTCGCGGCGCGGGATGCACCTCGTGTCCAACGCCGGCGCGTCGGATCGGCAGTGGGGCGCCTTCATGGCGGGTGTGCCCGATGTTTCGCTGTTCCCCCATGCGACCTGGGCCCGGCTGCTGAACAAGCACTGGCGCAATCCGCGCCCGGAGTTGCTCACCTATGCCCATCACGGCGGCTATTTGCCGCTGCGGCGCGTGCTGGCCGAGCACCTGCGGCTGGCGCGTGCGGTGCGCTGCGAGCCCGAGCAGATCATCCTGACCACCGGCATCCACCAGGCCATCGACCTGATCGCGCGCCTGCTGGCCGATCCGGGCGACAAGGCATGGATGGAAGATCCCGGCTACTGGGGCACGCGCAGCCTGCTGACCAATGCGGGCGTCGATGTGATTCCCGTGCCGGTGGATGACGAAGGCATCGCGCCCGACGCCGCGACGCTGCAGGATCCGCCGCGCTTTATCTTCGCGACGCCCTCGCACCAGTACCCGCTTGGCACCGTGATGAGCCTGACGCGCCGGCGCATGCTGCTGGAATACGCGCGGCAGCGCGGCGCGTGGATCGTCGAGGACGACTACGACAGCGAGTTCCGCTTCGAGGGGCGGCCGCTGGCTTCGCTGCAGGGCCTGGACGAGCACGACCGGGTGATCTACATGGGCACCTTCTCCAAGACGCTCTTTCCCGGACTGCGCATGGGCTTCATGGTGCTGCCCAAGCCGCTGGCGCCGCATTTCGCCACCGGCCTGTCGGAGCTGTTCCGCGAGGGACAGCTGATGCAGCAGGCGGTGCTGGCGGACTTTATCGAGGAGGGCCATTACGCCACGCACCTGCGCCGCATGCGCCAGCGCTATGCGCAGCGCCAGGGCCTGCTGCGCGAGGCCATCGCGAAGCGCTTCGGCCAGGACTGGCCCACCTCCACGCATGAGGCCGGGCTGCACCTGGTGATGCACTTGCCGCCGGGCGCCGACGATCTCGGCATCAGCATGGCGGCGCGTACGCAGGGCCTGTCGGCACGTCCGCTGTCGCGCTACTACAGCGACGAACAGCGGGCGCGGCAGGGGCTGCTGCTGGGCTACGCCTGCGTGCCGGAGGACGATATCGGCCCCGCCTTCCACAAGCTTGCCGAAGTCATCGAGCCGGCCCTGGAGCACCTGGCCCGCACACGCCAGCCCCCACGCGAATTCAGCGCGCGCATCAACAACGAAGCGTGGAGCGGTGCATAAGGCAAGCACCTGAAGCCGGGGCGCGAGGCGTGGTGCCACCGCGCCGGCGCCGATTGGCTCTTATCATCGTGCGCGGCCTTGCCCTAGCATTCGTGGCTGCGCTCAAGCACTCTCCCCGCTCACCCACGCAACCGGAAAAACCCTCGATGGCACCCGTGCTAGACCCCTCCGCCCTGCTGGCCGACCTGGCCGGCGTCCTCGACCCCGCCGGCTTGCAAGTTGGCAATGCCATCGAAACCCGCTTCCGCAAGGACTGGTACGCGCCGCTCGATCCCCAGCCGCCGGTGGCGGTGGCGCGCCCGCGCAGCACGGCCGAAGTGTCGGCGGTACTGGCGATCTGCAACCGCCACCGGCAGCCGGTGGTGCCGCAGGGCGGCCTGACCGGGCTGGCGGGCGCGGCCACGCCAGCCGGCGGCGAGCTGGTGCTGTCGCTCGAGCGCATGCGCGGCGTGGAAGAGATCGACGCGCAGGCCGGCACCATGACCGTGCTGGCCGGCACCACGCTGCAGGCCGCGCAGGACGCCGCGCGCGCTGCCGACTGGCTCTTTCCGGTGGACCTGGGCGCCCGCGGCAGTTGCCAGATCGGCGGCAATATCGCCACCAACGCGGGTGGCAACCGCGTGATCCGCTACGGCATGATGCGCGAACAGGTGCTCGGGCTGGAGGCGGTGCTGGCCGATGGCACCGTGGTCAGCTCGCTCAACAAGATGCAGAAGAACAACGCCGGCTACGACCTGCGCCAGCTCTTTGTCGGCAGCGAAGGCACGCTCGGCGTGATTACGCGCGCCGTGCTGCGTCTGGCACCTTTACCGAGTTGCACGCAGACCGCCCTGTGCGCACTGCGCAGCTATGAAGACGTGGTCGCGCTGCTGCGCCATGCGCAGCGCCGGCTGTCCGGCCGCGTCTCGGCCTTCGAGGCGATGTGGGCCGATTTCTATGAACTGGTGACCACGCGCGTGCCAGGCGTGCGTGCGCCGCTGCGGGCCGGCTCACCCTTCTATGTACTGGTCGACCTGCAGGGCAATGACGCCGGACAGGACGGCGCGGCCTTCGAAGCCATGCTGGAAACGGCGATGGAAGCCGGCCTGATCACCGACGCCGCGGTGGCATCCAGCGAGAAGGAAGCCGAGAGCTTCTGGAAGCTGCGCGACGCGGTCGCCGAGTTCCCGGTGATGTGGGCACCGAATGCCGCCTACGACGTCAGCCTGCCGATCGGCCAGATCGGCCGCTTCGCCGAGAGCCTGCGCACGGCGCTGCTGGCGCGCTGGCCGCACGCCGAGCTGGTCAACTTCGGGCATGTGGGCGACAGCAACCTGCATGTCAGCGTTTATCTCCCCGGCACGACAGCCGAGGACTTTCCCGAGCATGAGATCAGCGAGGTGCTCTACCCCAAGGTGCGCGAGTTCGACGGCAGCATTTCCGCCGAGCACGGCATCGGCACGCACAAGAAGCCATTCCTCGGGCATTCGCGCACGCCCGAGGCGCTGGGGTTGATGCGGCTGCTCAAGCGGTCGCTGGATCCGAATTTGATTTTGTGCCCGGGGCGGGTGATTGACGTGGAGTGAGATGGCGCGGCAATGAAGCGCTATGCCTGCCTCTCGGTTTTCTCCCCTCTCCCGCTTGCGGGAGAGGGGGGCACGCAATCAGCCGTTTGGCGCCGCTTCTCGGTTTTCTCCCCTCTTCCGCAAGCGGGAGAGGGAGCACGCAGTCAGCAGTTTGGCGCCGGTCGTGGCATTTCAAACCGCCAGCCGCTCCGCCACCCGCTCCCGCCTGACCACGCCCAGCGAAAGCATCGACATCCCGGCAATCAACGCCGGCACCCCGATCAGCACGAACAGCGCCGGCATTCCCAGCCCCATCGACAGCATCGTCGCGCCGCCCACGGAACCCACCACGGAGCCCATCCGCCCCACCCCGTTGGCCCAGCTCACGCCGGTCGCACGGCAATCCGTCGGATAGAAGCTGGCCGACAACGCATTGGCGCCCACCTGCGACCCGGAGATGCAGAATCCCGCCAGGAACACCGCGATGCCCGCGGCAACCGGCTCGGACGCAACGCTGCCCACCGCCGCGATGCACACCGCTGCCAGCGAATAGCTGGAAGCCAGCACGTAGTGCGGATTGATCCGGTCCATCAGCCAGCCCAACGCGATGGCGCCCACCGTGCCGCCGACCTGGAACATGGTGGTCACCAGTGCCGCCGTGCGCAGCGAATGCCCGGTGCCGCGCAGCAACGTCGGCAGCCAGCTCGACAGCAGGTAGATCACCAGCAGGCTCATGAAGAACGTCAGCCAGAACAGCAGCGTGCCGCGCAGCAGCTCGGGGCGGAACAGGTGCCGCACCGGCGAGGTGGTGGCGCGCTGCTCGCTGACTGCGAAGGTAGCGCTGCGCAGGTCTTCATGCGGGGCGATCTTCCGCAGCGTGGCGACGATGCGCTCGCGCGACTTGCCAGTCATCACCAGGTAGCGCACCGATTCCGGCAGCATCCAGACCAGCGCCACCGCCAGCAGCAGCGGCAGCACGCCACCGACCACCAGCACCGAGCGCCAGCCGAAGGCGTCGATCAGCCCGGCCGAGGCCAGGCCGCCGAAGGCGGAGCCCAGCGTGAAGCCGCAGAACATGGTGGTGACCAGGAAGGAGCGGCGCTTGTCCGGGCAGAACTCGGAGGTCAGCGTGATCGCGTTGGGCATGGCGCCGCCCAGGCCCAGGCCGGTCAGGAAGCGCAGCAGCACCAGCGTCCACAGGTCTTGCGACCACGCCGAAGCCAGGCTGGCCGCGCCGAAGAACAGCACCGACAGCACCAGCACGCCCTTGCGGCCGAACCGGTCCGCAAGCGGGCCGAACAGGAAAGCGCCCGCCATCAGGCCGCCTAGCCCGGCGCCGAACAGCGGCGCCAGCTGTGCCGGCGGCAGCTGCCATTCCGCGCGAATGGCGGGCGCGATAAAGCCGATCGCGGCGGTATCGAAGCCGTCGACAGCGACGATCAGGAAGCACAGTACGACGATAGTCACCTGGAACGCCGACAGTGGCTGGCGGTCGATAAACGCGGTGACGTCAAGCGGTTGGCTGGCAGGCATGGTGTCTCCTCCTTGTTGCCAGGATTAGGGGCGGTAGGGTCTGTTCCCATATAAAACGCACGCGCGTTGGCCCGAGCCGGGGTCAGCTACGCGAAGGGCGTCGCCGCAAAGGGTAATTCCCTTTGCAAGGCGCCCGACAAAGTAGATGGCCCCGGCTCGGGCCAACCCGAAGGGCAAGGGGGATTCGCGGCGCATTGCGTTGTTGCTGCCCGCTTGCTTGGAACAACCAAGCGGCGCGGCCAGCGCCTAGCACTGCGCCGCGAATCCCCCTTGCGCGCGCGCGTTTTATATGGGAACAGACCCTATAGGGCCGGCAGCTTCGTAGGCCGCCAGCTCGATGCAGGGATTTCAACGCGGAAAGAACGCCGCGTTCAGCGGCTTACAGCCACGGCGTGGGGCTCAGGCAGTTCTGCGCGCGCCAGCCGTGCAGCCACTGCAGCGCGTCGTAGAACTGGGACTGGCTGCGGCCGGTCCACAGGCTGTTGCGCACCAGGCGGTCGACGCCCCTGGCGTGGTAGACGCGGCCCATGTCGCGCGCGGCATAGAGCACGCGCGCCGTGCGCGGGATACGGGCCTGCTCGTACAGCTTGAAGGCCGCGGCGTAGTCGCCATCCGCGGCTTTCACCGCGGCGCCCAGGGTCACGGCATCTTCCAGCGCCTGGCAGGCGCCCTGCGCCACGTACTGGGTCATCGGGTGGGCGGCATCGCCGAGGATGGTTGCGCGGCCGAAGCTCCAGCGCTCGACGGGGTCGCGGTCGGCGGTGGCCCAGCGCTTCCATGTGGTCGGGCGGTCCAGCATCTGGTGCGGCAGCGGGTGGATGCCCTCGAAGTACGACAGCACTTCTTCCTTGCTGCCGTCGCGCACGCCCCAGGTTTCCTGTTCGCGGCTGTGGAAGGTCACCACCAGGTTGTATTGCTGGCCGCCACGCAGCGGGTAATGCACCAGGTGGCAGTTCGGGCCGGCCCACACCACCGGGGCGTTGACCTGCAGGTCCTGCGGCATGTTGGCCACGTCGACCACCGCGCGGTAGACCACGTGCCCGGTCACGCGCGCTTCGTCGCCGATCAGCGCCTGCCGGATCGCGGACTTGACGCCGTCGCAGCCGATCACCGCGTCGCCGCGGTGGTGCTCGCCGTGCTGGTCGATCACGGTCACGCCGTGGTCGTCCTGCAGCAGTTGCTCCACGCGCGTGCTGGTGCGGAAGGTGATCAGCGGATGATCCTGCACCGCCTCCAGGATCGACAGGTGGATGTCGGCGCGATGGATCACCGCATACGGGTTGCCGAAGCGCTCGCGGTACGCCTGCCCGACATCGACTTGCGCGATGACGCTGGTGTCGATGGCGTCGCGCAGGCTGAGGTAGTCGGTAAAGACCGCGCGGCCGCGCGCGGCCTCGCCCACGCCCAGCGCGTCCAGCGCTGCGAAGGCGTTGGCGGCCAGCTGGATGCCGGCACCGATCTCGCCGATCTGCTCGGCCTGTTCCAGCAGTTCAATGCGGATGCCCTGGCGTGCCAGCGCCAGCGCCGCGGCCAGGCCGCCGATGCCGCCGCCGATGATGAGGACCTTGCCGGTCGCGTTGTTGGTCGCCTTGTGGGTGCTGTTCATGTCTGTCTCCTGGCCTGCGCCGCTGGCGTCAGGCGCTGTAGTCGGGCTGGCGCGCGGGCGCGGCCTGGACGAAGGCGGGATGGGCGCTGGCGTGGGCGAAGACCGCCATCACGCGCTCGTAGCGGCCCAGGTCGCAACCCATGCGCAGCGCGTTGGCCACCTGCGGCACCAGCGTGACATCAGCCAGCGTGGGCGCGTCGCCGAAGCACCACTTGCCATGGCCGTGGCGCGCGAGCAGCCGTTCCACGCCGGCCATGCCTTCGTCAATCCAGTGTCGGTACCAGGCGTCCTTCTGCTCGGGCGTGACCTTCAGCGTGTCCTGCAGGTAACGCAGCACGCGCAGGTTGTTGACCGGGTGGATATCGTTGCCGATCAGCATCGACAGCTCCAGCACGCGTGCGCGCTGCTCAGGTTCCTGAGGCAGCAGGCGCGGCTCCGGATGGCGCGCGTCCAGGTAGTCGAGGATGGCGAACGACTGGCCCAGCGTGAAGTCGCCATCGACCAGCGCGGGCACGGAAGCGGACGGATTGATGCCGTCGACATACTCCGCCTCGCGGTGCTGGCCGGTGCGGATATTGACGCCGAGGTAGTCGTACGGCAGGCCCTTGAGGGCCAGCGCGATGCGTACGCGGTAGGACGTCGAGCTGTTGAAGAAACTGTAGAGCTGCATGATCGGAATTGCCTGTGTGCTGTGCCTGGCTCGGGGTCAGACCACGCGCACGGTCAGTTCGCCCAGGCCGTCGACGCCGGTGACCATGGTGTCGCCTGCCTTGACCGCGCCCACGCCTTCAGGGGTGCCGGTGAAGATGACGTCGCCCGGCTCCAGGCGGAAGAACTGCGACAGGTAGGCCACGGTCTCGGCCACCGACCAGATCAGGTGCGCCACGGTGCTGCGTTGCCTGGTTTCGCCGTTGACGGTCAGCCAGAGGGCGGCCTGCTGCGGATGGCCAATGTCGCTGGCGCGATGGATCGGGCCGACCGGCGCCGAGGCGTCGAAGGCCTTGCCGATTTCCCAGGGGCGGCCCATCTCGCGCATCTTCATCTGCAGGTCGCGGCGGGTCATGTCGAGGCCGACGGCGTAACCCCACACGTGTTCGAGCGCCTGCTCGACGGGGATATCCGAGCCGCCCTTGCCGATCACGGCCACCAGCTCGGCCTCGTAGTGATAGTTCTGCGTCTGCGCGGGGTACGGCAGGTCGAGCGTGGTGCCGGCCTGCACCGGGACAATGGCGTCTGCCGGCTTGCAGAAGAAGAACGGCGGCTCGCGGTCGGGATCGAAGCCCATTTCGCGGGCGTGGGCGGCGTAGTTGCGGCCCACGCAGTAGACGCGGCGCACGGCGAACTGGTCATCGCTGCCGGCAACGAGGATGGCAACGGTGGCGGGGGGCGTGAAGACGTAGGACATGGTCAAGGCTTCCAGGGATTTGTCAGGTGAGCGCCGGCCCGGCGGTGCCGGCTGGCACCCGCGGGCGGGGGCTCTGGTCAGGGTTGGCGGGCTCAGGTGCGCGATTCGCGCAGCAGGTTCAGCGCGGACAGCACCGGCCGGTCGGAATAGCTGAACAGCACGGCGTCTTCCAGCGCGCCGAGCTGCACCGGCGCCCATGACGGCGCCACGAACACGTCGCGCGGCTCGAACTGGAACTGCGCATCGCCGATGCGCACGGTGCCGCGCCCTTCCACCACGCTGTACACGGTGGCATCGGTGCTGCGATAGGTCTTGCCCTGGAAACCCGCCGGCAGGTACTGCATGAAGGTGGCGATGGTCGGCATCGGCCAGCCGCCGGTAGCCGGGTTGACGTAGCGCAGCTTGACGCCGTCCCAGGGATCGAGTTCGCCGTTGCGGTAGAGCTGGTCCAGCGCCTCGCGCGACCGCGCGTACGGGTAGCTGAAGATCGGCGAAGTGGGATCGGTCACGCGGTGCCGCACCGGCACCATGTTGTGCCCGAAGCGGGCAAAGCTGTCGCCTTCGGCGCGGGTCACGGGTTGCTGCGACTCGGGGTAGTTCTCGGCAAAGCCTGCGTCGAACTGCTGCACCAGCGGGATATCCAGGCCATCGAGCCACACCACCGGCTCGCCGCCGTCTTCCACGCTGGGGTTGCCATGGTCATGCCACGTCCACGACGGCGTGATGATGAAATCGCCGGGATGCATGGTAGTGCGTTCGCCGTTGACGGCGGTCCAGGCGCCCTTGCCTTCGACGATAAAGCGCAGCGCCGACTGCGTATGGCGGTGGCTGGGGGCAATCTCGCCCGGCAGGATCAGCTGCAGGCCCGCGTACAGCGTGGAGGTGATGCTCGACTTGCCGGGGATGCCGGGGTTCTCCAGCACCAGCACGCGGCGCACCGCTTCCTCGGCGCTGATGACGCCGCCGGCCTGCATCACCAGCGGGCGGATCTGCGCGTACTTCCAGATGGCGGGCACGATCTGGGGCCGCGGTTGTGGCGGGACCAGCGCGTGCAGCGACTCCCACAGCGGGGTCATATGGCTGCGGCCGATTTCTTCGTAGTAGGCCACGCGGGCCGGGTCTGGGGTGTGCTCGGACATGCTGTCTCCGTAACTTCTGCTCGGCATTGGGGAGCGCGATTTGTGGGTGCCTGATTGACTGCGCACCGTCTTGTTGTCGTTATACGCCGCACCCTATAAGATTTGAAATGAAGATTTCATCTTATCGATACGATTTACCGTATAGGTCACCCCCATGGATTGGACCCAGAGACTGCGCCTGCGCAACCTGCAGATGCTGCTGAGCCTGGCCGAGACCGGCAACATGAGCCAGTCCGCCGCCATGCTGAACACCACCCAGCCCGGGCTCTCCAAGTGGCTGAAGGACCTGGAGGACGATATCGGCCTGCCGCTGTTCGAGCGCCAGGCGCGCGGCCTGCGGCCCACGCCCTACGGCGAGTCGCTGATCGAGCATGCGCGCCGGATCGAGGCCCAGCTCGATACCGCCCGCGACGACCTGCAGGCCATGCGCGACGGCGGCAGCGGGCTGGTGGTGGTGGGCACCTCCGGCGCCTCGGCGGCGGACACGGTGCCGCTGGCCGCGCTGCAATTGCTGCAGCAGATGCCGCGCGCCAGCGTGCGGCTGCTGGAAACCACCATGGACCGGCTGATGGGGCAGCTCGCGCGCAGCGAGCTGGATATCGTGGTGGGCCGCTCGGCGCCGGAACTGCAGGACGCGCAGATGCGGACCGAATCGCTCTACATGGAGCCGATCCACTTCGTCGCCCGGCCGCGGCATCCGTTGCTACAGGGCGGCAATGTGGACTGGGACGACCTGTACCGCCACCGCTGGGTGGTCTGGCCGCGCGGCACGCCGATCCGCAATGCCCTGGAAGGCGCGCTGGCCAGCGCCGGGCGCGCGCTGCCGGCGGACTGCGTGGAAAGCAATTCCACCGTGCTGAACCTGACCCTGTTCAACAACAGCGACATGGTCGGGCTGGCCTCGCACCGCACCGCGCGCCGGCTCGAAGAGCTGGGAGCGCTGCGCATCGTGCCGCTGCGGCTGGCGGGGTTCGGCTCGGTGTCGATGTACTGGCGCGCGGATGGCGAGTCGCGCGCGGCGGTGGCGGCGATGCTGGATTGCCTGCGGCGCGCGGCGGGGGCGGAGCAGGTGCCGGCGGAGGCGCCGCTGGCGTAGCCGCGGAGGAAGTGCTCCCCTCTCCCTCTGGGAGAGGGGCGGGGGAGAGGGCATGCGCCCGCAGCATCAGGCGAGGCTTGAACTTGCCGGTAGCGTTTTATGGGCGTCGGCATAGCGGGCTGTCACAGCATTTGCGCGCGCTTGCCCTCTCCCCCAGCCCCTCTCCCGCAAGCGGGAGAGGGGAGCAAAAAGCGGTCATTGGAGGCTTGTGGTTCCAGGCCTGACGATGGCCGATCAGCGGCCCGAAGCGCGATGGACCGCCAGCGCGGCGGCCACCAAGGCCTCGGACGACTCCAGCGCGCGAGCGGATTCGTCGCGCTGGCGCACGCCGGCGGCGCTGGTCGGGCGCGCGGCGTTGTCCGGGCTGGCTGACAGCTTCACCACAGTCAGGCCGATGCGCGGATTGATATAGATCTTCTGCCCGAAGCGCCCACTGGCCTCGATGCCGCCATCGCCGTCATTGCGCTGGAACCAGTAGTTGCGGTAGCTGTAGCCGGCGCGGCCCGCCGCGAGGTTGCCGCGGGCAAAGCGCGCCTGGTTGCTGGCGGGCTGCAGTGCGATGCGCGCGGCGCCAGGCGAGACCCCGGCCGACGCATCCCCTGCCGCCGCCCGGCGCACCGCCTCGGCAAAGCGCGCCGCGTCGCGCAGCGTTGAGTTCAGCCCGCCGCTGGCCATCTCGGTGCCTTGCCGGTCGATATGGGTGTACGCATCGTCCTCGGCAAAGCGGGACCAGAGCCGTTCGGTGACGAGTTGCGACCAACTCTTGCCGGTGATCCGCCGAATGGCCCAGGCGACGGCTTCCGGCGATCCGTTCTGGTAATACCAGATGCCGCCCTCGCCCCCATCGCGGGTCGCATGGACCGTCTTCAGGAGGTCATAGATATTGTCCGGCGCATCCGGCTTGCGCGGCACGACACCCACCGCGCCAAACAAGCCGAGGTCAGGGGGCAACGACTCCGCGTAGCCGACCTGCACCTCCATGTCCAGGTTCTGCTGCACTGTGGCCTCGCCGAACGGGTTGCCCGCCAGCTCGGGCACGTACTGCGCCAGCCGGGCCTGCGGATCGAGCTTGCCTTCCTCCACCAGCATCGCCGCCAGCAAGCCCGTCACCGACTTGGTCATCGACGCCCAGATATGCGGCTGATACGGCCCGAAGCTGCCGAAGTAGCGCTCGTACACAATGCGGCCCTGGTGCAGCACGATAAATCCGTCGGTGTGGGTATCGCGCAGGTAGTCGGCCAGCCGCACGGTATTACCCGCCACGTTGAACGTGGCGCCATCCAGCCCGTCGCCTGCCTCCCCGGCGAGCGCCATGGGGTGCGCGGCATGCCGGATGCCGGCCGTCGGCGACATCTCGCGTGCGTGGCTCAGGGCCCAGCGCATGAACGGCGGGCGCAAGCCGCTGCCGCGGCTGACCTGCTTGTCGGGTGGCGGCGGGAAGCCTTGCATGATGCCATCCCCGGCCCCGGCATCCTGCGCCATGTCCCGCGCCAACAAGCCGCCCGAAGGCAGCGCCAGCACCATCGCCGCCACCCATGCCCGAGTTCGCCCGAACCCCGCCTTGCGCCATGCCGAATGCGATCGCATGCTGTCTCCTGTCTTTTGGGGGCGTCCGCACGCACGGTCCGGCGCCACTGTTTGCGTCGAGTCGGGCCGCGCGAGGTAGCCCGCGGGCGCCATATTGTGCGAACCAGGCCATGACCACAATGACGTACCCGGCATAGCGCCATAACCCACGGGAATGTCTCCCGCACCCGCGGCGCTCAAGGTTGACCGGCCGAGGCCGTCATTGGGTGTTGGCGGCAGTTCCGTCCCGCCATCTCCCCCAACCTTCACCAAGGAATCCTCCTCATGGAAATTTCCAACGTCACCGCCGGCCTGGCGGGCGATCCGGGCGCCGATCCGGTGAGCCTGCTGATGCTGCGCAAGTCGCTGGACATGCAAGCGCAAGGCGTGGCTGCACTGCTGCAGGCCATGCCCCAGCCGGTTGCGGCCAGCAACCCGCCGCACCTGGGCCAGACCATCGACGTCAAGGTCTGATCCCGCGCGGCGCAAGCCGCTGCGGCGCGGGCGCTGCCGGTTCCGTTAGCCGGACACAGGAGCGCCCGCCGACGCATAATGTCGGCACCCGCACTCTCCGATGCCCGCCATGCAGCTTCTCGACGCCCGCGTCCGCGACCTGCTCCGTCATCCGGGGCGCTTCCTGTGGCGCACGCTGGTTCAGTTTCGTGCCAACCAGGGCCTGTTGCTGGCCGGCGCGGTCGCGTATTACGCGCTGCTGTCGATCGTGCCATTGCTGATCCTGATGGTTATCGGGCTGTCGCATGTGATCGACCCGCGGCTGTTGCTGTCGACGCTGGCGCGCTACCTGGAGTGGGTGGTGCCGGGACAGTCCAGCGCGCTGGTGCCCGAGCTGGCGTCGTTCCTGCGCAGCCGCGCCACGGTCGGCTGGGTCTTGCTGGGCACGATGCTGTTTTTCAGTTCGCTGGCGTTCACCGTGCTGGAAAACGCCATGTCGGTGATCTTCATCCATCGCGTGGCGATCCGGCGCCGGCATTTCCTGATCTCGGCGGTGCTGCCTTACTGCTATATCGCGGTGCTGAGTGCAGGGCTGCTGCTGGTGACAGTGGTCTCGGGCGGGCTGATCGCCATTGGCGAACGGCACGTGGAAGTGCTGGGCCATGACTGGTCGCTCGACCGGCTTTCCACCACCCTCCTGTACCTGCTCGGCTTCCTGGGCGAGATCCTGCTGCTGACGTCGATCTACATGGTGATGCCGGTCGGCCGGCTGTCTTTGGGGCATGCGCTGTGCGGCGCGGTCCTTGCCGCGGTGCTGTGGGAAATCTCGCGCCATGCGCTGGTGTGGTACTTCACCACGCTGTCGCAGGTGGGACAGGTCTATGGCTCGCTGACCACGGCGATCGTGGTGCTGCTGAGCCTGGAGATCGCAGCAACGCTCTTGTTGCTCGGCGCGCAGCTGATAGCGGAATTCGAGCGCGGCGGCTGGGAGCAGCCTTCCCCGGATGCCCCCACGGGCGAGTTCCATACCTGACCCATACCTGACGCCTGCCCCGCTTCAGGCCAGTGCAGACGCCATGCAGGCGCGGATGGAATCGGCCCCGGCGGCATCAAAGGCGCCGATGAAGACAAGCGCCGACTGGTCGACCTGGTCGACCTGGCCGCCCTGGCCGCTCTCCCCGTGCGCCAGCGCCTGCATCCGCATCCGGCCCGCGACCACGTGGACCTCGTGCAAACGCGGATCGCCCGCCAGCCTGACCAGGCCTTTCGCGCGCAGCAGGCGCACGGGCAGCGTCGACAGTGCATGCCGCAGCCGCGCCTTGTCGAAGCCGCGGCCGGTCTGGTAGGCGACGCTGCGGATGCCGGCGTGTGGCGTGGGACGGTGCCAGCCTGCTTGCGCCTGCAGCACGCCGGTGGCCGTCGGCGCCGGCACGGCTGCGTCGATAAAGACCGACAGCGGCAGGTCGCCATCGCGCGCATCCAGCACTGTGGCGCGCGGCGCAAGCGTACCCACGGTCTCGGCGACTGCCGCCGCGCCGCCGGCATCGCAGAGATCAGTCTTGGTCACCGCCACCACCGAAGCGCCCGCGATCTGCTGCCGCACCATCTCGCCGACCAGCGGGTCGCGCAGGCTGCCGTGCACGGCGGCGGCATCCACCGCCACCAGCACCGCGTTGAGCCGGAACGCCGGGTCCAGCAATCCGATCTGCGCGATGCGCCGCGGGTCCGACACACCGCTGGCCTCGATCACCAACAGGTCGGGCCGCGCGCCGCGGTCGGCGACCGCCACCAGCGCTTGCGCCAGCCGGCCGCCGATGGAGCAGCACACGCACCCATTCTCCAGCTGGATCACATCGTCGCTGCGCGCGCGGATCAGCGCGGCGTCGATATTGATTTCGCCAAAGTCGTTCACCAGCACGGTAATGCGCAGTCCTTGCGCATTGGCCAGCAGCCGGTTCAGCAGCGTGGTCTTGCCCGCGCCGAGGTAGCCGCCGACAACCACCAGCGGGATCGGAGGCCGGGCGTTCATCGGGAAGGCGCCTCGAACACGCGGCCGCCCAGCACCGTGCCCCACACGCGTACGTCCTTGAGCCGCGCCGGATCCACGGTGGCGGGATCGTCTTCCAGCACGGCAAAGTCGGCCAGCTTGCCGGGCGCGATGCTGCCGATGCGATGGTCCAGTCCGAGCGTGTAAGCCGCGCCCATCGTCACCGCATGGAGCGCGTCGGCCACCGTCAGCCGCTCGGCCTCGCCCATGTCGCGGCCCGACGCGCTCTGGCGCCGCACCGCACACCAGGCGGTAAAGAGCGGGTTCAGCGGCGTGATCGGCGCATCGGAATGGATCGCGAACGGTATGCCGAGGCGCCGCGCGGTGCCCGCGGGATTCATGCGCGCGGCACGCGCCGCGCCCACGGTCTGCGTGGCATGGGCATCGCCCCAGTAGTAAAGATGGTTGGCGAAGAAGTTGATGCACAGCCCGAGGCGCCTCGCCCGCGCCAGCTGCGCGGCATCGGCAAGCTGGCAGTGCTGCAGCGTATGGCGATGGCCGGTGCGCGGATGGCGCGACAGCAGCGCGTCCAGCGTGTCGAGCACGACCTCGGTGGCTTCGTCGCCGTTGGTGTGGATATGCAGCGGCAGCCCGGCGAGGTGGAACGGCGTGAACGCGTCTAGCAGTTGCTCTGGCGGGATCAGCCAGAGACCGTTGGGCTGGCCGCCGGCGTAGCCGGGCGCGCGCAGCCGCGCGGTAAAGCCCTGGATCGAGCCGTCGACGATGAACTTGATCGGGCCGAAGTGGAGCTTGCCGGAGCCCACCGCCGCCGCAGCCTGCCGCACGCGTTCCGGCCCGCCCTGCGCGTCGCGCTGCGGCGCGAACGCGGGCACGATGCGCAGCGGGAAGCCGTCATCCGACGTCACCGCGTGCAGGGTTTCCAGGCCCTTGGCCGACAGGTCGTTGACCAGGTCCGTTGCCGTGGTCACGCCAGCCAGCTGTGCCACGCACCCGAAGCGGCGCACCGCCTCCGCGTCTTCCGCTGCGGCCAGCGACAGGCCGCGTCCGATCACGCGCTGCACCGGGAACATCGCCGCGAACTCCTGCAGCTCGCCGGTGGGCTTGCCGTCCGCATCCTTGTGCACGCCGTCGATGTCGGTGTCTTCGTCGATGCCGGCCAGCGCCAGCATCGACGAATTGACGTTCATCAGATGCACGCTGGCATGCATCACCACCACCGGCCGCCTCGCCGACACGCGATCCAGCTCGCGCACCGACAGCCGCGCGGTGCCGAAGTAGATCGGGTCAAAGCCCCACGCCAGCAGCGGCGTGTCGGGATCGCGCAGCTGGCCGGCGGCATCGGCGAGGCGGTCGATGACCTCGTCCAGCGTGCGCAAACCGCGCCACAGCCTGCCATCGGGATCGCGGCGGTCAAAGTAGCCGACGTAGACCGCGTCCCACATCGCCCCTTCCATCAAATGGCAGTGGCCTTCGACCATGCCGGGCATCAGCACCTTGTCGCGGAAGGTGTCGACCACCACCGCGTCAGGCCATGGCGCCATCTCCGCCGCGCCGCCGACCGCAAGGACCTGGCCGTCGTGTACCGCGACATGGGTCGCTTCCGGCTGCGCCGCTTCCATCGTGAGAATCTTGCGCGCGACGAATACCTGCGTGCGCGCCGTGTCGTTCTGGGTCATCGCTTGTTGCATGTGTCGTAGGGATCAGGCCGGCTGCACGCGCGCCAGGCGCGGCGCATAGTTCGCTACCGCAGTCACCAGCAGGTTGACCGCAAGGCTGACCAGGCCGAGGTTGATGCCGCCGAAATCGGCCTGCTGCACATACAGCGCGATCGCCAGCCCCTGCCCGCTCAGGATGCCGAGCGCAATTGCCATCGGCCGCACCTTCAGCGAAAACAGGATCGCGATCACGCCGGGGAAGAACTGCGTCACGCCGTAGTAAGTGGTGTTGATCAGCGTCAGCATCAGGTTGGGCGTGGCCAGCGTCATTGCGATCGACAGCACCAGGTACACCACGATCACCACCTTGGCGCCCTGCTTCTGACGCTGCTCTGGCATGCCTGGCAGCAGGTTGCGCGTGACGATCGGGCCGATCGCCAGGCAGATGCCGGCCAGCACCAGCAGCCCCGACAGGGCCGCGCCGGCGGTCACCAGGCCGAGGAGCCAGTCCGGCAGCAGCCGCACCGCCGCCGCGAAGAAGGCTTCGTTGGGCGAGGCCAGCTGCAGGTTCTGGCTGATCGCGTAGTACGACGCCAGCACCAGGAACGGGTACATCAGCATGTACAGCGGCATCGCCACCTGCGTGCGGCGGATGGTGTTGGCGCTCTTGGCGGTAAAGAAGTTCTGCACCGCGAACGGCATCACGTAGAAGCCCAGCGCCTGGAACAGCATGGTGCTCATCGAGAAGCGCAGCTGCGTGTCGTTCATCTGGTTGCTGACCTGCAGGCTGGCGGCATGGAAGACATCGCCCACGCCGGCCTTCCAGCCGACCGCGACGCCGGTGGCGACGATCGCCACCACCATCAGGATGTCTTTCAGGATGGCGATGTAGGCCGACGCGCGCACGCCGGATATGGCGATATAGGTGAAGGCCAGCGCCGCCGAGATCAGCACCAGGTAGAGGGGATCGAACTCCCACCCCAGCCCCTTGAGCGCCGCCACCAGCCCGGTGAACTGCAGCTGGCCCCAGGGCAGCAGGAACAGGATGGAAGACGCGGCGACGATCAGTTCCAGCGCGCGGCTGCCGTAGTGACCCTTGAACAAATCGGGCAGCGTGATCGCGTTGTAGCGCGCGCCCGCCTGCCAGATCCGGGGCCCGAGGAAATAGCCGAGCGGGTAGGCCAGCAGGATGTAGCCGAGGAACCAGACGCCATACGTCGGTCCCTTGGCATAGATGCCGCCGGGAAAGCCCACCATGGTGCCGATGCTGTAGATCTCGCCCGCCGCCAGGAAGAAGACCAGGTAGGCGCCGAATTGCCGCGACGCGACAAAGAAATCATGCACGCTCTGCGCGCCGTGGCCCTTCCTGGAGCGGATGGCGAGATAGAGCGAGAAGACGATAAAGCCGAGGAATACCGCTGTAGTCATGGCTGGTCTCCCTCACGCTTCATGCGCCGTGTCGGCGGCATGGCGGTCGTACAACAGCCAGCACGCCAGCATGCAGCCCGACGTGAGCACGAACCAGGCAAAGATCCAGGCGTAGATAAAGGGCACGCCGAGCACGAAGCGATCGACCGAAGCCACCCAGGGCAGGAGCCCGATCACCCCGATATACGGGATGCCGAGGCCGATAAACAGCTTGAGCATGTGTTGTCTCCGATGTTTTCCGATAAACGGTGCGCGGTGCCTGCCGCATGGGGCCCGCGCTGGTTTCCGGTCATCTTAGGGAGCGCCGATGTATGATTCAAATGCAAATATTGAACCGCTCCCATAACCAACACGCATGGGATTCCGCATGGACACCCAGAAACTCCTGCACCTGCTCGCCATCGTCGAACACGGCACCTTCTCCGAGGCCGCACGCGCCGTGCACCTGACCCAGCCGGCGCTGAGCCGCAGCATCCGCGCGCTGGAGCACGAACTGAAAGCGCCGCTGTTCGACCGCGGCGCGCGGCGAGCGCGCCTGACCGTGTTCGGCGAGCTGGTGGCCGACCGCGCCCGCCGCATGCGGCTGGAGGAGCGCCAGCTGCGCCGCGACCTTGACTTGCTGCGCGGCGGCGAGGAAGGCTCGCTGACGATCGGCGTGGCGCCCGCGCCCGCCGCGCTGCTGCTGACGCCGTTCCTGATCCACATGGCGCAGGCGCACCCGCGCATCAAGGTGCGCACCGAGACCGGCGCCACCAGCGCGCTGCTCGATGCGCTGCGGCGCGAGACCATCGACGCCATCGTCGGCGACGCCTACGTGCTGCGCGCCGCCGACGACATCGAACTGGAGCCGCTGGGCGAGCTGCCCGCCGGGCTGGTGTGCCGCGCCGGCCATCCGATCCTGCGCAAGCGCCGCATCGATATCGAGACGATCCGCGCCTACCCGGTGGCCACCACCACGCTCAGCACCATCGTCAGCCGACAATTGGCCGAGCTATGGGGTCCCGAGGCCGCTCCCGACAAGCTCTTCACCCTGCATTGCGACAACCTCGACATGCTGCGCAGCGTGACGCTGGCCACCGATACGTTGCTGTTCGGCGTGCTGTCGATCACGCGGCAGGAGCGCGCCGCGGGGCTGATGGCGGAAGTGCCGATGCCGCCCGACCCGCGCCGCTGCGGCCGCTACGGCATTGCGCGCATGGCGGCGCGCTCGCTGTCGCCGGCGCTGGAGACGCTCTATGCCTTCACGCGCGAGCATTGGAAGGCATTGTCGTCGGCGCCGGGCAGACAAGGCGCGCGCCGCTGACCTGCCCATGGCCGCTGATGTATGCTCCGGCTGATTCCCAGTTCAAACCCGGCATGACCGATTCCACGCCAGACCGCCCCCGCCGCCTCACCATCCACGACGTTGCCCGCGCCGCCGGCGTCTCGCTGACCACGGTCTCGCACGCGCTGAACGACCGCGGCGTGCTGGACCCGGCCACGCGCGCACGGGTCAAGCGCATCGCGGCGGAGCTGGGCTACCGGCCCAGCGTGCGCGCGCAGCGGCTGCAGTCGGGGCGCGCCAACTGCATCGCGCTGCTGTCGTCGATGCCGTTCGCGGTGGCGGGCGGCACCTCGCGGCTGGGTTTCATGATGGAAGTGGCCGCGATCGCGGCGGAAGCGGCGATGGGCCGCGGACTCGGCGTGGTGCTGGTGCCGCCGCTGGAAGGCGCCGCGGGATTGCTCGATACGCTCGATATCGACGGCGCCATCGTGATCGAGCCGATTGCCGCCGATCCGCATATCGCACGGCTGCGCGAGCGTGGCGTCAGCATCGTCTCGATCGGGCGCGAGCCGCTGACCGGGACACCGGTGCCTTGCGTTGACCTGCAATCGGCCGAAACCGCGCGCCTGTTGCTGGAGCACCTGCACGGCCATGGCCGCCGGCATATCGGCCTGATGATCGGCGCTGCGCCGCGCCAGTCGTACGTGGAAACCGAGCGCGCCTATCGCGAGTTCACGCAGACCGCCGGCCTGCCCTGCCATATCGTCAAGGCGCCCGAGGAACGCGGCGAAGCCGGCGGCGCCGATGCCTGCGCGCAGTTGCTGGCGCAGATGCCGCAGCTCGATGCGCTGTGCGCGCCGGTGGATGCGTTCGCGGTGGGCGCGATGACTCACCTGCAAAGCCTGGGCAAGCGCGTGCCCGACGACGTGCTGGTGGTCACGCGCTACGACGGCATCCGCGCCCGCGGCGCGCAGCCGCCGATCACCGCGGTCAACCTGCACCTGGAACGGGTCGCGTCGCTGGCGGTGGAGCTGTTGTTTGCCCACCTGTCCGGCGACTGCAGCCGCACCGTGATCGCCGGGCCCGCCCCTGAACTGGTGGTGCGGACCTCGTCTACGCCCGACGCAACGCCCGACGCGACGCCCGGCGCCTAGCCGCGCAGCAGCACCACCGCGCCCGACACCAGCGCGAACACCAGCACGCCGATGCGCAGCATGCGCTGGTTGACGCGCCGGTGCACCAGGTGGCTGGCGACCATGCCAACGCCCAGCACCGGCAGCAGGCCGGCGGCGTAGAGCACCTGCTCCATGCCGAGCTTGCCGCTCAACGCCAGCACCACCAGCGAGATCACCTCCCCCACCAGGAAGCACAGCGCCACGGTCGCCCGCAGCGTCGCCACCGGTGCGTGCTGGTAAGCCAGCGCCAGCGGCGGCCCGCCCACGCCGGTGGCGGTCTCGGTGACGCCGGTGATCAGCCCGGTCGACGCAAAGGTCAGGCGCCCCGGCGTAAAGGCCGGCGCCAGCAGCGACGCCAGCGCGGCGGCAATCGTGCTGCCGCCGACCAGCGCGTTGAGCCACGCCATCGGCATCGCCACCAGCACCCACAGGCCGCCGAAGGTGCCGGCCAGCCGCCCGGCGCTGATCCAGCCCGCGCCGCGCAGGTCGATGGCATGGCGCTCGCGCCAGGCCACGTAGGCATTGAGCGGCAGCATCGCCAGCAGCAGTGCACCGGGCAGCATCGCCGGTGCGGCCAGCGCCAGCACCGGCACCACGATCAGCGCGAAGCCCATGCCGGTTGCGCCCTGGACCAGCGCGCCGGTGAAGACCGCCACGCCGACACTGAACCATGTCATGTCCATCGTCACGCTGCCTCGCCGGTTGCGGGGGCGGCGTGGCGCGCGCGGTGCACGTCGGCCGTTTCATGCAGCTTGCGGATCGGTGCGTTGGCGACGGTGTCCGCGGCCATCGCGTGGATGGCCTGCATCAGTGCGCGGGCGTCCCAGTCGGTGGGCCAGCCTTGCCACAGCCGCAGGCTGCCGTCGACAAAGACCGCGCGAATCTGGTCGCGGTTGGCCAGTCGCACCAGCTCCCAGGTCAGATCCCACGAGGGCGCCAGTTCGGGCACGTCCAGGTCGACCAGCAGGAAGTCGGCACGCTTGCCCGCGGCGATCTCGCCGGTCAGCGCGCCCAGTCCCGCGACGTCGGCGGCATCGTGCGTGGCCATGTCGACCCAGCGCCAGCCCGCGCCGCACGACGAATCGCCCACGCCGATGCCGAAGGCAAAGCGTTGCGCCGACTCGGCATAGTCAAGCAGGCGGAAAGCGTCGCTGCGGGTGCCGTCGGTGCCGAGGCCAAGGCGCACGCCGAAGGTCGCCATGGTTTCGGCGGGCGCTACCGCGTTGCCCTTCCACGCGCTGGCGACTGGGTTATAAGCAATGGCCGCGCCGGTATCGGCCAGCAGGCGGATCTCGTGCGGCGTCACCAGCGTGGCATGCGCCAGCAGCGCCGCCGGCCCCAGCGCGCCGACCGCCGCCAGGTGTTCGATCGGACGGCGGCCGCAGGCGTTGAGCGAGCGCTCCACCGCCACCAGGTGCTCGTTGGCGTGGGTCTGGAAGATGCGGCCGGATTCGGCGCAGAGCTGGTAGACGTGGTGCAGCATCGCGTCGGAGGCGACCTCGGGGATCGAGATCGCCAGCGACGGCGCCACCAGCGGGTCGCTGGCGTACTTGTCGAGGTGCGCGGCGGCGCGGCGCAGGATCGGCGCGGCGTCCAGCGTTTCCGTGCCCGGCTTGTCGTTGCAGATCAGCCCCAGCACGCAGCGCACGCCGGCATCGGTGACCGCGCGCGCGATCGCATCCAGCCCGGCGTCGCTGCGCGTGCCGGCATCGACCACGGTGGTGAAGCCGCCGCGCAGCGCTTCCAGCGCCGCCAGCTTGGACGACAGGTACAGGTGCTCCGCCTTCAGGCTGCCCTCCAGCGGCACCCACACCCTGCGGAAAATCTCGGACGGCTCGCCGAACACCAGCGACTTGCCGAACGACTGGGTCAGGTGATGGTGCGTGTCGATCATGCCTGGCATCAGCAGCATGCGCGGCAGCGGCAGGGTTTCCAGTTCAGGGAAACGCGCCTTGACTTCATCGGCGCTGCCGACAGCCGTGAAACAGCCATCCTCCACTACCACGGCATGCCCGCGCACCGCGCCCTGGCGCAGCAGCGTCCATTCCGGCAGCAGGATGCGCGGTTGCCTGAACAGGTCCGGCTGCAGCGCCGGAGTATTTTCGCCGGGCCAGGCCGGCAGGATTGCATTGAGTCGGGTCATTGCGATTCAGGAATCGGGATCAGTGCGTGGCGGCGGCATCGTCGCCGGCCGCCGGGGCCGGTGCCGCGGCACGCAAGCCCGTGTGGAAAAACAGGAAGTTGAGCAGCGCGGCGGTGATGGCGCCCATTGCCACGCCGTTGCCGACCAGGATGCGCAGGTTGGCCGGCAGCCCGCCGTAGATGCCGGGCACCAGGATCGGCAGCAGGCCCACGGCCAGCGCCACCGCGACGATATACATGTTGGCGTGATGGCGCAGGTCGACCTTGCGCAGCATATCGATGCCCATGGTGCCGACGATGCAGAACACCACCAGCCCGGTGCCGCCGACCACCGCCTCGGGGATCGCACTGATCAGCGACGACACCGGCACCAGCAGCCCGAAGACCACCAGAATCGCGCCCGACACCGCGGTGACGAAGCGCGAGCGCACGCCGGTGGCCCGCACAATGCCGATGTTCTCGCCGCTGGTGATGATCAGCGAAGTGCCGAACATCCCGCCCACCAGCGAGGTCAGCGCATCCGCGCGGATGGTGCGCGGCACGTCGCGCTGCTGGTCCACCGGCTTGCCGACCGCATCGCTGATCGCCAGCGTCTGGCCGGTGGCCTCCACCATCGAGATCACGGCAAACACCATCAGCGGGATCGCGGCCAGCACGTCAAAGGTCGGCATGCCGAACGGGAACGGCGTGGGCAGCGCGATGACCGGCGTCATCGACACATGGCCGACATGAAAGGCACCGGTCAGCACCGCGACCAGCGCACCGCCCAGCAATCCCAGCAGGATCGCCAGCTGCGCCAGCATTCCCGTCAGCAGCCGCGATGCGGCCACCGTGCAGGCGATGGTGGCAAACGCCAGCAGCAGGTTGAGCGGATCGACCGTGGTGCCCGCGGCGGGATGGCCCGCGACCAGCTTGCCCGATACCTGCGCCAGGTTGATCGCCACCAGCAGCAGCATCGTCCCCACCACCACCGGCGGGAAATAGCGCAGGCAGCGCCGGAACACCGGCAGCACGCAGAAGTAGAAGACACCGGTCAGGATCACCGCGCCGGCCGCGGTCTGCACGTCGGTCTGCTGCGCGATCAGGATGAACAGCACGATCGGCGCGCCGCCGGGCAGCATCACGAACGGCAGCCTGGCGCCGATACCGCGCTTGCCCAGCGACTGCAGCAGCGTGCCGAGGCCACAGATCACGAAGGTGGCGCTGAGCAGCTGCACCGCCAGCGCCGGCGGGAAATTGAGCGCCTTGCTCATCAGGAATACGGACGCGATCGGCGACGCGGCCATGACAAGGACATGCTGGAGGCCGAAGACGAACAGGCGCCGCCATGGCAGCAGTTCGTCCACCGGCGCGGGGGCGGCGTGGGACATGAATAGGCTCCTCGTTTGGTGTGCCGGGCGTTGTGCGGTAGCCGGGTGGCCAGCCGCTGCGTCTGTGCGCAGTTCGCCTCGGATGTTATCGATTTCCGCTAACAAAAACGTTTTTGTAAGTGTAGGGAAAGCGAATCCGTGGCGCAAGCGGTTTCTGCCAGGGCTAACGGCGGTGTTTCCCCTATATCGATTCAATCGATAACGACTAGCAGGAAAACCCGTTTCACAAGCTAATGCTGTCCAGCGCAAAGTGAGCGCCACAACGCATCGCGCACGCCCCTGCGAGCGCCAAGGAGACGCCCCCATGCGAGACAAGAACAAGCCCGCCGACCTTGCCGGCGCCCACCAGACTGCCCCCGCCCGCCGCCGCTTCGTTCGCCATGCTGGCGGGCTGGCGCTGGCCGCCTCACCGCTCGGCGCCCTCGCGGCAAAGGCAACCGACGGCGTCACGCTCGCCGATGGACCGCGTCCGCTGGTGCGCTATCCCGGCAAGCGCCCGCTGGTGCGCGTCAGCACCCGCCCGCCGCACCTGGAAACGCCCTTCTCCACGTTCAACGAAGGGCCGATCACGGCCAACGACGCCTTCTTCGTGCGCTACCACCTGGCCAATATTCCGCTGTCGGTAGACCTGAACACGTACCGTCTGAGCGTGGGCGGCCATGTCAGCAAGCCGTTGCGGCTGTCGCTGGACGAACTCAAGAAGCTGGCCGATCCCATCGACGTGGTCGCGGTAAACCAGTGCTCGGGCAACAGTCGCGGCTTTGCCGAACCGCGCGTGTTCGGCGCGCAGCTGGCCAACGGCGCGATGGGCAATGCGCGCTGGACCGGCGTGCCGCTGCGCAAGGTGCTGGAGCATGCGGGCGTCAAGGCCGGCGCCAAGGTGGTGACCTTCAACGGCATGGATACGCCGGTGCTGCCGAGCACGCCGGACTTCCGCAAGTCGCTCGATATCGCGCACGCGATGAACGGTGAGCCGCTGCTGGCCTGGGGCATGAACGGCGAAGACCTGCCGCTGCTCAACGGTTATCCGCTCAAGCTGATTGTGCCCGGGTACTTCGGCACCTACTGGATCAAGCACCTGTCCGAGATTGAGGTGCTCGACCACCCGTTCGAGGGCCATGACGCGTTCTTCATGACCAAGGGCTACCGCGTGCCGGACAACGACTGCCAGTGCGTGGCCCCCGGCACGCCGGCCGCGAAGACGAGGCCGATCTCGACGCTGGCGGTGCGCAGCTTTATCACCAGCGTCGAAAGCGGTGCCAGGCTTCCGGCCGACCGCACCGTGGCGCTGAAAGGCATCGCCTTTGATGGCGGGTCCGGCATCCGCGCCGTCGAGGTTTCAGTCGATGGCGGGCAGAACTGGCAGGCCGCGAAGCTTGGCGAAGACCTGGGCCGCTTCTCGTTCCGCGCCTGGCACTTGCCGGTGAAGTTCGCCCGCAAGGGCCCCGCGGTGCTGATGGTGCGCGCGACCAGCAACAAGGGCGAGACCCAGCCGGCCAAGGCCAACTGGAACCCCGCCGGCTACCGCCGCAATGTCGTCGAAGCCACGCCGGTCACCATCGCCTGAGGAACGCCATGAAAGCAACCATCGCCCCCGCGCTGCTGGCGCTCGCCTTGCTCGGTGCCGGCAGTGCCTGCGCCGCGCCGCAAGACATCAAGCTGCCGGCGGAGAACGTCAAGCTCAAACCCGCCAGGCTGCCGGGCTATGGCATCGCCATGCAGAAATGCGCGATCTGCCATTCGGCCGACTACGTCTCCTACCAGCCTCCCGGCCTGAGCCTGGCGCAGTGGACTGCCGAGATGAAGAAGATGCAGCAAGCCTACGGCGCGCCCATCGACGATGCCGAGGTCGAGCAGCTCGGCGCCTACCTGGCTGTGGCCTATGGCTCGGCCAAGGCGAAGGATCCCGAGATCGTTGCGATCGCGCAGAAGGCTGGCAAGCCGGCTGCGGCGGCGCCTGCCCCCAGCCCGGCGGCAGCCAGCGTCGACGTGCAGGGGCTGCTGGCAAAGAATGCCTGCCTGAGCTGCCACAGCGTGACGCAGAAGGTGGTCGGTCCGGCCTACCATGAGGTCGCCATGCGCTACAAGAACGATGCGCAGGCCCAGGCAAAGCTCGAAACCAGCATCCGCGACGGCAGCAGCGGCAAGTGGGGGGCGGTGCCGATGCCGCCATTTGCCAGCCTGAAGCCGGAAGAAGTGCGCGCGTTGGCGGCATACGTGCGCCAGCAATAAGGCCAGCTACCGCCAGCGACAACGCCGTCAACAAGTCTGCGCCTTGCAAACGCCCCGGCTAACACCGGGGCGTTTGCATTTATTCCTTGCCAGGCGCGATACCATCTCTATACTTAGCCACATGGCTAACCATTACGCCGCCCGATCCACCCTGCCCGCCATTGCCGAGCTGTCCGACGTCTTCTACGCGCTGGCCGATCCCACCCGCCGCGCCGTCGTCACCATGCTCGGTCGCGGTCCGGAAACGGTCTCGGCACTGGCAGCCCCGTTTGCGATGGCGTTGCCTTCGTTCCTGAAGCACCTGCAAGTGCTGGAGCGCAGCGGCCTGATCCGCTCGCGCAAGACGGGGCGCGTGCGCACCTGCGAGCTGGTGCCGCAGCCGCTGTCCGAAGCGCAGCAATGGCTGGCCGATCAACATGCGCTTTGGGAGGCTCGCACCGATCGCCTCGCCGCCTTCGTCGAAGCGCTTCACCAGGAGGAACTGTCTGATGCCGAACGGAAACAACGCAAGCCCTGAAGTTGCCCACGATCTCGCCCACGATCTCGCCCACGATCTGGTTATCTCGCGCCTGCTCAAGGCGCCGCGCGCCAAGGTCTGGCGCGCGTGGAGCGATCCGGAACTGCTCAAGCAATGGTGGTGCCCCAAGCCCTGGACCACCGAGGTGCGCGCCTTCGACATGCGCCCGGGCGGCGCCTTCCATACCTTCATGCAAGGGCCCGACGGCGGCACCAGCGACAATCCCGGCTGCTTCCTGGAGGTGGTGCCGATGGCGCGCATCGTCTCCACTTCGGCACTGGTGGCGGGCTATCGCCCGGCCAAGCCGTGGCTGTCGATGACCGCGGTCATCACCATGGAAGACGAGGGCGACGGCACGCGCTACACCGCGCGCGTGATGCACCCGGACGAAGCCACGCGCAAGCAGCATGAAGAACTGGGCTTCCACGAGGGCTGGAATATCTGCATCACGCAGCTGGAGGAATTTGCCGCGCAGCTGAAGTAGCACACGCCATCGCGCCCGGATGGCGATTGGCATTCCGGGCGCCGGCACCGCGGCTTGCATCGACGCCGCCCCTGCCGTATGGTTGCGCCTTGCAGGGATAACCGAAGCATCGCCTCGAAACCCGCCGAAACCGGCCCCGGCTTGCCGTGGCCATCTGATCGACGGGAGCGCATCTTGGACAGGCGGGTCTATCTGCTGACGGCAACGGTATTCCTGGCCGGCATTGCCGAAAATATCTGTATTGGCATCCTGCCCTCCATCGCCGCCGGCCTCGGCGTCTCGGTGGCGTCCGCCGGACAGCTCACCACCATCTTTTCCGCCATCTTTGCCGTCACGGCCTTCCTGGCCTCGGCGCTGCTCACCCGCGGCGAGCGCAAGGCGCTGCTGCTGGCCGCGCTCGGCGTGTTCGCGCTCAGCAATGCCGTCGCCGCGGCCAGTCCGGGCTATGCGACGCTGTTCGGCGCACGCATCCTGATGGCAGCCAGCTGTGCCATGGTGATCCAGTTGGCCGTGATGCTGGCCACGACGCTGGCCGCGCCGGCGCAGCGCGGTCGCGCCATCGGGCTGGTCTTTGTCGGCATCAGCGGCTCGCTGGTGCTGGGCGTGCCGGCCGGCATGCTGCTCGATCAGTGGGCCGGCTGGCGCGCGGTGTTCGGCACGCTGGCACTGCTGTCCCTGCTGCCCGCCGCGCTGCTTTGGCGCGGGCTGCCGCCTTCGCCAATCTCACCGCTGCGGCACACAGCGTCACTGCGCGCCTGCTGGCGCGAGCTGGCCGAGCCGCGCGTACTGTGCGCGCAGCTGGTCTCGGTGGCGATGATCGGCGGGCATTTCACCCTGTTCGCCTACCTCACACCATTCCTGCAAGCCAACCTTTCCGCCGACCCGCGCGTGCTGACCGCTGGCTACGTCGCCTTCGGTGTGGCTGGGGTGTGCGGTGCCTGGCTGGGCGGCTGGTGCTCGGACCGGATTGGCACGGTACGCGCGCTGCTGGCGTGCCCGGCGGCCTTCTGCGTGTCGATGGCGGTGCTGCCGCTGGCGACTGCGTCGCCCTGGCTGCTGCTGCCGGCGATGATGGTCTGGGGCGCGATCAGCTGGTCGATTTCGCCCATCGTGCAGAACTACCTGGTGCGGCATGCCCCCGGCCCGGCTGATGCCCGCGTCGGCATCAATGTCGCAGCGATGCATGTGGGCGTGGCGCTGGGCGCCGGCATCGGCGGCTTGATGGTCGAGCGCGGCGCGCTGGCCGGCACGCCATGGCTGGGCAGCGCCATGGTGGCGCTGGCGTTCGGGCTGGCGCTGGCGTCGGTGCGGCTGCCGGGCGGCGGCGCTGCCGCCGCGCAGGAGTCCTGAGCGCCCGGTTCAGTGCGAGAACAAGACCGGCACGGTCATCGACTGCAGCAGCACGCGGGTCACGCCGCCAAGGACGAGTTCGCGCAGCCGGCCGTGGCCGTAGGCGCCCATCACGATCAGGTCGGCGCCAAAGTCCGCGGCGCGCGACAGGATCAGCTCGCCGATGGTCAGGTCGGCGCCGCCGGGGCCGTGCTCGATCTCGACCGAGGCGCCCTGCCGCTCCAGCACCCGCACTGCGTGGCCGACCGGCGTGGCATCGGCGCGCAACTCCTTGGCGGCGGTATGGGCGGCGAGTATGCGAACTTGCGCGCCTGCCAGCAGAGGCAGCGCGTCGTGCAGGGCGCGCGCGGCCTCGCGGCTGCCATTCCAGGCCAGCAGCACGCGCGTGCCGATGGTGCTGAACTCGCCGGCGCATGGGACTACCAGCGTAGGTCGACCGGATTCCAGCAGCAGCGCTTCCAGCAGCTGCCTGGCAACCGGGCCTTCGACGTTGCCGCTATCGTACTGGCCGGACACGATCAGCCCGGCCTCGCGCGCTTCGCGCAGCGTCAGCGTGACGGGGTCGCGATCGACCGCACGCCAATCGGTCACGACCCCCAGTTCGCGGGTGGCGGCCTCGAAGGCGCAGTGCATGTTTTCGCGCTGCAGCCTGCGGCGTTCCTGGTCTTCGGCCAGGCAGCGCTGGGCGTTGTCCATGCGGTAGGACCAGCTGGGGTCGGGCACGCGCCCGGCCAGCAGGCCGATCAGCGGGCAACCGGCGGCGCTGGCAAGGCGGCCGGCAAGGTGCAGGCGGCGGGAGGACTGTGGATTGCCGTCCAGGTGGACCAGGATGCTGTCGTAGGCCATGATGCGCTCGCTTCTGTCTTGTTTGCATCCAGTCTAGGCCGCACGAGGGATTGGACCTTGACGTATCAAGGCGGCCGGAACCCGCGCTTGATCCGGCCGGAAGCGACAGGCGCCATCTGCCGGCACCACTCAATCGTCGTCGTCTTCGTGCCAGCGGCGCCATTCACGCTCGCGCCGCTTCTGCTCTCGCCATTCCCGCTCGCGCCACTTGCGCTCCCGCCATTGCTGCTCGCGCCAGGCGCGCGCGCGCCAGTCGTCGTAGTAGGCAGGCGCCACGACCACCGGCTGGGGTGGTGCCACATAGACCGGCGCCGGCTCGTAGTAGACCGGGGGTGGCGCCACGGCATAGCCCGGAATGCCGATGCCGATATCGACGTTGACGCGGGCCTGGGCGGTGCCCGGCCCTATGACTGCAACGCCTGCCAGAGCGCAGGCCGCCAGGATGCTTCGCATGGTGATGTCCTCCTGGCCGGCAATGTAGCGACGCCCCGCGACGGCAGGTGTTCGCAGAACGTTAGCCACGTAGCAACGTGTAACCGCGCCGGCGCTTTCGCCTGCGCCAGCGGAATGGAGCCGCTTCCATGGCCGGCAATCCCGGCACGAATGCGCGTTCGATCCAGTCGATCTCCGGCGGCGCTGGCATCGCGCGCGCATTTAACCCGGTCACGCGCCCATGGCAAGGCTGGTAAATCACCGTTGCAAAAACAAACAGAATGTCAGGTGCCTCGGCGCTAAAGTGGCCCTTCCCATGCCTGAAGGCAATTTTGGAGGTACACGCATGAAGCAACATCTGGCGAAATCCCTGTTGATGGCTGGCGCGATGGTCGCGTCCTACCCGCTGTTCGCACAGCAGGCCCAGCCCCTTCAACCGGCCCAGCCGATGCAAGCCACGCAACCGATGCAAGCCATCCAGCCGGCGCCGTCCGCGCAGCCGGTGCAAGCCATGCCGGGCGCCATGCCGTCCGCGCAGGTCGCGCAGGCCCCGGGCGCGGCCAGCCCGTATGCACCGGCAGGCCAGCCAGCGCAACCGGGCATGGCCCCGGCTCCGGTCGATCCGATGCAGGCAACCGCGCCTGCCAGCGCTGTCGACCCCGCCAGCATGAGCCTGGCCCCCGATGCGCTCGGCACCCGCCTGGGCCAGCGCAGCACCTTCCTCGACGGCGCCTGACGCCAGCTCCCGCGCGTCAACGGCGGGCGCAAGCTGTGGTAGCGTAGCGCCCTGCCGATTTGACGCCACCATGACTCCGTTCGATTCCGACGCACTGAAGCGGCTCGTCAGCGTCACCATGCCCTATGGCAAGCACAAGGGCACGGTGATTGCCGACCTGCCGGGCAACTACCTGAACTGGTTCGCCCGCGAAGGCTTCCCGCCAGGGGAGATTGGCGGGCTTCTGGCGCTGATGCACGAACTCGACCACAACGGGCTGTCGCATCTGCTCAAGCCGTTGCGCGGGCGCGGCTAACCCCGCGCCGGCTAGAGGCCCAGCGCGCGGCCGTCGCTGCGCGGGTCGTGCGCGCCGGCAAGCTGCCCCTTCGGACCGATCCGGATCGCGCCCGGATGCCCCGCCAGCTGGCTCTGCGCCGGGATCGGGCTCAACTGGTGTCCGCGCGCCGCCAGATCACTGAACACCTGTTTGCCGGCGTCCTGTTCGAGCTTGAGGCTGTCGCGGCTGTCGGAGAAAGTCTTGCCCAGCAGGAAGCGCGGCCGGCCAAGCGCGGTCAGCGGATCCATGTCGTAGTCGATCATCCGCGTCAGCACCGCCGCCAGCGTCTGCGGCTGTCCGTCGGCGCCCTGCGTGCCATACAGCAGCCGCGGGCGGCCGTTCTTCAGATAGATACCCGGGTTCAGCGTATGGAAGGGCCGCTTGCCGCCCTGCAGCACGTTGGGGCTGGCGGGATCGAGGCTGAACGACGCGCCGCGGTTGTGCCAGAGCACGCCCGTGTCGCCCACCACCACGCCGCTGCCCCAGTCGAAATACACGGTCTGCAGCATGCTGACGCAGCGGCCCTCGCGGTCGGCCGCGCCGATATACACCGTATCGCCGGGCTGGTAGACATGCGGCCACGGCATGGCCCTTGCCATGCGGATGCGTTGCGCCTGCGCATCCAGGTGCCGGCGCGACAGCAGCCGATCCACTGGCACGTCGACAAAATCGGGATCGGCAACGTAGCGATTGCGATCCAGGAACGCCAGCTTCACGGCTTCGACCAGCAGGTGATAGTAGTCCGCACTGCCCTCGGGCACGGACGACAGGTCGAAGCGGTCGAGGATCCCCATGATCTCCAGCGTCGTCACGCCCTGCGTGGGCGGGCGCAGGCCGAGCAGTTCGCCGCCACGGTAGGCAACGCGCAGCGGCACTTCCTCGCGTGCCTGGCAGCGCGCCAGGTCATTGGCGCGCAACGGCGAGCCGGACTGCGCCAGCCCGGCCGCAAGCCGGCCGGCGATGTCGCCCTCATAGAACTCCCGTCCGCCCTGCGTCGCCAGCCGGTCCAGCGTGCGCGCCAGCTCGGGCTGGCGGAACATTTCGCCTGGTTTCGGCATGCGCCCGCCGGGCGCGAACACGCGGCCGAAGCCGCTCCAGGCCGGCAGGTCCGCGGCACGGAACTCCTGCCAGAAGCACTGCGACGGCGTGACCGGGAACCCGTTGGCGGCGTATTCGGTGGCGCGCGCCAGCAGTGTCGACCAGGACTGGGTACCGCCCCACTGGCTCTTGCTGAAGGCAAAGGCGCGGTCCCAGATCGCGACTGTCGCGGCCGCCGTCAGCGCGGAACCCGGCCCGCGCAACGGGATGGCGCCGCTGTAGCCCGGCGCTTCGGCGGCGGCCTGCCCGATCCCGGAGAACGAGCGCACATTGCCGTCGCGGTCGCTGATCACCAGGAAGGCATCGCCGCCCAGCCCGGTGAAATGCGGATAGGTCACGCTCAGCACCGCCCCGATCGCAATCGCGGCTTCGATCGCATTGCCGCCTGCCTTCAGCACTTCCAGCCCCGCCTGGCTGGCAAGCCCATGCGGGCTTGTGACCATGCCCGCATCCGAATGCGCCAGGCCGTTGCGCGCCGCGGCCGCGGCGTCCTGCACCGCCTCGGCGCTTGCTGGCGCGAGGATCGTGCTGCCCGCCAGCGCTGCCGAACTCGCCAGGAAAGCCCTGCGCGAGGTGCCGCCGCAGGGATCGACTTCGATCGTATGTTTCATGCCCATGTATTCCATGCCCATGTATTTCATTCCCACTTCCCCGGAAGCGGCTGCGCCGTGCTGTCGCCAAGCGGGCAGCCGCGATGATGATGACGATGTGATAGCGGCTCAGGCCTCGCGCTTGCGCGCTGGGTACGGCCGCTCGACCAGGCTTTCCGGCGCCGAGTAGCGCGCCTTGATCCAGGCATAAGCCGGCCCCAGCGCATTCATGGCAAAGACGGCGCCGAGAACTGCTCGGCGGCCTGGCGGAAGCACAGCACGATCACGAACGCAAACAGCGATCCCACCGGCAAGGTCGGCCAGATCTTCTTCAGGTTCTCCGGCGTGGGCCCGCCCATGGCAAAGGTCGCGGCCCAGCTGATAAAGATGGCCCATGGCGGCAGGTGCGAGGCATGCGCGGCAATGGGAACGGTGGTGATGGCCAGCAGCGAGGCCACGACTTCGGCGGGCAGCTTCTTCATGATCGTCTCCTTGAAAGCCTTGAACGGAATGGGGGCGGTTCAGTGCGCGCAGCAACGGTGCCGGCGGATGTCGCAGCGGTGCTGCGTCACCACCGTGATCCGCCCGCGCTTGACCACCCACAGGCGCGGCGGAATGTCGATCAGCGCGTCCGCCACCTTGAAGGCATCGAGGATCACGATATCGGCCTGCCGGCCCACTTCCAGGCCATAGCTGTCCTGCAGCCCGATCGCGCGCGCGGCGTTGTGCGTGCCCATGCCGAGCACCGCGAGCTGGTGCTCCGGCACGCCGAACTGCGCCACGTGCGCGAGCATGTTGCCGATCTGCAGCATGTCGGCCTTGCCGAACGGCGTGAAGGCATTGCGGATGTTGTTGGACGAATAAGCCACGTTGACCCCGCCGTGATGCAGGGCCTTCACCGGCGTCAGCCCGCGGCGCTGGTTCTGCGCGTCCTTGCGCCCGCCCAGGTACAGGTCGGTCGCCGGCAGGGTCACGATGCTGATGCCGGCCTCGCGCAATTGCGCCACCAGCGGCTCCAGCTGCGCCGTGTCGAGCGCGCCCAGGCTGGTCACGTGGCCCAGCGAGACGCGGCCCTGGTAACCACATTCGATGGTCTTCCGCGCGATGTAGTCCACCGCGGCAAACCGCTGGTCGGCGGTGTCGTCGGCAAAGTCGGCATGCATGTCGACCGGCGCGTCATAGCGTTGCGCCAGCTCGAACACCATGTCGATATGGCGCACGGTGTCGGCCCAGCTCAGCTCGTTGTACGGGCAGCCGCCGACCACGTCCGCGCCCATATCCATGGCCTCGATCATCAGCTCGCGCGTGCCCTGCGACTTCAGGATGCCCTCCTGCGGGAAGGCCACGATCTGCAGGTCGAGCAGGTCCTGGTACTCCGTCTTGAGTTCCAGCAGCGTCTCCACGCCAATCAGCCCCTGGATCAGGTCGACGTCGGGATGGGCGCGGATCGCGACGGTGCCATGCCTGACCGCCATGTCCAGCACCTGGCGCGAGCGGTCCAGCACGTCGTGCCGCTGCTGCTTGCTTTTCAGGATGCCGGTGACGCGGATGGCCTCGTCGAGCGTGCCCAGCCGGGCGGGCAGCCGGCGATGCAGCAGCGCCTTGTCCAGGTGCAGATGCGGTTCCACCAGGCCCGGGATGGCGGCGCGACCGCCGGCTTCGATCACTTCGTGCGCCGGCGCGTCGATGCCGGGCTCGATGGCGGCAATGCGCCCGTCGCGGATGGCGATATCGGTCAGGGGCGCGTCGTCGCGGACGCACGCATCCCGGATCAGCAGGTCCAGCTGCATGGCGTGTCTCCTCAGGTCTTGTCGTTCTGGCGGAGCTGCTGCCCCGTGACCTGAAGCGTAGGTGCCGGCGCGCGCCGGCTGCATCAGGATCGGCTGAATTCGACCTAAGGATCGGCCTAGCTGCGCCGCACCATGCTATGGGATATGGCTCGCCTCGCCGACCTCCTCCGCATCCGCCAGCAGCCCGTGCCGGATGGCGTAGTGCACCAGCCCGGCAGTCGACGTAAGCTCCAGCTTGGCCAGGATGTTGGCCTTGTGCGTACTGACCGTCTTGCCGCTGAGCGACAGCGTCAGCGCGATCTCATTGATGCCCTGCCCTTCGGCCAGCATCTGGAACACCTGCAGTTCGCGCGCCGTCAGCCGCGCATGCGGCAAGGCTGCCAGCGGCTGGCGCGCCTGCCCGATCAGCTTGTCGGCGATCGCGCCCGACACCGCGGTGCCGCCGCGCGCCACCTTCCGGATGGCGCCGATCAGCTGGTCCGATTCGACATTCTTGGTGAGATACCCGGCCGCGCCGGCGCGGATCGCCTGTACCGCGTACTGCGACTCACGGTACATGCTCAGCACCAGCACGGGCAGCGCGGGATAACTGGCCTGCAGTTGCTGGATCAGCACGATGCCGCTGCGGCCCGGCATCGACATATCGAGCAGCAGCACGTCCGGCAGGCCGGCGCGCAGCAGCGCGAGCAGTTCGTTGCCGTCGGCGGCCTCGGCCACCACCTGCATGTCCGGCACGGTAGACAGGATCTTCTTCAGCCCGTCGCGGATAATGGTGTGGTCGTCGGCCAGCAGGATGCGGATCATCTGGTGTCTCCTCCCGCAAACCCGGCAACACCGGCATCGCGCGGAATCAGCGCCTCGATCCGCGTGCCGTGGCCCTTCTCGCTGGTCACCACCAGCTTGCCGCCCAGCATCAGCGCACGCTCGCGCATGCCGAGCAAACCCAGGCTGCGCCGGCGGCCGGTCACGGACGTATCGATGCCGCAGCCGTTATCGGCGACCACCAGCCGCAGGATGCCGCCCGCCTCGCTCAGTTCGACGCGCACGCGATCGGCCTGGCCATGGCGGCAGGCATTGGTCAGCGCCTCCTGGGCGATCCGGAAGATTGCAGTGCTGACTTCGGCGCCGAGGTCCGCCACCGGCTGGAGCGTTTTCTCGCCGGTAATGCCACCGCGCTCCGACACCGACTCGACCAGCCAGTCGATCGCCGAGGCCAGCCCCAGCTCGTCCAGAACGGGCGGGCGCAGGTCCGCTGCAATGCGTTGCACGGCTTCCACGGTCGAGTCCGCGATCTCCTTGAGCATCTGCAGGTGCTTGCGGTACGCATCGTCGGCGGCCGGGCCCTGCTGTGCCTCGATGAAGCTCAGTCCCAGGCGCAAGGCCGTCAGCGACTGCCCCAGCTCATCGTGCAGCTCGCGCGAGATCCGGGTGCGTTCGGCCTCGCGCACGGATTGCAGGTGCGCTGACAGCTCGCGCAGCTGCGCGCGCGAGGCCAGCAGCTCCTGCTCCGAGCGCTTGCGGTCGGTGATATCGCGCGAGATCCCCACCGTGCCGATCACGTCGCCGCGCGGGTTGCGGATCGGCATCTTGATGGTGTCGAACCAGCGCACGCTGCCGTCCTTGCCATGCCGGCTTTCCTCGTAGCGGCGGCGCACGCCGCTGTCGACCACCGCCTTGTCGGTATCGAGGTAGACCTGGCCCCATTCCGCCGACCAGACCTGGTCGGGCGTGCTGCCCAGGATCTCGGCCTCGGTGCGTCCGCATGCGGCCATGAAGGCGTCATTGACCAGTACGTAGCGCGAGCTCGCGTCTTTTAGCCACGCCTGGTCCGGGATGTTGTTCAGTATGGCGCGCTGCAGTTCGACATCCATGCCTTCCCCTTTGCAGGGCTGCCCGCCGCCCTGCCGTTCCGGTCTTTCGGATTGATTCGGGACGCGCATGCATTCATGCCGATTGCGCATGGGTTGCACACCAGGCGCGCGAGGTGCGGTGCCTCCTTGTCCCGCCGCACACTATAGCCAGCGGCGGGCGGCGGCGCCCTTGTCGTTTTCCTGAATGGGCGAGATCGCCGGATGCGGACGGGGCGTCGCGTGGCACCCGCCCTATGCCAGCACCGCGCGCGCAATCACCGTGCGCTGGATCTCCGACGAGCCTTCGTAGATGCGCAGGATGCGCGCATCGCGCACCAGCCGCTCCAGCGGCATTTCGCGCGTGAAGCCGTAGCCGCCGTGGATCTGCAGTGCGGTATCGGTGACGAAGGCGACCATCTCCGAGGCATAGAGCTTGGCCATCGATGCGTGTTCGGTGAAAGGCTCGCCGTCGCGGCGCCGCACCGCGGCCTGCAACGTCAGCAGCCAGGCCGCTTCCAGCCGCGTGCGCATGTCCGCGAACATCCACTGCAGGCCCTGCTTGCGCGCCAGCGGTTCGCCACCGACCTGGCGCTGCCTGGCCCAGTCGACCGCGCACGCCAGCGCCGCTTCGGCTATGCCGAGGCTGGTGGCGGCCACGTCGAGACGGCTGTTGTCGAGCACCTTCATCGCGGTGCGGAAGCCGCTGCCTTCCGCTCCCAGCCGGTTTGCGGCGGGGACGAAGCAGTCCAGCGCCACCTCGTGCGCCGGCGCGCCGCGGATGCCCATCAGTTTCTCGGCGGGCGCGACGTCCACGCCGGCGCTGTGCCGATCCACCACGAAGGCGCTGATGCCGCGCGTGCCGGCCGCGGGATCGGTCTTGGCATAGACGACGATAAAGTCGGCGGCGTCGGCGTTGGAGATGAAATGCTTGACGCCGCGCAGGCGGTAGCCGCCGCCTTCGGGCATGGCGCGCGTGGCCATGTCGGCCGGGTTGGAGCCGGCGCGCGGTTCGGTCAGCGCGAACGCGCCCAGCTTGCGGCCGGCGGCGGCATCAGGCAGGTAGCGTTCGCGCAGGCTGTCGTCGCCACCGATGAGGATGGAGTCGGTGGCCAGGTAGTGCGCGCCGATCATCGACGAGGTTGAAGCGCAAGCCTTCGCGACTTCGGCCAGCGACAGGATCAGCGCGACCGGCGAAGTCTCGGTGCCACCCCAGCGTTCCGGCAGGTTCATGCCCATCAGGCCGAGTTCGGCAAGCTGCGGCACGTAGCGCGTGGTGGAGGTTTCGGCGCGGTCCACTTCGGCGGCGTTCGGGGCCAGCTCGCTCTGCGCGAAGCGGCCGATCGCGTCGGCGATCTCCAGGTCTTCCGCTTCGACGCCCATTCGCTTATGCATGTTGCTTCTCCTTATCGAAATCGTGCGCGGCCAGGATGGCCTCGGTGTGCTGGCCCAGTGCCGGCGCGGGCGTCACGCGGTTGGCGCCGTACGCGGAAAACTTGACCGGCTGCGACGGCAGGCGCACCGTGCCGCCGCCCGTGTCGGGCACCTCGGTCAGCAGGCGGCGATGCGCCGCGTGCTCGCTTTCCAGCGCTTCCTTGACGTTGCAGATCGGCGCGACCGGGATGCCGGCGGCGCCGAGCACTGCGTTCACCTCCGCCACCGTGCGCGTGGCCGACCAGCCTTCCAGCATGGCGCGCAGGTCAGACTCGAAGCGGCACCGCGTCTCGTCATCGGCAAAGCGCGGGTCGCGCGCCATCGCGGGCTGGCCGATGGCGTCGGCAAGCGCCTGGAACAGCTTGTTATTCAGCACCGCCACCACGTAGAAGCCATCCGCGGCGCGATACGCGCCAAACGGCGCCGACGACGGATGGCGGTTGCCGACGCGCCGCGGCGCCAGCCCTGTGGCCGCGTAGCGGGCGACCAGCGTGGCGCTGAGGCTGAGCGTGGCGTCGAACATCGACACATCGACATGCGTGCCGCGACCCGTCCTCTCGCGCGCCAGCAGCGCAGCCAGCACGCCCCACGAGGCGAACAGGCCGCTGACCGCATCGGACACGGCTTCGCCGAGCATGGTCGGGGCGCCGTCGGGCGCGCCGGTGGCGTCCATCAGCCCGCACATCGCCTGCAGGATGATGTCGTAGGCCGGGCGGTGCGATTCCGGGCCGGTCTGGCCGAAGCCCGACACGCTGGCGTACACCAGCGACGGGTTCAGCTCGCGCAGCGCGGCGTAGCCGATGCCGAGCTTGTCCGCCACGCCGGGGCGGAAGTTTTCCACCACCACGTCGGCACCGCGGCACAGCGCGCGGGCGACCGCCAGACCGTCCTCCGTCTTCAGGTCGATCACGATGCTCTGCTTGTTGCGGTTCATCGCGGAGAACAGGCCGCTCTTGCCGTCGGCGAAGGGGCCGACCGCGCGATAGTCGTCGCCGCCGGGCGGCTCTACCTTGATGACCTCGGCGCCGAGGTCGCCAAGCAGCGCGGTGCAATAGGGGCCGGCGAGCACGCGCGAGAAATCGATCACGCGCAGGCCGGCTAGCGGGAGATCGGGCAAATCAGGCAGGTTGGATTGCGTCATGGTCTTGCTCCTCCAGGGCTTGTGCGCCGATTCTGCGCAGCGCAGGCTATCAAGTAAAATATTGATTTCGAGTAGCACGTATAGCCTTTCTTAATGCCATCGCTGCCCACTTCGCTGCCCTCCTCCTCGCGCGTCTCGCTGCGCCTGTTGCGATACTTCGCCGCCACGGCGGAAACCGGCAGCACCACGGCCGCGGCACGGCTGCTGAACGTCTCGCAGCCTTCCATCTCGGTCGCCATCCGAGAGTTGGAAACCTTGTTCGACGACGCACTGTTCGCCCGCGATGCGGGCACAAAGCTGGCCCTGACCCGCTTTGGGGCACGCAAGCTGGCGGAAGCACGCCAGATTCTGGGAGCGGCAACGGCATTCGAGACTGACAAGCGCGGCGACGGCGACGCCGGCGAGGTGCGGATCGGCGTGTTCCGCACGTTGGCGCCGGCCTACCTGCCGGCGGTGCTGCGCGTGGCGCGCGAGCGCTATCCCCGGCTCGCCGTGCGCTTTGTGGAAGGCGACCTGGCCCAGCTCGAAGACTGGCTGCACGGCGGCCAGATCGAACTGGCGCTGACCTACGACGTGGGGCTGCCTGCCGAGATCGGCCGCGAAGTGCTGGCGGAACTGCGGCCCTACGGGCTGGTGCCGGCCGGCTCGAAGCTGGCCCGCGGCAAGGCCGCGATCTCGCTGCACGCATTGGCGCGCGAGCCGCTGATCCTGATCGACCTGCCGCACAGCCGCGAATTCCTGATGGCGCCGTTCTGGCAATTCGGCCTGCAGCCGGAAGTACGCTACCGCGCCACGTCGCTGGAACTGGCGCGCAGCATGGTGGCGAACGGGCTGGGTTCAGCGCTGCTGATCACGCAGGCGCCAGCGTCCGGCCAGTCGGCCAGTGTCGTGGAGAAGCCGATCCTGGAGGAAACGGTGCGCCAGCCGCTGGTGATCGCGCAGGCCGGTACCGCCCAGACGCGCGCCGCGGCGCTGCTGGCGGAATGTGTACGCGAAGCCGTCAGGGAAACAATGGCGGCGCGGGCGGCCCCCAGGAAAGCCGGTACTGCGCCAGCGCGAAAACTAAGGTAGAAAGCAAGCCAGGGGCGCCGCGTTACCTGCCTTGCCTGCGCCCCCTCCCGAGCAAAACGCCACGACCAGCATGTCCAAGCCCCAGATCCTGACGTATGTCGACGCCGGCGCCTCCGACTGGACCGCCTGCCTGATGCGCACCATCGGCCACCAGCTGCAGGCCGGCGCCTACGAGATCCGCGCGGTCATGGCCGACGATATCCGCCACGACCCCACGCTGTTCGACGACGCGGTGATGTTCGTGATGCCAGGCGGCGCCGACCTGCCCTACTGCGCGGCGCTCAATGGCGCACCCAACGCGCGCATCCGCAGCTTTGTCGAACGGGGCGGCGTCTACCTTGGCATCTGCGCCGGCGCCTATTACGCGTGCCGCGAACTTGCCTTTCACGCCGGCACCCCGGGCGCGATCTGCGGCGCGCGCGAGTTGCGCTTTGTCGACGCAGTGGCGGTCGGCTCGTTGCCGGACCTCACCGGCGGACGCCTGTACGACGGCACGCCGCGCACCGCCGCCGCCGTGGAGATCCGCACCACTGGCCACCTGACGCCGGTGCCGGTCTCGCTCTACACGCATTACCACGGCGGCTGCCTGTTCGATTTCGGGGGCGAGCCCGCCCCCCCCAACCCCGATACGCAGGTTTTGGCGGTCTACACGGGCATGGCCGGCACCCCGCCCGCCATCGTGGCCGCGCGTGTCGGCTACGGGCGCGCCATCCTGACGGGGGTCCATCTGGAGATTTCCGAGCGCGAGTGCAAGGATGCGCTGCGCAGCCACGCCGACATGGATGCCCACGTCCACGTGTGCCACCGGCTGGCCGAGACCGGTGATACCCAGCTGGCCGTGTTCCGCCAGTTGCTGGCGCATGGCGGCCTTGCGCTGGGTTAGTGTCATGACACCAGCACGCGGCGCCCGTATCAGCGTGCCGTGCTGCGCACCGCGCGCGGCTGGTCGAGCAGTTCGATCATCAGCCACGCGTACAGCGTGACGCCGATAAACAGCCCCATGCGCACGATAAAGGCGGTATAGACGTCCTTGCCCGCCGCGCTGTCCTGCACCGACTGCCCCAGCAGGATGACGAGCGTCACCAGCGTGTTGAGCCAGAAGCCGGGCGCCTGGCGCGTGGGGCTGAGCCCGTAGAGCTTGCGCGCCACCAGCAGCGCGAACAGCAGCATCCACAGGAAATACATCCACAGGTGCACGAACAGGCTGAGCGCGCCCCAGAACACGATCGCCAGCAGGCCGCCGAGCAGCGTCGAGCCCAGCAGCTCGCGGCCCGCGTTGCGCGCGGAGGTGGTGCAGCTCTGCCGGCCCAGGCTGACCGCCTTCATGATGATCGGCATGTAGGCGGTGGGATCGGTCATCGTGAGCAGGAAGGCGGGCATGACCACCAGCGCCGCGCGCAGCGCGACCCACGCCGCCAGGTCGTCCGGCAGCGCGCTGGCCGGGGGCACCGGCGGCACACCCGCGGGCTCGGGAAAAAGCCAGTGCCCGAGCGCCAGCGCCAGCACCGCCAGCAGCAGGCCCTTGACCAGCGCGGCGATGACCGTCACGGCCAGCCCGAAGTCGAAGGTGCCGGCGGACGAGATCATGGTCAGGCCGATCACCAGGAAGGTCGACACCAGGTTGTTGCCGCCGCGCAGCCCGTAGCGGAATGCCAGGAACAGGCACAGGGCGGTCAGCAGCACGCCGCTCGCCGGATAGTGGCGCAACAAGGGAATCAGCAGCAGGCCGCTGCCGGTGGTCAGCATCGTCACCAGCGCCAGGCCTGCACCGGCCTTGAACGCCAGCGGACGGTCCATGCTGGCGAGCAGGAATACGGCAAGGACGGGCGCGAGCATCGGGATCGGCAGGCCCAGCCCGAAGCTGGCCGCCAGGCACAACGCGGTGCCGCTGGCCAGTCGCAGCGCGCGCCGTGCGCGTGGCGAAGGTGGCAGCGAAGGTGGCAGCGAGGGTGGCGGCGAAGGTGACGGCAAAGGCGGCGCGGGCCTGTCAGTAGACATACGACAGCCAGCTCATCAGGTACAGGAAGGCACGGCCGAGCGGGTTGAGCGGATTGCCCTGCGTCGGAAACGCCATGACTTCGGCCTGCCCGCCCACGCGCACGCCGCGCAGCGACGACAACTGCCCCGGATCGAACCCCACCGTCACCGGGAAACGCTGGGCCGGGCGCAGCCAGTCGCGGCTGTTCTGCACAGTCGGCAAGCTGCCGGGCGCCGTTGGGGGGCCGCCGACACTGACGCCGTAGCCGACGCTGCGCACGCGCCCGGTGAAGATCCGCCCCGGCAGCGAATCCAGCACGATCGCTACCGGCGTGCCGGGCACCACGTGGCCAAGGTTGTTCTCGGTCATCTCCGCGTTGATCCACACGTCGTGGATGGTGATCAGCGTCATGACCGGATTGCCCGCGGCGGCAAACTGGCCGGTCTCGGTGCGCAGGTCGGTGACCAGCCCGGCCGAGCGCGCGCGTACGCTGGTATTGGCAAGGTCGAGTTCCGCCTTTTCCAGCGCGGCGGCGGCGCTGCGCAGCTTGGCGTTGTCTTCCGCGCTGCCGCCCTCCTGCTCGCGCGCGCGCTGGACTTCGGCGCGGGCCGCGGCCACCTGGGCGGTGGCCGCTTCCAGGCTGGCACGCGCGATCTCCAGCCGGCGCAGCGATATGGTGCCCGGATCCTCGCTGTACAGGCGCTCCAGGCGTTCGCTGTCCTGGCGCGCCTTGACCTCGTTGGCGCGTGCCGCGCGCAGCGCCGCCTGCGCCGATTCGATGCCGGCGGTGCTGGCGCCGATCTGCCGGCGCGTCGACTCCAGGTCGGCGCGCGCGCGGTCGGCGGCGATCCGGTAGTGCTGTGGGTCGACCTCGAACAGCACCGCGCCGGCCGCAACGTCCTGGTTGTTGCGCACATGGACGCGGGTCACGCGCCCCGCCACCTCCGACGCCACCGGCACCACGAAGGCCTGCACGCGCGCCTGCTGGGTATAGGGCGTGAGCCGGTCGGCCAGCAGGTACCACACCAGGCTGACAGCGATCAGCACGAGCACCCAGCGGATGCCTTTCTTTGCCGGATCGGCGGCCGGTGCCGCCGCGGGCGGCGGGGGCGGGGGCGGGGGCGGTGGTGACTGCGCTGGCGACGGCGGGACTGCCGCGGGCTGTGGCGTGTCGCTCATCGGGCCTCCGCGTTGGATACCTGCCGTGGTGTCGCAGGGGCGCCGGCCCCGGCAGGCGCGGACGGCCGCCCGGCTTCGTCGAACAAATCGCCCCAGTTGGTGCGCTGCTGCATCTGCTGGCGCGTCGCCGGGTCGACCAGAGGCAGTTCGCTGTGCCACCCGCCGCCCAGCGCCTTGTACAGCGCGATCAGGTTGCTCACGGCGCTGCTGCGGTTGAGCACGTAGGCGTCCTGCTGGGCCGCCAGCGCGCGCTGCGCGTCCAGCACGCGCTGGAAGTCGGAATAGCCCTCGCGGTAGAGCGAATTGGCCAGCGACAGCGAGCGGTTGGCGGCGACGGTGCCTTCGCGCAGGATCTGTTCGCGCTCGAGCGACTTGAGCAGGCCGCTGGCGGCATCGTCGGCTTCGCGCGCGGCCTGCCGCACCGCGTCCTGGTAGGCCACGATCAGCTGCTGCAGGCGTGCGTCCTGCACCCGCACGTTGTTGCGGATGCGGCCATAGTCGAACACGTTCCAGCGCAGGCTTGGCCCGCCGACCAGCGCCAGTGTGTTGGGCGTGCCGGCCAGCGTGCCGGCGGACCAGACGATGCTGCCCAGCAGCGACAGCGACGGGTAGAGATCGGCCTCGGCCACGCCGATCAGCGCGGACTGCGCCGCGATCTGCAGCTCGGCGGCGCGCACATCCGGACGGCGCACCAGCAGGCTGGCCGGCACGTCCTGCACCACGGCGCGGTCGATCAGCGGGAGGGCCCCTTCCCGCTCCGCGAGCTCGGGCAACTCCGGCAGCGCGCCGGGCGGATGGCCCGCCAGCACCGCGAGCGCATTGCGCGTGCGCAGGATCTGCCCCTCGAACTCCGGGATGCTGCTGAGCGTGCCCAGGTACTGCGTCTTGGCTTGCTGCAGGTCAAGCTCGTCGGTCTCGCCGCTGCGGAACAGGCGCTCGGTGATTTCATAGCTGCGCTGCTGCAGCCGGGCATTGTCGCGGGCGATGCGCAGCCGCGCCTCGGCGGTGCGCAGCGCGAAGTAGGTTTCAGCCATCTGGGCGCGCAGCAGCACCAGCACATCCTCGTGGTTGGCGCGCGCGGCAAAATACGCGGCATCGGCGGATTCAATGGCGCGGCTGAAGCGCCCCCAGAAGTCCAGTTCCCAGCCGATGTCGAAGCCCGCGCTGAACTGCCAGAAGCGGCTGTTCTGCGGGTTGCGCCCGCCGGCCTGGCGGCTGGCGGTGTACAGCGCGTCGGTGCTCACCTGCTGCAGTTGCGGGTAGCGGCCGCTCTGGGCGATGCCGAGCTGCGCGCGCGCTTCCATCACGCGCAGGCCGGCGATGCGCAGGCCGGCATTGTTGGCATCGGCCTCGGCGATCAGGCGCTCCAGCGTGGGATCGCCGAATACCTGCCACCACTGCCGCAAGTCCGGCGCCGGGCGCTGTTCAGTCGCGCGCTGCAGCGCAGGGCTGTCCCATGAAGGCGTCCACGCCTCGCGCTGCGGCTGGAAGTCCGGCCCCACCCGCGCGCACGCGCCCAGGCACAGCGCGCCGGCCAGCAGCATTCCGTTGAGCCGGTTGCGGGCGGGCATGGGGCGAGCCGCCTGGCACTATTCCGCAGTCTGCTCGATGGATTCGGGAACCGGCGGGGTTGGCTGCGGCTGCGGCTGGTCTTCGACCCACTGCCAGAACAACCGGTAGGCCACGGCCAGCATCACGGGGCCGATAAACAGCCCGATGACGCCGCCTGTGACCATCCCGCCCAGCGCGCCGATCAGCACCACCGGCATCGGCACGTCCACGCCACGGCCCAGCATCAGCGGCTTGAGCACGTTGTCGGCCAGTCCCGCGACAAAGGTGTAGATGGCAAATATCACGGTCGCCAGGCTGGCACCCTCGGTGGCGAAGACAAAGGCGATCACCGGGATCGTGATCAGCGTCGCCGGCAACTGCATGATGCCGAGCAGCAGCACCGCCAGCGCCAGCAGGCCGGCGCCGGGAATGCCCTTGATGACGAAGCCGACGCCGATCAGCAGCATCTGGATAAAGGCGATGCCCACCACGCCCTGCGCCACCGCGCGAATGGTGGCGGTGCACAGGTCGGCCAGCCGGGGGCCGCGCTCCGGGCCAAACACGCGCGAGGCGATCTGCCTGGCGCTGCGCGTCCCTTCCTCGCCATAGGCCATGATGATGCCGGCGATGATCAGCGCGAACAGCAAGATCAGCAGGGCCACGCCGACGCCAGCGAGCTTGCCCAGCAGCGCCAGGCTGAAACCCTTGAGTTGCGGCATCAGCTTTTCCATCACCGCGGTCATGTCAGTGGCCGCCTGCAGCCAGAAGTCGTAGAGGCGCTGCCCGACAAACGGCCACGCGGCGACCGACTCCGCCGGCATCGGGATATGCACGCGGTCGTCCCTGACCATGGCGATGGCGTTCTCCACGGACTCGACCAGGGCCTCGCCCAGCAGGTAGGTCGGCACCAGGATGATGGCGAGGACCAGCACCACGATCAGCGTGGCGACACGCCCGTCATGGCCGCCCAGGCGTTTGCGCAGCCTGACCTGCAGCGGGTATATGGTGACCGCCAGGATCACCGACCACAGCAGCAGGTCCACGAACGGGTGGAATATCTGGAAGCAGAAGATCGCCAGGACGGCGATCAGCCCCGCGCGGATCAGGACGTCAAGCAACCCGCGGGACAGCGCCTTCTCGGAAATGGGCGTGGGCAACATCGATTGTCTCCCCGCGGTGCAAGCCGCAAAGGTTCACATCGGTACGCCAGCCTTGTGCTCAGCGCCGGCCGCAATCCAGTCTAGGCGAGCCAGGGCGGCTCGGGCAACCTTTCCGTCACCCGGGCCGCATGCGTGCCACGGCGCCGGCCCGCCTCAACTACGCTTGTCCGGGCTTGCGCAGCATCTTCTCGACCTCGCCCGCATGCAGTTCCTCCAGCTGGATCGACTGGCGCGCATATTCTTCCAGCGCCACCGAGCGGCCCTCGACCAGGCCCAGCAGCTGGCGGTACAGGTCCAGCGCCTGCCGCTCGGTCGCCAGCGATTCGCGCAGGATGGTGCCGATGTCGGTCGTGTGGCTGTCCAGCAGCGCGGCGATGCCGAGCGAGGGGTACGCGCCCAGGGTAGTGATCCACTCCCCGGCCTGCTGCGCATGCAGCAGCGATTCATTGGCTTGTTCGCGCAGCCACGACACCACCGGAATGCGCCCGAAACCGAACACCAGGAATGAGTAGTGCGTATAGCGCACAACCCCGGCGAGTTCGGCTTCCAGTATCTGGTTCAGCACCCCGACCACCTTGTCTTTCTCGATTTCCGCCATGGCATCTTCCTCACGGGTTGCAGGGACAGGAACAGCTGATTAGCAGGCTGATTCATTCTAGTCGGCGCCACGCCACACCTGAGGCTTCGCGCACCGGCCGGCAAGCGCGTGCGGGGCAGCAATCCGGCAGCGGAATTCCTATCATGCAGACGTGGCGCGCGCCTGAAGTAGCCCGGCGCGGCCCTGCCCGGAACACTGACAACATCGCCGGTGATGCAAAAGAATCCAGGTTCGCCAGCTGATCAATGCGACGGCGGCGACGGCGCCGTGATGTTCGCGGACATCTGCGACAGCACGCGGCTCTACGACAAGGCCGGCGACGCAGTGGCACTCGCCGCCATCCGCCATTGCCTGGCGCTGATGAAGGCGCGCGCCGCGCTGGCGCAGGGGCGCGTGGTCAAGACCATCGGCGACGAAATCATGGTGCTGTTCCCCGCCGCCGACCATGCGATGCAAGCCGCACTCGACATGCAGGAAGGCGTGGCCGGGCTGGCGCCCATCGCCGGCATTGCCTTGTCGATCCACATCGGTTTCCACCACGGCCCGATCCTGTCGGACGAAGGCGGCGACGTGTTCGGCGACACGGTCAACCTGGCCGCGCGGCTGGTCAAGCTGGCCTCGCGCGGGCAGATCATCACCAGCAAGCATGCGGTGGAGCAGTTGTCGGCACCGCTGCGGCAGATGACGCGCGCGTTGTATCCGATCCAGGTGCGGGGCAAGCACCAGCTGGTGGAACTGTACGAGGCGATCTGGCAGCAGAACACCGAACTGACGTTGGTCGCCCCGGTGGACCTCGCCGCGCGCCGCTCGCTGTTCCTGTCGCTGCGCTACCGCGACACCCTGTTCGAGATGGACGCCTCCTCGGCGCCGCTGACCATCGGCCGGGACTCCACCATGAGCATCGTCATCCTGGACCGGCAGGTGTCGCGCTTCCAGGCGACTGTCGAGCCCCGCGGCGGCCGCTTCGTACTGATCGACCGCAGCTCCAACGGCACCCATGTCCGCATCGACGGCGAAGACAGCCTGATGCTGCGCCGTGACGAGATCACGCTGCGGGGGCATGGCTGGATCACGTTCTCGCCGCCCGGCGATGCCGGCCAGGAGGCGATTGAGTTCTTTGTCGAGGAAGACTGAGGCGGGTCCCGCACGGTTCGGTGGTGCGGAGATTCTCCGCCTGCGGACCCTTCCAAAAAAAAGACCAGGCAAGGTGGGCCGCATGCGCGCATTGATCTTCTGCTCCGTGCAGTTCCTGCTGGCGGTCACGTGGACCCTCTACGTGGCGTTCCTGCCGCAGCTGGCCGCGCAGGCAGGCATCCCCCGCGCGCACGTCGCGTGGATCCTGGTGATGGACCAGGTGATCTTCGTCGCCATGGACCTGGCGCTGGGCATCGCCGCCGACCGTGTCGCCAACGGCATGCGCCGGCTCGGCGGCTGGATCCTGGCGCTGTCGGTCGTTTCCGCGGTGGCGTTCGTGCTGCTGCCTTCGGCTTCCTCACCTGTGCTGCTGCTTGCCCTGACGGCGTTATGGGCGGCCACCTCTTCGGCCTTGCGCGCGCCGCCCATGGTGATCATCGCGCGGCGCCTGCAGGGTTCAGCTTCGTCGTTCCTGGTCTTGGCATCACTGCTCGGCATCGGACTGGCCGGCGCGGTGGCACCGGTGCTGACGGCGCGGCTGCGCGAGGCTTCGCCGTTGATCCCCTTTGCCGCGGCCAGCGCGGCGCTGGTGCTGGCCGTAGTCGCGCTGCGCTGGGTGGAATTGCCGCCGGCAACCCAGGCTGGCAGGACGGAGCCGGCTGCCAGCGCCGGCCCGCGGCGCCTGTGGCTGCTGTTCGTGGCGGTCTGGCTGCTCGCGCTGGGCTTCCAGGTCCACACTGCGATCAATTCGGCGCCGGCCTACCTGCGCTTCGTCTCGAGCCCTGACCTGACACGACTGATGCCGGCGTTCTGGATCGGCTTCGCCCTGTGCGTGCTGCTGCCCGAGACGCCATGGCTGCGGCGCTTTCCTGCCCACGTGCTGCTGCTCGCCGCATCGGTGCTGGGCGCGCTGGCATTGTCCGGTTTCATTGCCGCCGCTTCGCTGCAGGCGGTGCTGGCCGCGCAATGCCTGGCCGGCGGCATGTGGGGCATCATGTTCGGCGCGGCGGCCAATGCCGCGCTCGATGCCGGGCATGTGGGCCGCGAAGGCAAGCTCACCGGATTGGTGTTTGCCGTGCTTGCCATCGCCGCTTTCCTGCGCATCGCAATGGTGGCGTCCGGCGCCGCCAAGGGCGCGATACTGGCCAGCCTGATGGCGTGGGTGCCGGCGCTCGCATGGAGCGCGGGCGCGCTGCTGCTGGCATTCTTCGTCGCGGCAAACCTGCCCTATCTCGCCGCCCGCACTCACACTTTGCGCCAGCAGGCACGCTCCGGCCAGCGGTAGCGGTTCACGAGTGCCACGGCAGCTCGATCGGCGTGCCGTCAGGAAAGAACACCGGCACCGGCGACACCGACAGGATGCCGATCAGCGCCAGCGGCGCTTCCCCCACGTTGATGATCTGGTGCACGGCGTTGCGCGGCACCACCAGCGTCGTATCCGGGCCGAAGGCCTGTACCCGTCCTTGCAGGTGCAGCTCGCCCCGGCCGGACTGGATGATCACCACTTCCTCGCAGTCATGGCGGTGCGGCGGCGTGGCCGCGCCGGGCGCGATGCTCTGCTGCCAGACCGACAGGTGGGCGAGCCCCTGCGCCGATCCCGCCAGCGTCACGTGATCGATGCCGGGCAAGGCGCTGCGGGGAAGTTCTGCATTGCGGATCACGCTCATGGCTGTCTCCTTGGTTGCGGTCGCTTGTAGTATGGCCGCCCCAGCCAGGGTGTGAACGGCATCAATAGTCCTAATATTGACGACACAGAGTCGGTAATCGGGAGATGCCATGGCCAGTCTCGAGCTTATCGTGTCGTTTTCGGCGGCGGCCCGCCATGCCAGCTTCGCCAGCGCGGCGCGCGAACTCGGGCTGACGCCGTCCGCGGTCGCCAAGAACGTGGCGCGGCTGGAGGCGCAGTTGGGCGTGCGGCTGTTCCAGCGCACCACGCGGCAGGTCACGCTGTCGCCGGACGGCGAAGCCTTGCACGCCCGCTGCCAGCGCATCCTGGAAGAGCTGGAATCGCTCGACGCCGCCGCCGCGGACGCGCGCACCGGGCCGCGCGGCACGCTGCGCATCGACATGCCGCTGGTCTATGGCCGGCTGGTGGTGCTGCCGGTGCTGGCCCGGCTCCGGACAAGCCATCCGGAGCTGAAGATCGACGCGCGCTTTTCCGATGGTGTCGTCGACATCATTCGCGACGGACTCGACGCCGCCGTGCGCATCGGCCCGCTGGCCGACTCGCGCCTGGTCGGGCGGCAGTTCGACAAGCAGCAGATCTGGACCTGTGCCAGTCCTGCCTACCTGGCCCGCCACGGCGCGCCGCAAACCCCTGCCGACGTCCTGCGGCATACCTGCCTGCTGTTCCGCCTGCCCTCCAGCGGCCGCGACCGGCCCTGGCAATTCCGCAGCGGCAGGCGCGACCTCTCCTTGATGCCCGATGGCGAGGTGCGGCTGGGCGATGGCGAGGCGCTGGTGCAGGCCGCCGTGGCGGGGCTCGGGCTGGTGCAGGTGCCGAGTTACATGGCCGGGCAGGAAGTGGCCCGGGGCGGACTGGTGGAGGTGCTGCAGAAGTACCGGCCGGCGGCGCTGCCGGTCTCGCTGGTCTATCCCAGCCACCGGCATATCCCGCTGCGGGTCAGGGCACTGGCGGATGCGCTGTCCGTGCAGCGCTACAACTGAGCCCGGCCGCGCTTGAGCTGGAACGCCACGGTCACCCGGTCGGCCGGGTAAATGGTGTCGGTGATTTCCAGGATCTTGCCCTGCGCGTCCTTGTAATGGCGGATCAGCCGCAGGCCTGCCGAGCCCGGTTCGGTGCCCAGTTCCCGCGCCATCCCCTCGTCGATCAGCACGCCGCGGATGACCTGCCGGATCTCGGCAATCGCCAGCCCGCATTCGCGCTCGATCAGCGCGCTGACCAGCACCTGGGGGTTGTCGCGGATGGCCGGTTCGAGGTGCGCCAGCGCGGCATCGATGTAGATCTCCGCATGCGCCACCGGCGTATTGCCCTTGCGCGCATCCACGCGCGTGCCGCTGAAACGCAGCCATTCGCTGCCCATCGGCGCTTCCAGCAGGCGCGCGTCGGCGCGGTCGAGCGTGACGCGGCGCGCCGAGCCAATGCTGCGGATCTCCGTGGCCGCCACGCGCACGAGGTCTTCGGCGGTGCCGAACGACTGCGTGTAGGCGGCATCGGGGTTGGCGCTGGCGACGATGGTCCCCACCGCCTTCTTCCGAGAGATATAGCCCCAGTCCTGCAGCAGCGTCAGCGCGGCGCGCACCGTGTGGCGGCTGACGCCGTGCTGCCCGGCCAGCTCCGGCTCGGTGGGCAGCAGGCTGCCGACCACGCGGCGGCCCTCCTGGATATCGCGCACCAGCGTGCTGGCCAGTTCGGCATAGCGGGGCGCCGCGGCGGGCTTGTCCTTCAGTTCGTTGCGCATGGGGTAGCAATGGCGGCTTGGAGCAGAGGCGAATTGTAAGCGCACGCGCGGCATCGCCGGCGATGACGGCAGCGTCCTTCAGGTTCAGGCACACCCCGGGGCATGACTCAATCATATGTCCGCACATAGTGTACAGGAAAAAGCGGATTGTCCACCGTCGCGGCGTACTCCCCATATCTGGCAGCATGTGCTCGATTTAACCCCAACCATATTTGGGTGGGTGCCGACGACCAACTTGCCTGGCCCCCTCCCCATCGATTTACGATGTACGGACATATTAGATAGACGCACGGATCGCCGCAAAGGAGTGAAGCAGTGCAAAACTGACCGAAGAGCGCCGCATGATCCAGGAGGCCGGGCGCCAGTTCGCGATGGAGCGCGTGATGCCCATCGCCAACAAGCTGGATCCCGAAAAAGGCCAGATCCCGCGCGAACTGATCGACGAGATAGCCGGGCTTGGCTACTTCGGCATTCTGATTCCCGAGGAATTCGGCGGCCTGGGGCTGGGCGCCTATGAGCGACACCGCATTCTGATGCCCGCCGCGCCAGCGGCCAGCGCATTCCATAAAGGAGACCAGCATGACCATCGATCCCACCGGCGACGCAAGCATCCTCGCCGCGCCAGCCGGCCCGCTCGCGGCGGGGCCTGGCATTGCGCTCGGCGACGTGCCGCGCGTATTCCACCCGCCGCAAACCACTGTGTTCGAGAACCTGGCGCTGTCCGCGCGCCGCTTCCCCGCCAAAGTGGCGATCCAGTTCTATCACGCCGCCACCCCCTACGCCGCGCTGCTGGCGCAGGCCGAGCGCATGGCCGGCTACCTGCAGCACGCCTGCGGTGTCCATCCCGGCGACCGCGTGGTGCTGTTCAGCCAGAACTGCCCGCAGTTCATCGTCGCCTACTTCGCCATCCTGCGCGCGGGCGCGGTGGTGGTGCCGGCCAATGCCATGCTGCTGGCCGACGAGCTGCGCCATATCGTGACCGACAGCGGCGCGGTCGCGGCCTTCGCCGCCAGCGAGCTGGCCGGCCAGATCGCGCCGCTGCTGGGCCAGACGCCGCTGCGTCACCTGATCGTGCATCACTATGGCGATGCGCTGCCCGAGCAGGACGATGGCATGCTGGCCATTCCCGACTGGGTCCGCGCACGCGGCGACGGCGCGGCGCTGCCCGACGGGACCGTGCACTGGCACCACGCCATGGCATGCGCGCTCGCGCCGCATGTCTATGGCGGCACCATCGACGACCTGTGCATGCTGCCCTATACCTCCGGCACCACCGGCGCACCCAAGGCCTGCATGCATACGCACCGCACGGTGATGGTATCGGTGGCGGGCTCGCAGCTGTGGCGGCGTTCGCACACCGAATCGACCTTCCTGGCGGTGGCGCCGATGTTCCATCTGCTCGGGCTGCAGAACGGCATCAACGCACCTGTGTACCTGGGCGGCACCATCGTGCTGTTGCCGCGCTGGGACCGGCGCACCGCCGCGCAGCTGATCGCGCGCCACCGCGTCACATTCTGGGCCGCGCCGCCGCCGATGCTGGTGGAGTTCTTCGCGCAGCCCGGCCTCGAGTCGTTCGAACTGGGCAGCCTCGCGTGCGTGGTCGGCGGCGGCGCGGCCGTGCCGGAAAGCACGGCACGGCTGATGAAGGAGCGCTATGGGCTGCAGTTCGTCGAGGGCTATGGCCTGACCGAGACCGCGTCGTTCATCATCGCCAACCCGATGGCAGCGCCGCGCACCGGCCATCTGGGCGTGCCGACCTACGGCGTCGACGCGCGCGTGGTCGACCCCGAAACGCTGGCCGAAGTGCCGCAGGGCGAGGTCGGCGAGATCGTCGTGCACGGCGCGCAGGTGATGCTGGGATACTGGAACAAGCCTTGCGCCAATGACGAAAGCTTCATCGCCATCGACGGAAAGCGCTTCTTCCGCACCGGCGACCTGGCCAGTGTCGACGCCGACGGCTACTTCCGGATGCGCGACCGGCTCAAGCGCATGGTCAACGCCTCGGGCTACAAGGTGTGGCCGGCCGAGGTCGAAGCGATCCTGCACACCCATCCCGCCATCCTGGAAGCCTGCGTCATCGCCGCGCGCGACCCGCACCGCGGCGAGACCGTCAAGGCGGTGATCGTGTTGCACGACGGCGCGCAGCAGGTATCCGAGTCAGCGCTGATCGACTGGTGCCGCAGCAACATGGCCACCTACAAGGCACCACGCCTCGTGCAGTTTGTTGAACGCCTGCCGCGCTCCGCCACCGGCAAGATCGCCTGGCGCGAACTGCAGGAGCAGGAGATGGCCGAGAAATAAGGCGCCACGCCGATCCCTTTCCCCCACAAGGTGAACAAGATGCACAAACAATCCCTGACCGCGATCGCCACAATCTCCACAATCTCCACGATCACCCTTGGCGCCTGGAGCGCCGCATGCAGCGCGCAAGGCCTGGGTGGGCCTGTTCGTGCGCGCCGGCACGCCGGCGCCGGTGCAGGCAAAGCTGGAAGCCGAGGCGCTGGCCTCGATCCAGTCGCCCGCCATGCGCGCCCGGCTCGATGCCCTGTCGCTGGAGCCGGTGGGCAGCAGCGGGGCTGAATTCAGCCGCGAGTTCGATACGCAAGAGCCGGTGGTGGCCCGGATGATCAAGGCGACCGGCGTGACGCCGGAGTGAAGCGAATAAGGCCCCGATCGACGCCGCGGCTACGCCCCTTCCGCGTAGCCGCGCAAGCCCGCGACCAGCGCGGCAAACGTCACCGCGCAGCGCGCACTGCCGCGCAAGTCCTCGTGCATCGCTACCCAGGTATCCATTGCTATTGAAAACTCGCTGCGCAACACCCTGACCAGCCGCGGGTCGCGCGCCGCCAGCGCGGACTGGCACACGCCGATGCCGAAGCCGGCGCGGATCGCGCCCAGTTGGGCCAGGTCGCTGTCGGCGCGAAAGGCCAGGCGTTGGCGCGAGAGCGCCGGGAATCGCTCCAGCAAGCGGCGGATGAACGGCGTCTCCCGATCAAAGCCGATCACTGCAAACCCGGCCAGTTCCTCCAGCGATTGCGGCACCCCGTGCGCGGCCAGGTAGCGCTCATGCGCATGCAGCCCCAGCTCGATGCCGCCGACACGCTGCGCCATCAACGCATCCTGCTCGGGCCGGAACATCCGCACGGCGATGTCGGCTTCGCGATGCAGCAGGTCGTCGACGCGGTTCGACAGCATCAGTTCGATCTCCAGCGCCGGATGGGCTTCGCGCAGTGTGGCGAGAATCGGCGGCAGGACTTCGACGCCGACGGCTTCGCTCGCCGACAGCCGCACCGTGCCGCGCACGCCGTCGCCGTGCCCGCTGGCGGCGCGCCGCATGGCCGCGGCCGTGGCGGCCAGTCCGGCGGCATAGGGCCGCAGTGTGTGCGCGGCGTCGGTCGGGGCGAAGCCGTCAAAGGAGCGCGTAAAGAGCTTCAGGCCCAGCGCGGCTTCAAGACTGTCGATATGGCGGCCAACGGTCGGCTGTGTCAGCCCCATGGCGCGTCCGGCCGCCGACAGCGAGCCGGTTTCCAGCACGTGCAGGAAGGTGCGATACCACTCCCAGTTCGGTTCGCCGGCCATGGCTATGCATTTATGTTTAGCGACCAGCCGATTATAGGCAATTTTCTATTTGCTCCGGTGCCCGCAAACTGGCTGCATCCAACGACCGCAGACCCCTGCAAAGGAGCATCCCATGTCCAGGATCGCGCTGTTTGGCGCCGCCGGCGCCATTGGGCACAGCATCGCCGCGCTGGCAAGCCGGGGCGAGCCGTATCGCGTGGTCGGCCGCGATGCGGCGCGCCTCCATCAGGCCTTCTGGGCCGACCCGCTCGCCGGGATCGTCACGTGGGATCCCGACTCGCCGACGTCTGTCCAGGCCGCAGCGAGCGGAATCGACACGCTGGTCTACATGGTCGGCGTCGACTATTGGCGCTTCGATCTGCACCCGGAACTGCTGCGCAAGACACTGGATGGCGCGATCGCAGCGGGCGTCCGGCAATTCGTCCTGATCGGTACCGTCTACCCGTATGGACGCGTCCAGGGCGGCAATCCGGTCAGCGAGGACCACCCGCGCGCGCCGCATACCTTCAAGGGCCGCATGCGCAAAGCGCAGGAAGACCTGCTGATGCAGGCCGCCGCCGCCGGGCGTATCCGCGCCACGGTGCTGCGGCTGCCCGACTTCTACGGCCCGGGCGTGCAGGCCAGCCTGCTGCACCGCGCCGCGCAGGCTGCCGCATGTGGCGGCACCGCGGACCTGATCGGGCCGATCGATGCGCCGCACGAGTTCGTCTATGTGCCGGACGTGGGGCCGGTGGTGACGCGGCTGGCCGATACGCCCGCGGCCTTCGGCAGGATCTGGCATCTGGCCGGCGCCGGCGTCACGACACAGCGCGAACTGGTGTCGGAGATGGAAAGGCAGATCGGCCGCCAGCTCAAGCTGCGCGTCGCCGGCAAGGGCATGCTGCGCCTGCTGGGGCTGTTCAACCCGTTCATGCGCGAACTGGTCGAGATGCACTACCTGATGACGGATCCGCTGGTCCTGGACGATACCGCGCTGCAGCGGCTGATCGGGCCGATCCGCAAGACGCCGTACGCCGAGGGCATCCGGCAGACGCTGGCGGCATGCCAGCCCGGCCGGCGCGCTCCTAGCCTGCCTGCTTGCGGAACGCCCAGCGCCCCGCCAGCACGGTGAAGCTGGCCACCAGCGCCACCAGCACCCAGAATCCGTGCGGATGCTCGGCCAGCGGGACGCCGCCCACGTTCATGCCGAAGAAGCCGGCGACGATATTGATCGGCAGCGCCAGCACGGTCACCAGCGTCAGCGTGAACAGCGTGCGGTTAGTCTGTTCGTTGAGCTTGGCGGCGATCTCTTCCTGCAGCAGCTTGATGCGTTCGACCAGCGCGGCAAGGTCGTTGAGCACCAGCGAGAATTCCTCGGTCGATTCGCGCAGCTCCTGCAGGTCGCTCTCCTGCAGCCACGCCGGCGGCCGGTTCAGCAGCCGGAACAGCGCGCCCGGCTCGGGTGCCAGCAGCCGTTGCAGCCGCACCAGGCCGCGGCGCATCGCGCCCAGGTCGGCCCGGTTGCCTTGCAGGCGCTGCGACAGCAACTGGTCCTCGATCTGGTCGACGTTCACGCCGGTCTCGCGCACGATCTGCACCAGCACGTCGGCCTGGTCGCGCAGCAGGTGCACCATCAGGTCCAGCGGCGAGCGGAATGCCTCGCCGTGCCGCACCGCCTCGCGCAGCCGGTCCACGGAGCGCAGCGGCCGCGCCCGGGCCGTGACCAGCAGGCGGCGGTCGGCATGGGCCCACATGGTCGAAATGTCCGTCGATGCGACGCCGAAGTTGTAGATCACATCGTTGACCACGGCCAGCAAGGCAGCGTCCAGCCGCTCGATCCGCGTCGAGCGCGAGCCCTGGCGCAGCGCCTCGAAGTACTCGGCAGGCAGTCCTAGGTGCGCCTTCATCCAGCGCTCGCAAGCGCTGTGCGACAGGTTGAAATGCAGCCAGACGAAGGGGTCGAAGGGGTGCTCCTGCGCGGCATCCGGCGGCGCCTGCTCCAGCCACGCCACCGCGCCCCGCGAATCGATCTCGCGCACGGCCCCGCCGGGCGCGAACAGAAAACCACTGACCAGGCCGACCGGGTCCGATCCATAGCCCGCCTCGACAATGCCCGCTTGCATGCCTGCTCCCTTCACATGGAATTTGCCTCGCGCGACGTTATCACGCCGCGATGACAGTGTCGGGAAATGCAGGCACGGGCGCCTGGCGTGGCTTGTCAGAGCATCGACTTGCCCTGTGCCAGGATCTTGTCGCAGACCTGTTTGGTGACTTCGGCTTTCGTGGATGGCCGCACCACTATAGCGCGAGAGGTCCCGGGTCTGATCTGCAGGTTTTCGATTTCTGGCTCCGCCGCTCCGCCCTCTTTGCCACTCCGCCCTCTCCGCCCCGGGCCCTACAACACCGTCGCGTACTCCAGCGTCTTCGGCGTCTTCACGATCACCTCGGGCGCTTCCCCGACGATGACCGTGTCATCGAGCCGGAAGCCACCCAGCCCGTAGACATACAGCCCCGGCTCCGACGAATACACCTCCCCCGCCAACAGCGCGCGCGTGTTGAAGGCCATGTCTTCGGGATAGTCATGCAGCAGCAGCCCGACCGCATGCCCGGTCCGGTGGAAAACGTACTGCCCGCAGCCGGCGGCTTCGATCACCGCTTGCGCGGCAGCGTCCATGTCGCAGACGCGCCTGCCCGGGACGGCGGCGGCAACGGCGGCATCCGTCGCGCGGGCCGCGACCTGGTAGAGCCGCGCCTGTTCGTCGCCGGGCCGGCCGCAGAACCAGGTGCGTTCGTTCTCGACATAGAGGCCGTTCAGCCGCGGCAGTATGAGATTGACGATGGTGTCGCCTTCGGCGATGCGCGATCCGCACGCGGCGCCGTCGCCGTGCGGCGAGGCCGAGGCCGGGCCAGTCAGCGTCCAGCACTTGAGGATTTCGAAATCCTCCCCCGGGAAACGCCTGGCCGCTTCCTCCACCATCAGCGCCGCCATGGCATGGTCCAGCTCCTGCACCAGGCGGCCGGGGCGGATGTTCTCGCGATAGCGGTCTTGTACCCAGTCGGTCAGTGCGCCCAGTTCGCGCATGACCTGCAGTTCTTCCGCATGCTTGACCCAGCGCAGGCTGCGCATCTCGGCCAGCGACGGGCGCAGCGTCAGTTCGGGCAGGTGGCGTTGCGCGCCGGCGAGTATGGAATGCGGCACGTCGACGGCGATGCGCGACATGCCCAGCCCCTTCGCCGCCAGCAATGCGGCAACCACCTCAGGCAGCTGCGCCGGCAGCGGCAGGCGGTTGGTGACGCGCGGGTGCTCGGCATACCAGGTGACATCGCGCAGCCAGACCGTGCCCTTCTCGATGGCAAAGCGCATGTGGTTGGTCGACAGTTCGTTCATCACCGCGAAGGTCTCGCCGTTGCGCGGCACGACCACGAACACGGGCCGCTCCCACGGCCAGACGTCGAGCTGGAAATTGGTGGCGTACTGGAAGAAATCGGGCGTGCCGAATACCAGCGCGTCCACGCGCAGCCTGTCCATCAGCTGGTGCATGGCCGACAGCCGGTCGTCGTGTACTGCCTTGGTCAGATGTGGCATGGCGGGTTCTCAGAGGGAAATGTTCAGGCGCTTGATGATCGGGCCCCAGGTCTCGGCGTCGCGCTTCATGTAGCGCTCGACTTCCGACGGCGGCCCCTTGATCGCATCGAGGAACTGGAAGCCGAGCTTCTCCTTGAACTGCGGATCGTCCAACACGCGGTTGATGTCGGCGTTGACCTGCTGCACCACGCTTGCCGGCGTGCCAGCGCGCGCCACGATGGCGTACCAGCCCGGCACCTGCACGTCGTAGCCAAGCTCCCTGAACGTCGGCACATCCGGCAGCGCGGGCTGACGCTTGTCGCCGGTCACGGCCAGCGGCACCAGCTTCTTGCCGGTGATAAAGGGCTGCACGCCGGCGACCACATTCATCATCACCGGCGTCTGCCCGGTCATCAGGCTGGTAGCGCCGCCGGCGCCGTTAAAGGGCACATGCTGCATCCGCACGCCGGTGCGCTCGGCCACCAGTTCCATCGCCAGGTGCGTGGAGTTGCCAATGCCGCCCGAGGCAAAGCTGATTGCGCCCGGCCGCCCTTTGGCCATGCGCACGAAGTCCTGGAACGTGTCGACCTTGAGCGCTGGCGCCGCGACAAACACGAACGGCGAGTTGGCCAGCATCGCCACGCCGGTCAGGTCCTTTGACGGGTTGTACGGCAGCTTCGGATACAGGAAGGGATTGAAGGCAAGGTTGGAAACGCCGGCGAAGAACAGCGTGTAGCCGTCGGCCGGCTGGCCCAGCACGTATTGGATTGCCAGCGTGCCGTTGGCGCCAGGCTTGTTCTCCACCACCACCGGCTGCTTCCAGGCCTGCCCGAGCTTCTCGGCCAGCGCGCGCGCCAGTACGTCGTTGCCGGTGCCGCCGGCCTGCGGCACCACCAGCCGCACGGGTTTAGTCGGGAAGTCCTGCGCGTGACCGATACCCGGCAGCGTCATCGCCACCGCGGTACCGGCAGCCCATGCCAGTAGTTGTCGCCGGTCCATATTGCACCCTGAGTCGTTCACCAAGCCGCCCCGACCACCGGGGCGTGGAACGAAATGTACCATGTGGTACACTCATGGGCGAAATCAGGGTTTACGCTGGGCTTATGCTGGATTTACGCGAACACTATGCCGCTCTGTCCAGCGTCGGGAGCGTTACTTTCGGGTCTTGCGAGGGCCGGGCAGCGCGGCCATCATGCCGGCGAAATACTTCAGCGCGTCAGTGGTGCCCTTGCGGTCGCCAGTGGTCACCAGGTCGAGCAGCAAGCCGCGCATGGCGGCCAGTTCGACGCGCGCGCGCAGCCGCGCCTCGGATTCACTGAGGCCCATGTCGTGGCGGAACCGTTCCGCCAGCATCGTGGTCCAGCTGCCGACCACGTCTTCAAGGAAGCCGCTGAAACGCTCACGGTCGCGGATGGCCTTACCGTAGATCTCGAACAGCAGTTGCATGATCGGCAGGTAGGACGGCGCAGCATAACGCTCCCATGCGGCTTCCATCGCGGCCTGCGGGTCCATGCCGTCGACCACCACGTTGTGCCGCGCGTCCTGCTCGGCATGGCGGATCCGGTGCAGCAGTGCCTGCCAGAAGCCGTCGGCCGATCCGAAGTAGTAGATCAGCATGCGGTGGCTGGTGCCGAGCGCGTCGGCGACGCTGCGCAGGGACAGGTCGCCGAGGCCGTTGGCGAGCACGTGTTCGGTGGCGGCGTCCAGCAGTTGGAGTGCCTGCTCGCTGGCGGAGCGGTCTGGGGCAGTGGCTTTGGCTTTCGGCATGGGAGGATTGTGCTGGGACACCACCCGCAAACCGCGGCAGTGTGGCGGCTACGGATTCTACGTCATGCAACGGCGCCGTCCCATGCGACCGGCCGCTGCCTACTGCGCCACGACCCGGTTGCGGCCGCCGGATTTTGCAGCATACAGCCGCTGGTCCGCGACCAGCACCAGCGAATCGAGATCGTTAGTGCCGTCCGGCACGATTTGCGCCACGCCGAACGAGGCAGTGAAGCGGATATTGCCCTTGGCGGTGGCATCCGCGGCGGGCTCGCAGGACAGCTCGCCCATGGCCTGCCGCAATTGTTCCGCCACGGCAGCGGCATCGGCTGCCCCGGTACGCGGCAGCAGGATCGCGAATTCCTCGCCGCCCAGCCGCGCCGCCAGGTCGACGCTGCGCACACGGGTGCGCAATACCTGCGCCACCTGCCGCAGCACGATGTCGCCGCTGGCATGGCCCCAATGGTCGTTGATGCGCTTGAAGTGGTCGATGTCGAGCATGATCAGCGCGATCGGCATCTGCTCGCGCGCACCGTGCGCATATTCGAGCGCAAAGCGCGCGGTGAAGACGCGGCGGTTGGCCAGGCCGGTCAGTGCGTCGGTTTCCGCCAGCGCGCGCAACGCTTCGCCGCGCGCGAGGTAGTGGCCGAACAGCGTATGGACCACCATCAGCGTGAGGCACAGCAGCAGCGCCAGCGCGGCGGCACCGGCCCCCACCGCGCCGCTGAGGCGCGCGGCGCTGCGCAGGATCACCTCGCGCGTCGACACCACACCGATCATGACGAGGTCGCTGTCGGCCAGCCTGCGGAAGATCAGCCGGCTGCCGTCGGACGGCTGCAGGATACCTGCGTCGGCGTCGAACAACCGTGCCATCGTGCCAGTTTCCAACCCTTCCCCGAGCACGCCGGCCAATGTTTCGCCGCGGCTGACGTTGCGCGCGCTCGCGCCGACCAGCCCGCCGTCGCGGTCGACCAGGAAGCTGCGCACGCCGTCACGGGGCGTGCTGCCCAGCAGGTCGTCCAGGCTGCGCCGCGCGATCTCCGAGACGACCACGCCCCGGAATAGCTGGTCCAGGCAGACTGGCAGGCTGAGGAACAAGGACTGGTCGCCGCTGCCGTCCGACGCCTCGGCCAGCGCCCACGTCGGCATCCGGTTCCGGCCGGCGCACGATGCACTGTCGCGGAAGTAAGCGGCCGCGGCGTGGCGGCGCAGCATGGCAAGCACCTGCCCTTCGCCGATGGACGGGCGCGACACCACGAAGCCGTTGCGGGAGACATAGGTCATGCGCCGCTGCAGCGTCGAGCCCGCGGGTGTTGCCCCCAGCAGGTGGCTCATCGCGCGGGCGACATCCAGGCCCTGCATCAGCTCCGCGTCGTTGCGTGCAAAGCCGTCGAGACCTTTGACCTGCGCCTCGCCCACGCCGATCACCGCCGCGTCGCCATCCGAAGGCAATGTCCAGGTTTCGGCATGACGGCGTTCGAACGCCTGCAGCAGGTCCGCATCGGGATGGAGCGGCCCGATCTGCTGCAGCCGCAGCAGGTGCTCGGCGTAGTTGCGCAGGCTGCGCAGGCGCTCCGCTTCCAGGTTGAGCAATGCATCGATGGCCTGCACCCGCATCCGTTGCGTCTGCTGCAGCGACTCGATGTCCCGGTCGCGCGCCTGCAGCAGGCCGCGGAACAGGATCAGCAGCAGCAGGACGATGGCGATGCCGAACGACACCAGCACGATCCGGTGCGGAAACCTGACCGCGAAGCCCCACCACTTGCCTAGCAGTGACGCCGAGCCATTCGGTGGTGTGTCCAGATCCAGTTCCTTCGGCATTCCGTCATCCGGGGCTGCGTGGCGTCGTGGTCGATGGCGACAAGACCCGCATCCGCGGGTCCTGTCCGGCAGCCATCATCGCCGAGGACATTTGCCGGTTGGAAGTGAATTCTGTGGAAGCCGAGTTAAACAAGTTTCCCGGCGAAAGATAACGATGCGCAACTTTTCAAGCTGTCCCGACTGGGCACGCCATGCCGCCGGCTTTGCGCCGGGTCAGCGCTGGCCGGCATCGAAGGCCTTCTGCCAGACATCGTGGCCCGGCGGATACACCGCATCGAAATGCTCGCGCAGCGCGGCGATCTCCTGCACGATCGCGAACGAAAAGCCCTGGCGGCCGCCGCGGTCGTCGAACTGCAGGCCGTTCAGGTAGTGCCGGCAACCGACCGCATCGAACCACTTGGCGGCGATGGTATTGATGATCCGGGGGAAGGCACGCCCGAGTTCTACCGGACGGACGGCTTCGGGCAGCTCGGCCATCCAGCGGATGGTCTCGCGGCGCAGCGTCAGGTCATCGTCGGTGGCGGTCTTGCGGTGGAAGGCTGGGTCTTGCGTCAAGGGAGTCTCCGCGTGCAGCCGGGAGAATAGCCGATTGTGGCCGGACCATGGCAGGTCCGGCCAGCCCGGGCTTTCTCCCGGTTGCGCGCCGCAAGGCTCAGGCCGCGGCCCGGCGCGCCGCCCCGCGATACTGCGCCAGCAGCGCTTCGCGGCGCGCGGCCGCCGCCTGCATGCTGGCTTCCTTGACGTGGCCGTAGCCGCGGATGTCGTCGGGCAACGCGGCCAGCGCCAGCGCGGTGTCGAGCTTGCCGGCGTCCAGCGAGGCCGCGAACTCGTCGATCATGGCCAGGTAGCCGGACACCAGCGCGCGCTCGGCGCGACGCTCCGCGGTCTTGCCGAACACGTCGAACGCAGTGCCGCGCAGGCCTTTCAGGCGGGCCAGCAGGCGGAAGGCTGTCAGCGTGCGCGGGCCGAAGCGGCGCTTCACGGGATGGCCCTTGCTGTCAGTCTTGCCCGCATTCGTCAGCGTCGGCGGGGCCAGCCAGAAGTTGAGCTGGTAGTCGCGGCCGGGCTCGCCCTCGAATTGCGCGCGCAGCTTGTCGAGGAACGCCGGATCGGCGTACAGGCGTGCCACCTCGTACTCGTCCTTGTACGCCATCAGCTTGGCCAGGTTGCGCGCCACCGCTTCGGTCAGCGGCAGCTTGCGGTCGGCGCCCAGCTTCTGCTCGGCGGCGCGGATGCGCTCGACGGCGTCACGGTAGCGCTGCGCGTAAGCGGCGTTCTGGTAGTCCGTCAGCATCGCCTCGCGCTTGCGGATCAGCGTGTCGAGCGTCTGCGGCAACGCCACCACCTGGGCAGCCGGCGCATGCGGCAGCAGTGCCTCGTTCTGGCTCAGCGCTGCCTCGCCGTGGTGCGCGAGATACCGGCCCCATTCGAACGCCTGCCGGTTCTTGTCGATCGACACGCCGTTGAGCTCGATCGCGCGCAGCAGGCTGGCATGCTGCAGCGGGACCCAGCCTTTTTGCCAGGCAAAGCCAAGCAGCAGCGGGTTGGAGTAGATGGCATCCGCCAGCAGCGTCACCGCCCAGGCGCTGGCGTCGATAAAGGCGCTGGCCTCGCCCACGCTGTTGCGCAGGTCCTGCTCGGCGCTGGCGCCGGGGAATTTCCACTTCGGGTTCTTGATGAACTCGGCGGTCGGGGTGTTGGCACTGTTGACCACCGCAGCGGTGACGCCGTGCCGGGTCTTGGACAGCACCTCGGCCGAGGCCGAGACGATGGCGTCGCCGCCGATCACCAGCCGCGCGTCTCCGGTGGCGATGCGCGTGGCATGCAGGTCGTGCGGCGCCGGTGCGATCTGCACGTGGCTGATCACTGCCCCGCCCTTCTGCGCCAGGCCCGCCATGTCGAGCACGGTGACGCCCTTGCGCTCCAGGTGCGCGGCCATGCCCAGCAGGCCGCCGATGGTCACCACGCCGGTGCCGCCAACGCCCGTCACCAGCACGCCGTACGGCCGTTCCAGCGCGGGTAGCGAAGGCATCGGCAGCGCCTCGAAATCGGCGCCGGTGCCCTTGCCGCCCGCCGCCGCCGGCTTGCGCACCTGCGCGCCCTCGGCGGTGACGAAGCTGGGGCAGAAGCCGTTGACGCAGGAGAAATCCTTGTTGCACGACGACTGGTTGATCCGGCGCTTGGTGCCCAGTTCGGTCTCCAGCGGTTCCACCGACAGGCAGTTGGACTTGGCCGAGCAGTCGCCGCAGCCTTCGCAGACCGCATCGTTGATAAAGGCGCGCTTTGCCGGATCCGGATACGTGCCGCGCTTGCGGCGCCGGCGCTTCTCGGTGGCGCAGGTCTGGTCGTAGATCAGGATGGTGACACCCTCGGTGTCGCGCAGCTCCAGCTGCACGGCATCGAGCTGGTCGCGATGGAACACCGTCACGCCGGACGGCAGCATGCTGCCGTCGCCATACTTCTGCGGCTCGTCGGTGACGACGACCAGTTTCTTCGCGCCCTCGGCCAGCACCTGATGGGCGATCTGCGGCACGGTCAGCACGCCGTCGATCGGCTGGCCGCCGGTCATCGCCACCGCGTCGTTGAACAGGATCTTGTAGGTGATATTGGCCTTCGCCGCGATCGAGGCGCGGATCGCCAGCAGTCCCGAGTGAAAGTACGTGCCGTCGCCCAGGTTGGCGAACACGTGCTTGTCGCTGGTGAAATGCATCTGGCCGGTCCACGCCACCCCTTCGCCGCCCATCTGGCTGAAGGTGTCGGTATTGCGGTCCATCCACAAGGTCATGTAGTGGCAGCCGATGCCGGCCAGCGCGCGCGAGCCTTCCGGCACGCGCGTGGAGGTGTTGTGCGGGCAGCCCGAGCAGAACCAGGGCTTGCGCTCGGCCGAGATGCGCGGCTGCGCGGCCTCGCGCTCCTTGGCCTCGATCACCGCGACGCGCGCGGCGATGCGGGCGCGCACGGCTTCCGGCAGGTCGAAGCGCTCCAGCCGCCGGGCGATGGCCTTGGCGATCAGCGCCGGCGACAGCTCGTAGTGCGCCGGCAGCAGCCAGTCGCCGCGCGGCACCGACCATTCGCCGCCGTCGTTGCCGCGCTGGTCGAACTTGCCGAACACCTTGGGCCGCACGTCCTCGCGCCAGTTGTACAGCTCTTCCTTGAGCGCGTACTCCAGGATCTGGCGCTTTTCTTCCACCACCAGGATTTCTTCCAGGCCGGTGGCGAATTCACGCGCCCCGTGGGCCTCCAGCGGCCACACGCAGCCCACTTTGTAGACGCGGATGCCGATCTGGGCACAGGTCTCGTCATCGAGGCCGAGGTCGGCCAGCGCCTGGCGCACGTCCAGGTAAGCCTTGCCGGCGGTCATGATGCCGAAGCGCGCGTTGGGGGAATCCAGCACCACGCGGTTCAGCCGGTTGGCGCGGACATAGGCGAGCGCCGCGTACCACTTGTGGTCGAGCAGCCGCGCTTCCTGTTCCAGCGGGGTATCGGGCCAGCGGATATTGAGGCCGCCGGCCGGCATGGCAAAGTCTTGCGGCAGCACCACCTGCACGCGGTCGGGGTCGATCTCGACCGAGGCGGTCGATTCGACCACGTCGGTGACGCACTTCATCGATACCCACAGGCCGGAATAGCGGCTCATGGCCCAGCCGTGCAGGCCGTAGTCGAGGTATTCCTGCACGTTGGCCGGATACAGCACCGGGATGCCGGCGGCCTGCAGCACGTGCTCGGACTGGTGCGCGACGGTGGAGGACTTGGCGGCATGGTCGTCGCCGGCCAGCAACAGCACGCCGCCATGGCGCGACGAGCCGGCCGAATTGGCGTGCTTGAGCACGTCGATGGACCGGTCCACGCCCGGGCCCTTGCCGTACCACATCGAGAACACGCCATCGCGCGAGGCGTTGGGGAACAGGTTGACCTGCTGCGAACCCCACACCGCGGTGGCGGCCAGGTCTTCGTTGACGCCGGGCTGGAACACAACGTCGCTGGCGGCCAGGTGCTGCTTGGCCTTCCACAGCGCCTGGTCGACGCCGCCCAGCGGCGAGCCGCGATAGCCGGAGATAAAGCCGGCCGTGTTCAGGCCGGCGGCGCGGTCGCGCGCCTTCTGCAGCATCGGCAGCCGGACCAGGGCCTGGACCCCGCTCATATAGACGCGGCCTTTGTCCAGGGTGTACTTGTCGTCCAGGCTGGCGCTGGCCAGGGTGTCGAGCAGGGCGTGGGGTAGGGGTGCGTTCACGATGTCTCCGTGCTTATTCTGGTGTCCGGAGCAGTGTAGGAAGGCCGCTGGCTATCGTAAAATCAAGAATTCCAACACCTGATATCTGCAAAACGGATATCCCGGAGACGATCATGGCCAAGGCGCGAGAAGGCTCGGAGAGACTTGCCAAGGAAATCACATTGCGGCAGTTCCGCTACTTTGTCGCGGCTGCGGAAACCGGGCAATTCTCGATGGCTGCCACCGCGGAACACGTGTCCCAGTCGGCGGTGACCAATGCCGTGCTGGCGCTGGAGCAGCGGCTGGCCGTGCGGCTGTTCGAGCGGCGCCCGCACGGCGTGACGCTGACGGCGGAAGGCCACCTGTTCTACCAGCATGCGCGCCAGATTCTTGACTCGGTCGAGGATGCGCTGCGCGAGCCGCGCTTCCAGGTGCACGGCCTGCAGGGCAGCGTGCGGCTGGCCGCCTCCTATACCGTCCTCGGCTACTTCCTGCCGGGCTTGCTGGCGCGCTTCCGCACCAATTACCCGGATATCGAGCTCGACCTGCTCGACATGGACCGGCCGGATATCGAGCGCGCCGTGCTGGCGGGCGAGATCGAGCTGGGGATCGCGCTGCTGTCCAACCTGGAGCGGCCGCAGCGCTTCAAGCGCCACACGCTGATGCGCTCCCGGCGCCAGTTATGGACCTCGGCCAGCCATCCGCTGCTGGAGATCGAACGGCCGTCGCTGCGCGACATCGCGGCCTACCCGTACATCCTGATCACGGTCGACGAGGCCGAGGAATCAACCATGCGCTACTGGCGCAGCCTGAGGCTATCGCCCAAGGTCGCCTTTCGCACCGGATCGATGGAGGCATTGCGCGGGCTGGTCGCGCACGGCTTTGGCGTCACCGTGCTGTCCGACATGGTGTACCGTCCATGGTCGCTGGAAGGCAAGCAGATCGAAGCCCGGCCGATCGCCAACGCGGTGCCGGACATGGAGGTCGGCATGCTGTGGCAGCCAGGGCGCAAGCTGGGCAAGCCGGCCGATGCGCTGCGGGAATTCTTGATCCACGCGTGCGGCAGCTGATGCGCCGGTAGCGGCTGATGTGTGTAGCAGGCCATCGCCGCAGGCATATGGTTCTGCGCACACCTTGGTTCCCCTGCCGCCATGGCTCGACTATGGTGGAAGCGTTCCCCCGCGCATGTCAGCCGCCGGGGGCCGCAAGGAGGGTTATGGACCTGCTCGACTGGATAACCGCCGTGGCAACCGTGGTTCTGGTGTATGCCGCGTTGCGCCATCCGCTATATCCGCCCGGCTGGAACCGCCGGAAAGGCGACCGTTCGTGACGGGGCCGCCGCTTGGATGAAAGACCGCACGCCGCGCGCGCGGTACAGCTCTTGCGGCTCCCCTCGCAACCATCCTCGGCGGCACCAGCCCCAACTGGGGCGGGTCGCCCTCTACAGCCTGCGCTGAAAATGGTGGCGCGGCCTGGCAGGCGTGAAAATCTTGCACGGCGTGCAATCTTCCCGGCACCGCATGCGGCAGCGCAGGCGCTGCGGCGCGCTGGCGCTCGCCGCGGCGGCATTCGGCGCGACCTGCGCGGCACAGGACCTCGATGAGGTGGAACGTCCGCTGTGGGAAGCTGGCCTTGGCCTCGGCGGCATCTCCTTGCCGCACTACCGCGGCTCGGACCAGCGCGCCAGCCTGCTGTTTCCCGTGCCCTATTTCATCTACCGCGGCGAGCACCTGCGCGCTGACCGCAATGGCGTGCGCGGCAAGCTGTTCGACAGCGACCGCGTCGAACTCAACGTCAGCCTGGGCCTCTCGCTGCCAGTGGAAAGCGGCGACGACGAAGCGCGCCGGGGCATGCCCGACCTGAAGACCGCGGTGGAAATCGGCCCCTCGCTGAACCTGACGCTATGGCACTCTGATTCGGACCGCACCCGCCTCGATCTGCGGCTGCCCGTGCGGCTGGCGCTGACGGTGGAATCGTCCCCACGGGCAATCGGCTGGATCTTCTCGCCAAACCTGCATCTCGACATCGCCAACGTGGGCGGGTTCGCCGGCTGGAACCTGGGCGTCACGGCGGGGCCGCTGTTCGCCACCGCACGCTACAACCAGTACTTCTATGCCGTCGAGACGCAGTTCGCCACCGCTACGCGCCCGGCCTACGCCGCCCACGGCGGCTACGCCGGCAGCATGGCGATGGCGACGCTATCGCGCCGCTTCCGCCACGTCTGGCTGGGTGCGTTCGTGCGCTACGACCTGCTGGACAGCGCCACCTTCGAGGACAGCCCGCTGGTCCGGCGCAAGGACGCACTTGCGGCCGGCGTGGCGCTGACCTGGGTCTTCGGCGAATCGGCGACGCGCGTTCCCAGCCGGGAATAAAGTCGGTAATAGCGTGCCCAGGAGGATCATTCCTCGCTGGTCCACTCGACATGGACGCCGAGGCTGCGCAGGTTCTCGACAAAGCGCGGATGCGCGCGCCGGATCGGCGTGGCGTTGCGGATTTCCGAGCGGCCTTCAATGCTGGCCGCGACCATGAACAGCGCAATCGCGACGCGGATGATGTACGGGCTTTCCACCACCGCCGGCGTCAGCGGATTGCCGCCGAAGGTGATCAGCCGGTGCGGGTCCGACTGGAACACATGCGCGCCGAACTTCGACAGCTCGCCGGTCCAGCCGAGCGCGCCGTCGTAGATCTTGTTCCAGAACATCGCATTGCCCTGGGCGCGCACGCCCAGCGCGATAAAGATCGGCAGCAGGTCGACCGGGAAGTACGGCCACGGCGCGGCCTCGACCTTGGTCAGCACATTGCTGGTGAACGGCGTCTGCACCTTCAGCGGCCCCTGCAGCAGCGCGCGCGACCAGCCGTCCTCGTGCACCACCTGCACGCCGAACTTGGCGAAGGTGCGGTCGATCAGCGGGAAGTTGCCCGGCGTGCTGTTGCGCACCACCACGTCGCCGCCGGTGATCGCGCCCAGCGCGAGGAACGTGGTGATCTCGTGAAAATCTTCCTCGAAGGTGAACTCGCCCCCGCGCAGCCGGCCCCCGCCGCGAACGGTCAGCCGCGAGGTGCCGATGCCGTCGATGTCGGCGCCCATCATCTGCATGAAGCGGCAGAACTCCTGCACATGCGGCTCGGACGCGGCATTGGTCAGCGTCGATTCGCCTTCGGCCGCGGCCGCGCACAGCACGAAGTTCTCGGTGGTGGTCACCGAGGCATAGTCGAGCCAGTGGTGGGTGGGCTTCAGCGGGCCGCCGCTGCGCACCAGCAGCGAGCCGCTGGCGCGCTCCACTTCGCCGCCGAACGAGCGGAAGATGTCGACGTGCGGATCAATTTCGCGCACGCCCAGCGTGCAGCCCTTGACGTTGTCTTCCAGCCGCGCCACGCCGAAGCGCGCCAGCAGCGGGGGCACCAGCATGATCGACGAGCGCATTTCTTCCGGCAGCCGGTGCGTGGCCGCGTCGAAGCTGGTGTCGCGGTGGTGCAGGTCGAGCGTGCCGGTCGCTTCATCAAGCCGGACATCGCTGCCCAGCATGCGGAAAATATCGAGGATCTTGCGGACATCGGTGATGTCCGGCACGCCGTGCAGGCGCAGCGGCTGGTCGGTCAGCAGCGTGGCGCAAAGCACGGGCAGCACTGCATTCTTGTTGGCCGAGGGGATGATGCGGCCGCGCAGAGGCGTGCCACCGTGGACGATGAGATTGGACATGGGCGATGCGGTCGGGTGGCGGTCGGGTGGCGGGAAAGGCAGATCCGGTAAAACAAGCGTCCGGCATTGTACTGTCCCCGCGCGCCGCCCCGGCTCGCGCGGAGAAGCGCCTCTTATTGCGCAGGGGATGAAGTGACCGGTACGCCCGCCACGGCGTGACGCAGCCTGCGCTTGCCGGCCGCGCGCTCAGCGCCGGAACCACAACAGCGACAGCCCGGATGCCAGCACCAGCAGCAGCACCGCTGCCGCCGACAACAGCGCACTCACCTCGGTTTCCCGGCGCTCCAGCGCGAAACGGGCGCTGAGCTGCCGATAGACCTGGGTCAGGTCGGCGGCCGATCCCGCCTGGAAGTACTCGCCGCCGGTCAGCGTTGCGACCGCGCGCAGGGCTGGTTCGTCGAGCTGCATGAAGTACGCCAGGCTCGACTCCGGCACGCCGCCGCCGTAGGGCGAGCCGAAGCCCACGGTATAGACGCGCACGCCGCGCTCGGCCGCCATGCGCGCGGCGTCGATCGGGTCCGGGCCGGTGGTGCGGCGGCCGTCACTGAGCAGGATCACCGCGCCATGCCGGTATGCGCCCGGCTGCATCGGCTGGCGCTCCTGCTCGCGCTTGCGCGCCTCCGCTGCCGCAGCCTCGTCGAGCGACGGCGCGCGCCGGCCGAACAGGGCGGCGCTGTCGCTGAAGAGAATCGCCTCCAGGTCGATGCCGTCGTCGGGGAACAGCACCGCCAGCGCCTGGATCAGCCCGCTGCCGGTGGCGGTGCCGCGTTGCAGCTGGACGCGATCCAGCGCGTCCAGCATGTCCTGGCGATTGCTGGTCGGCGGCAGTACCACGGTCGCTGTGGCGGCGAAGGACACGATGCCGAGCCGCACGCTGGCCGGCAGTCCCACGACCAGGTCACGCGCGGCCTGCTGCGCCGCGGCGATGCGCGTGGGCGGCACGTCGGTGGCTTCCATGCTGCGCGAGGTGTCCATGGCCAGCACCAGCGTGATCGTGTCCGACGGCAGCGTGACGGTTGCGGTGGGCCGCGCGCACGCCAGCAGCGCCGCGCCCAGCGCGATCAGAAACAGCAATGGAGGGATGTGACGCCGCAGGCGTTGGCGCCGGCCGAGCGCAGCGCGGGGCAGCGCAAGGCTGGCATACAGCAGGGCGGATTTCTTGCGCCGCGCGAGCAGGTACAGGTAGGCAGCTGCCAGCACCGGGAGCGCCAGCAGCAACCAGAGCATCTGCGGCCAGAGAAACTGCATGCCCTGCTCCTTGGCGCGTGGTTAAGAGGATGGTACTGTATTTTCCAAGGCGGGACGGGACCTCGGGGGCTGCGATGAAACGGGTGACGATCTACGGGCTGGCCTCGGCGGCGGTCGTCGTGGTCATCGCAGCGGGCGCGGCCATCGCCTGGCGGTCGCAGCCGCCACCTCGCGTGCTCAAGCAGGCAGACATCGACGCGGCGGTGCTGCACACGCTGCAGACCAAGAGCCTGCCGTCGCGCACCGCCAGGGCGGCCGAGGCGGTACGCGAATCGGTGGTCGAGATCCGCAGCTATACGCCGGCTGAGAATCCCGTGGAAGCCGCCTCCGCGCCGAAGGCAAAGCGTGATCCCCCTGCCACACGCCGCAAATCGTCGCCAGCCTCCGAGCCCGCGCCACAGGACGAGCTTGCCAGGCGCGAAACGCCCGACGGCAAGGATCCGGCCGGCGGCAAGCGCGAAACGCGCCACATCGGCTCGGGCGTGGTCGTGACCGAAAGCGGCATGGTGCTGACCAGCTACCACGTCGTCGCCGATGCCAAGCGGCTGGAGGTCAGGTTCCACGACGGCCACATGGCCGAAGCCACCGTGGTGCAGGCCATCCCCGAAAAAGACCTCGCCGTGCTCCGGCCCAAATCCATTCCCGACGACCTGCCGGCGGCGACACTCGGCTCCAGCCGTGAACTGGCGCCCGGCAGCGAAGTCGTGGCGGTCGGCTTCCCCTTCGGCATCGGCCCGTCGATATCGGCTGGCGTGGTCTCCGGGCTCGACCGCCATTTCGTCTCGCCTGACCGCAAGCAGAGCCTGGACAAGCTGATCCAGTTCGACGCCGCCGCCAACCCGGGCAATTCGGGCGGGCCGCTGGTGAACATGGACGGCGAAGTGGTCGGCATCGTCACCGCCATCCTCAACCCTAACCAGAGCGGCACTTTCCTCGGTATCGGCTTTGCCGTCACCATCGAGAGCGCCGGCGTTGCCATCGGATCTTCTCCTTTCTGAAACGTGGAGGCCTATGAACGACCAAGCCAGGGGCGCTGCGGACAGCGCAGACTTGATGGAACGCCTGCTGTACGAGGTGAAGCGCGTGGTCGTGGGCCAGGACCACTTTCTCGAACGTGTGCTGGTGGCGATGCTCGCCGGCGGGCACCTGCTGGTCGAAGGGGTGCCGGGGCTGGCCAAGACCCTGACGGTCAACACGCTGGCGCGGACCATGAGCGGCACATTCAAGCGCATCCAGTTCACGCCCGACCTGCTGCCCGCCGACCTGATCGGCACGCGCATGTATAACCAGGGCACCGGCGAGTTCTCCACCGTGCGCGGCCCGGTCTTCGCCAACCTGCTGCTGGCCGACGAGATCAACCGCGCGCCGGCCAAGGTGCAGAGCGCGCTGCTCGAAGTCATGCAGGAGAAGCAGGTCACCATCGCCGGCGAGACCCACCGCGTGCCCTCGCCCTTCCTGGTCATGGCCACGCAGAACCCGATCGAGACCGAAGGCACCTATCCGCTGCCCGAGGCGCAGGTCGACCGCTTCATGATGAAGGTGCTGGTGGGCTACCCGAGCGAGGAGGAAGAGGTCGTGATCGTCAACCGCGTCACCGGCCCGCGCATCAACGTGGGCGCGGTGGCCACGCCGGAGCACCTGGCGGCGCTGCAGGAGGCGTGCCGCAAGGTCTATGTCGATCCCGCGCTGATCCAGTACGCGGTGCGCGTGGTCGCGGCCACGCGCAAACCCGGCAGCTACGGCGTGGAGGACATGGACCGCTACATTGCCTTCGGCGCCAGCCCGCGCGCCACCATCGGCCTGATCGAAGGCGCGCGTGCGCTGGCATTCCTGCGCGGCCGGCACTATGCGCTGCCCGAAGACGTGGCCGACCTGGTGCCTGACGTCTTGCGCCACCGCCTGGCGCTGTCCTACGAGGCGATGTCCGACGGCGTCACCGCCGACCAGCTTGTCGGCCGCATCCTGCAGGCGCAGCCGCTCCCCGAGCGGCCGCTGGAATCCCATGTTCGGGCGGCTGCTGAGCGCTAGGCGCCGCCGACCGGCGGAGGCCGCGGCACCTGCCCCCGCGGCCGCCAGCGCGGCAGTGGCCGCGGTCGGGTCGAAGCAGACCGAGGCGCTGCTGCGCCGGCTCGAATGGACCGTGGTGCGCCGGCTCGACGGGCTGCTGCAAGGCGACTACCGCACCCTGTTCCGCGGCTTCGGGCTGGACCTGGCCGACCTGCGCGAATACCGTCCCGGCGACGACGTGCGCCATATCGACTGGAACGTGACCGCGCGGCTGCAGACCCCGCATGTGCGCGAGTTCCAGGAAGACCGCGATCTCTCCGCGTGGTTCGTGCTGGACCTGAGCGGATCGGTCGAGTTCGGCTCGGGCACGGTGCGCAAGCGCGACCTGCTCACCGACTTCACCTCCGTGATGGCGCTGCTGCTGACACGCTACGGCAACCGCGTCGGCGCCGTGCTCTATGGCGGTGCCACCGACAAGGCCGCGACGGTGATCCCGGCGCGTTCAGGCCGGCGCCAGCTGCTGCACGTGCTCGACCGCATGCATGCCACGCCGGCGGCCTGCCCGGGCGACACCCGCCTGCGCGGCCTGCTGGAGCAGGCACGCTCGGTTGCCAGGCGGCGCTCGGTGGTGTTCGTCGTGTCCGACTTCATCAGCGCGACGGGCTGGCAGGCATCGCTTGGCATGCTGGCGCGGCGCCATGAAGTGGTCGCGGTGCGGCTGGTCGATCCGCTCGAACTGGCCCTGCCCGACCTGGGCCTGGTCGTGCTGCAGGACGCCGAGACCGCCGAGCAGATCTTCGTCGACACCCATGACCCGGCCTTCCGCAAGCGCTTCGCCGCCGCGGCGCAGGCGCGCGAAGCCGAGTTGCACCAGGCATTCGCGCGCGCCGGCGTGCAATGCCTGACGCTGTCGACCTACGCCCGGCTGGACCTGGCGCTGCTGAATTTCACGCGCCAGCGGCGCCACCGGCAAGGAACCGCCAGGGGTGCGGCATGACCGATGCGATGACCCGCTTGCCCGTCTTCAGCTTCCTGTGGCCGAGCATGCTGTGGGGGCTGGCGACCGTGCTGGTGCTGGCCGGCGGCTACCTGTGGCTGGATGCGCGCCGCCGGCGTGCGACCGTGCACTACCCCGCGCTGAAGTCTGTCGGCGTGCCGGTCCGCGGCGGCGCGGGCTGGCGCCGCCATGTGGCACCCGCCCTGACGCTGCTGGCGCTGACCGCGCTGATCGTCGCCATCGCCCGGCCCCAGGCCCTGCTGACGCTGCCCTCGCGCATCCAGACCGTGATCCTGGTCATCGACCTGTCCGGCAGCATGCGCGCGCAGGACATCAAGCCCAGCCGCATCCGCGCCGCGCAGCAGGCCGCCAGGGTCTTGCTCGCCGACCAGCCCGCCAGCGTCAGCGTTGGCGTGGTGGCGATGGCGGGCACCGCGGCCGTGGCGCAGGCCCCCAGCCGCAGCAAGGACGACGTGGCTGCCGCCATCGAGCGCCTGAAGCCGCAAGGCGGCACGGCGCTGGGCAATGGCATGCTGATCGCGCTGACTGCGCTGCTGCCGCAGGCCACCAACGAAGCCGAGCGCCTGATGAACGACGACACCCCGCCGTCGCGCAAGCCGGCGGTTTCGGGCAGCGCCTCCTCGTCCTCCGGCGACAGCGACAAGGAGCCCGTCACGCCCGGCTCGTACGGCGCGGGCGCGATCGTGGTGTTCTCCGACGGCGAGAGCAACGCCGGCCCGGGTGCGCTGCAGGCCGCGGAGCTGGCCGCCACCTACGGCGTACGCGTCTACACCGTGGGCGTCGGCACGCCCGAGGGCGTGGTGCTGTCGGTCGACGGCATGTCGTCCCGCGTCAGGCTGGACGAAAAGGTGCTGAAGCAGGTCGCCAACGCAACCGGCGCCGAGTACTTCCGGCTGGAAGACTCGGCCCAGCTGAAGAAGGTGTACCGCGCACTCAATGCGAAGCTGGCTTTCGACAAGCGCGACCAGGTGGAGGTCACCGCGTTCTTCACCGCGCTGGGCGCGCTGCTGGCGGCAATGGCGGGGCTGCTGTCGCTGTGGTGGTTCGGTCGGGTGATGTAGTGCGGCGCGAACCCGGCTGAGCGCCGCTGTCCCTGCGCCATTGTCCCTGCGCGAGGCATGCGCGGCGCGCATGCCTCGCGCCGGCATCAGGGCAAACCCTGATATCCCCCGTCCGATCCCGGCCAGCGGCGTGGCATAAGACTTTCCGGCCTGCTGCCCGCCAGCCCTGCCCCGGCGCGGCTTTGCCGTGATCCACCGCCTGCTGCGCCCGCCCCGCCATGCGCTACGCGCATGCCTCCATGCGCAGATATCGTTTTTTTCATCATCGGGCCGACACCTATCATCGGCTTGCCTACCGATGCCTGCCGCCCTCGACCCGCTGCCGCTTCGCACGCGCGCCGGGCATCCCCCGTAGCCCCATAGCCCCCGATCTGTCGCCTGGAGTGGAGTGACATGCAAGCCAACCCAACCCTTGACCGCGTGAGCGCGCCGATCGGCGCCAGCCAGCGGCGCCGCGCCATCGTTGCCACCGTGATCGGCAACGGTCTCGAGTGGTTCGATTTCACCGTCTACAGCTTCTTCGCGGTCATCATCGCCCGGCTGTTCTTCCCCACCGGCGATGAACTCTCGTCGCTGCTGCTGGCCGTCGCCACCTTCGGCGTCGGCTTCTTCATGCGGCCGGTGGGCGGCATCATCATCGGCGTCTATGCCGACCGCGTCGGCCGCAAGGCGGCACTGTCGCTGACCATCCTGCTGATGGCGGTGGGCACCACGCTGATCGGCATCGCGCCCACCTACGAGCAGGTGGGCCTGTTCGCGCCGATGCTGATCGTGATCGCGCGCCTGCTGCAGGGCTTCTCCGCCGGCGGCGAGATGGGCGGCGCCACCGCCTTCCTGACCGAGTACGCTCCCGAGCGCGAGCGTGCCTACTACTCCAGCTGGATCCAGGCCAGCATCGGCGTGGCCGTGCTGCTGGGCGCCGCGGTCGGCACCTTCGTCACGTCGTCGCTGCCGCCCGAGGCGCTCAACAGCTGGGGCTGGCGCCTGCCCTTCCTGATCGGCATGCTGATCGGGCCGGTGGGCTACTACATCCGCCATCACCTCGATGAGACTCCGACTTTCCGCGAAGCGAAGGACAAGACCGATTCGCCGCTCAAGGAAGTGCTGCGCGACTACCCGCGCCAGACCGCCGCCAGCTTCTCGATGGTGATCCTGTGGACGGTGTGCACCTATGTGCTGCTGTTCTACATGCCGACCTACGCCGTCAAGGTGCTGAAGGTGCCGCAGTCGTCGGGCTTCGTGGCCGGCATGGTCGGCGGCATGGCGATCCTGGTGTTCGCGCCGCTGGTGGGCCGCCTGGCCGACCGCTTCGGCCGCCGCATCCTGCTGTCGGGCTCGGCCGCGCTGATCTTCATGCTGGCCTGGCCGATGTACGTGTACATCAACCAGGTGCCGGGCCTGTTCTCGCTGCTGGTGTTCCAGCTGGTCTTCGGCGTGCTGATCGCCGGCTATACCGGCCCGATCCTGGCGGCCTTCTCCGAACTGTTCCCGGCCAAGGTGCTGTCGACCGGCCTGTCGGTCGCCTACAACCTGGCGGTCACCATCTTCGGCGGCTTCGCCTCCTTCATCATCACCTGGCTGATCGCCACCACCGGCAGCACCATGGCGCCCGCGTTCTACGTGATGATCGCCGCCGCCATCAGCTTCGCCGGCACGCTGCTGGTGCGCGAACCTGCCTACCTGCGCAAATGACCATGAACCAGATCCTGTTGAAGGGCGGCAACGTCCTGGACCCCGCCCGCGGCACCGCGCTGCCGCGCGCCGATGTGCTGATCGAGGGCGAGCGCATCGTCGAAGTCTCCGCGCAAGGCATCGCGGCGCCGCATGCGCGGCAGATCGATGTCGCCGGCAAGACCGTGATGCCCGGCCTGATCGACTGCCACGTCCACGTGCTGGCGTCGCTGGCCAACCTGGGCCTGAACGCGGTGCAGCCGAATGTGCTGGTGGCCTTCCGCGCCATGCCGATCATGAAGTCGATGCTGGAGCGCGGCTTCACCACCGTGCGCGATGCCGGCGGCGCCGACTGGGGCCTGTCGCAGGCGGTCGCCACCGGGCTGATCCCTGGGCCGCGCATCTTCCCGTCCGGCAAGGCGCTGTCGCAGACCGGCGGACATGGCGACTTCCGCCCGCGTGCGGACGTGCTGGAGCCCTGCTCTTGCGCGTTCCGTGCCGGCGCCATCGCGCGCGTTGCCGACGGCGTCGACGCGGTGCGCCTGGCCGTGCGCGAAGAGATCCAGAAGGGCGCCACGCAAATCAAGATCATGGCGTCCGGCGGCGTGGCTTCGCCGACCGACCCGATCGGCAACACCCAGTACAGCGAGGACGAGATCCGCGCGATCGTGGCCGAGGCCGAGGCCGCGCAGACCTACGTGATGGCGCACGCCTACACCGGCCGCGCCATCACGCGGGCGATCCGCTGCGGCGTGCGCACCATCGAACACGGCAACCTGGTCGACGCCGCCGCGGCGCGCGTGATGCGCGAGCACGGCGCCTTCGTGGTGCCGACGCTGGTCACCTACGATGCGCTGGCCCGCGACGGCGCGCGCCTGGGCCTGCCGCCGGAATCGGTCGCCAAGATCGAGACCGTGCGCGAGGCCGGCCGCAATTCGCTGGCGATCTACGCCGAGGCCGGCGTGCCGATGGCCTTCGGCTCCGACCTGCTGGGCGAGATGCACCACTACCAGTCCGACGAGTTCCGCATCCGCGCCGAACTGCTCGGGGCGCTGGAAACCATCCGCTCGGCCACCTCGATCGCCGCCGCGGTGCTGCAGCGCGAGGACGAGCTGGGCACGGTCAGGGCCGGCGCGCTGGCCGACCTGCTCGTGGTCGACGGCGACCCGCTGCAGGACCTCAACCTGCTGTGCGGCCAGGGCGAGCATCTCTCGCTGGTCATGCAGGCCGGCCGCATCCACACGCCGCAGGGCTAAGCACCCGGCTGAGCGTCCCGTTGGCTTTCCCTTAAGATGGGCGGCTGGTTCCCCGACGTCCGGCCGCCCCATGCGCATCTCCCCGCTTCCTCCCCTTCCCTGCCTGGTCGCCTTCGAGGCGGCCATGCGGCACGGCAACTTCACCCGCGCGGCCGCGGAACTGCACCTGACCCAGAGCGCGATCAGCCGGCAGGTGGCGCAGCTGGAACGCTTCCTTGGCAAGAAACTGTTCGAGCGCGGGCCGCGCGCGCTGAGCCTGACGGTCAGCGGCCAGCAATACGCCGAGCAGGTCCAGCGCCTGCTGGTCGACTGTGCCGAAGCCACCGAAAGCGTGATGCGGCGCAAGGGCAGCACCGAGTTGACGGTGGCGGCGTCGTCGGGCGTTTCCACGCTGTGGATCGCGCCGCGGCTGGCGCAGTTCCGCGCCGAGCATCCCGACGTGCAGGTGCGGCTGTTCGTCAGCGACAGGCTGGCGTCGCTGGTCGACACCAGCTTCGACGTCGCGCTGTACTACCTGCGCGAAGGTCCGCCGCAAGGGCTCGCCGCGCAGCGCCTCTATGACGAGGAGGTGATACCGGTCTGCGCGCCCGCCTACTTGCGCGGCCGGCGGCTGGCCGTGGCCGACCTGCCGGGCGAAACGCTGCTGGCGCTGGAAGACGCGCAGCGCCAGTGGATGTCGTGGCCCACGTGGCTGGCGCAGAACGGACTGGGCAAGGCGCGTGTGCAGAACACGGTGGTGTCGAACGCCTACCCGATCCTGGTGCAGCTCGCCATCGAAGGCCACGGCATCGTGCTGGGCTGGCGCCACATGATCGACGGCTGCCTCAAGGACGGCCGGCTGGTACGTGCATGCGAGGCCAGCGCCACGCTCGGCGGCGGCTACTACGCGCTGTGGCATCGCGACCGGGTGGAGACATCGGTCGCGCGCACCTTCCGGCAATGGCTGGTGCAGCAGAGCGGCAAGCCGGGCTGATCCAGCAGCATGCCGCCAACGCTCGCAGGTCAGAGCGGCAGCAGCGCGGCGCGTCCGGCCGCCAGCACCTCGCGGCTCAGGCCGTCGAGCAGCCCGGACGCGGCGCGCGCGTATTGCCAGTGCAGCGGCACGTCCAGCGGTGTGCCCTGCACCAGTTCGACGAGCGAGCCGTCGTCGAGATGCTGCGCGATCAGCGACTGCGGATGCAGGCCCCAGCCCATGCCGGCCAGCGCCGCGGTCACGAAGGCCTGCGACGAAGGCAGCGAGTGCCGGGGCAGCTCCACGTGCCGATGGCACAGCCGCCGCGCCCAGCGCACCTGCAGCTCGTCCTTGGTGTTGAACACCAGGCTTGGGGCCTTTGCCAGCGTGCCGGCTCCCACGCCGCCGGCAAAATACTGCTGCACAAAGGCCGGGCTGGCGGCCGCCAGGTAGCGCATCGCCCCCAGCGGCTGGCTGTTGCAGCCTGCCGCCGGGCGTGCCGTCGCGGTCACGGCGGCCAGCACGGCGCCGCTGCGCAGCCACTCGGTGGTGTGGTCCTGGTCGTCCACGGCCACTTCCATCAGCACGGGGCTGGCCGCGGCGAAGGCTGCGATGGCCGGCGCGGCCCAGGTCGCAAGGCTGTCCGCATTCACCGCGATCGGCAGCGCCACGCGTGCGATGCCCTCCGGCGCCAGTGCCGGCAGTGCGCCCTGCAGATCCTGCTCGAGCAGCCGCACCCGATCGACGTGCTGGCACAGCCGGCGCCCGGTTTCCGTGGCGCGGCACGGCTGGTCGCGAACCACCAGCGCACAGCCCAGCTTTTCCTCCAGCAGCCGGATCCGCTGCGAGACGGCCGATGGCGTCACGTGCAACGCGCGGGCAGCGCGATCGAAACTGCCTTCGCGCACCACGGCGGCCAGTGCGGCGAGCGCTGAGTAGTCCAGCATCTCTTAAGTTTTCCTAAATTGGATCAAGAAAAGATAGTTTGTCTTCATTGATGCAGACAGGCAAGCTGCGCCCATGATGACACCGCTCGCCGCCCCCTTCCTCTCCCAAACCCTCCCCCCATCTCTCGCCTTGTCCGTCTCCCTCCAGGGTATGGTCCTGAGCCTGGGCCTGATCGTCGCGATCGGCGCGCAGAACGCGTTCGTGCTGCGCCAGGGCTTGCGCCGCGAACACGTCGGCAGCGTGGTGCTGTTCTGCGCCGTCGCGGACGCAGCACTGATCGCCGTGGGGGTCATGGGCATGGCACGGGCGCTGGGCGAAAATCCCGGCCTGGCGCGCGCGCTGGCGCTGGCCGGCGCCGTCTTCCTGGCGCTATACGGATGGCGGGCCCTGAAGCGCGCGCGCCAGTCGCACCAACTGCGGGCGGCGGCGGGACAGGACGGGCTGACCCGCGCTGCCGCGCTGGCGCAGGCGGCGGCATTCACGCTGCTCAACCCCCATGTCTATCTCGACACGGTGCTGCTGGTCGGCAGCATTGGCGCGCAGCAGCCACCGGCGCTGCGCGGCTGGTTCGTGGCGGGCGCGAGTTCCGCCAGCCTGTTCTGGTTCGGGCTGCTGGGCTTCGGGGCGCGCTGGCTGGCGCCGTGGTTTGCCCGGCCGTGGGCCTGGCGAGCGCTGGACGGGTTGATCGGCGTGACGATGTTCGTGCTGTCTGCGCTACTGCTGCGTCACGCCCTTGCCGGCATCTGAGGCCCCGCGCCGGCCTCCCGTGTACGGCGCCTCGCCTACTTGCGCTGCATCTCCACGACAGTCGGCTTGCCATTGACGTTGTCGAATGTGACCGACACCGATTCGCCTTCCTTGAAATGCTTCAACGAGGCGGGATCCTTGACCGGGAACGCCATGGTCATGGCGGACATGCCGAGGTTCTCGATCGGGTCATGCCTGAGGGTGACTTTGCCGGCCTTCATATCGATCTTCTTGATTTCCGCCGCTACAGGGCGAGGCGCCTGCTTCGATCCCGTCGACGGCTTCTTGTCCATGCCGTCCATCGATCCTGCAGCGAATGCCGCCGGCGTGGCAGCGAGGGCCAGCACGATTGCGAGCGTCTTGAAGCGTTTCATTCTGATTTCTCCTGAAGCGAGGGTTGAGTGGAAAGAGTGGGTCTTGTCTTGCGCCTGCGTATCAGCAGGTATGCCGCCGGCACAACAAACAGGGACAGCAACGGCGCAGTCACCATGCCGCCGACCATCGGCGCGGCAATGCGCTGCATGACTTCCGAGCCGGTGCCATGCGACCACATGATAGGAATCAGGCCGGCGAGAATCACCGCGACCGTCATGGCTTTGGGGCGCACGCGCAGTACCGCGCCTTCCTGGATGGCTTCCATCAGGGCCGCCGGGCTGGTCTCGCCTCGATCCTCGCGCTCGCGCCAGGCCTGCTTCAGGTAGAGCAGCATGATCACGCCAAACTCTGCCGCCACCCCGGCCAGCGCAATGAAGCCAACCACGCCGGCCACTGACAGGTTGTAGCCCAGCAGGTAAAGCAGCCAGAAGCCGCCGATCAGCGCCAGCGGCAGCGTGCCCATGATAAGCAGCGCTTCGTCGAGACGGCCGAACACCAGGTAGAGCAAGACGAAGATGATCAGCAACGTGAACGGCACCACCACCTTCAGCTTCGCCGTGGCCCGCTCCAGGTACTCGAACTGCCCCGACCAACTGAGGGAGTAACCCGCCGGCATCGGCACCGCCTTGGCCACGGCGGCCTGCATGTCCTGGACGGCCGAGCGCAGGTCGCGTCCGCGGATATCCACGTACACCCAGCCGGACAGGCGGGCGTCTTCGCTGCGCAGCATCGGTGGTCCCTGCACCACCTGGATACGCGCAACATCGGCCAGGACGATCTGCTGGCCCCGGTCGGTGACGATGGGGAGGTTGCGCAGTTGCTCGACCGATTCGCGGTAGTCGCGCGGGTAACGCACATTGATGGGAAAACGCGCCAGCCCGTCGACGACTTCCCCCACGTTGTCACCGCCGATCGCCGACGATACGATGCGCTGGACATCCTCGATGTTCAGGCCATACCGGCCGGCCGCCATGCGATCGATGTCGACGTCGATATAGCGGCCTCCGGTCAGCCGTTCGGCGAGCGCCGAGGTGACGCCAGGCACCGTCCTGACGGCGTCTTCGATGCGCGTGGCAAGACGGTCGATTTCCTTCAGGTCAGCGCCGGCCACCTTGATGCCCACCGGGCTCTTGATGCCGGTGGCGAGCATGTCGATGCGGTTGCGGATCGGCGGCACCCAGATATTGGACAGCCCCGGCACCCTCACCACCCGGTCGAGTTCCTCCACCAGCTTGTCGGCCGTCATGCCGGCACGCCACTGGTCACGCGGCTTGAACTGGATGGTGGTCTCGAACATCTCGATCGGCGCCGGATCGGTCGCGGTATCCGCGCGGCCCGCCTTGCCGAACACGGTGGCCACCTCCGGCACGGTCTTGATCATGCGGTCGGTCTGTTGCAGCAACTGCGCAGCCTTGCCGACGGACAGCCCCGGCAGCGCCGACGGCATGTACAGCAGGTCGCCCTCGTCGAGGGGCGGCATGAACTCGCCGCCGATTCGCATGATCGGCCACGCGGTCGCAAGCAACAGCAGCGCGGCAATCGCCACGGTGGCCCTGGGATAGGCAAGCACCCTGGCCAGCACGGGCTGGTAGGCACGGATCAGCCATCGGCTGAGCGGATTCGACTGCTCGGCAGGAATCCTGCCGCGGATCATGTAACCCATCAGGACCGGCACCAGGGTCACGGACAGTCCCGCCGCCGCGGCCATGGAGTAGGTCTTGGTGTAGGCCAGCGGCGAAAACAGCCTGCCCTCCTGCGCCTCGAGCGTGAACACCGGGATAAACGACAGCGTGATGATCAGCAACGACAGGAACAGCGCCGGCCCGACCTCGGCTGCCGCCTCGCCAATCACACTCCAGCGCTCGTGCCCGCCCAGCTCACGGCCGGGATTGTCCGCATGCCAGTGCTCCAGGTGCTTGTGCGCGTTCTCGATCATGACAACCGCGGCATCGACCATGGCGCCGATGGCGATGGCGATGCCGCCCAGCGACATGATGTCGGCATTGACGCCCTGGTATCGCATGACCAGGAACGCGGCCAGCACACCCAGCGGCAATGAAACGATGGCCACCAGCGCGGAGCGCAGGTGGAACAGGAAGGCCAGGCAGACCAGCGCGACGACGATAAACTCTTCGACCAGCTTGTGCGTCAGGTTTTCCACCGCCCGGTTGATCAGGGCGGACCGGTCGTAGGTGGTGACGATCTGCACGCCAGCCGGCAGGCTCTTCTGCAATGTGGCGAGCCTGGCCTTGACCGCCTCGATGGTTTCCAGCGCGTTCTTGCCCGAGCGCATCACGATGACGCCGCCGGCAACCTCTCCCTGGCCGTCGAGCTCGGCAATGCCGCGCCGCATTTCGGGACCGAGCTGGATGACGGCGACATCGCCCAGCCGCACCGGGATGCCGGCCTCGCTGGTCACCAGCGGGACCTGCCGGAAATCATCGAGTGTCTTCAGGTACCCGCTGGCGCGGACCATGTACTCGGCTTCCCCAAGCTCCAGCACCGAGCCGCCGGTTTCCTGGTTGGCCCCCTTGAGCGCCGCCAGCACCCTAGCCTGCGACAGGTTGTAGGCGCGCAACCGATCCGGCATCAGCACGATCTGGTACTGCCTGACCATGCCGCCCAGCGAGGCGACCTCGGCGACATTGGGCAGCGATTTCAGCTCGAAGCGCAGGAACCAGTCCTGCAGCGCGCGCAATTGGCTCAGGTCATGCTGCCCGGTCTTGTCCACCAGCGCGTACTCGTAAATCCAGCCGACGCCGGTGGCGTCCGGCCCCAGTGCCGGCCTGGCGGCGGCGGGCAAGCGGGATTGCACCTGGTTCAGGTATTCCAGCACCCGCGACCGCGCCCAATAGAGGTCGGTGCCGTCCTCGAACAGCACGTAAACAAAGGAGTCGCCAAAGAATGAATAGCCGCGCACGGTCCTGGCGCCGGGCACCGACAGCATGGTGGTGGTCAGCGGATAGGTGACCTGGTTCTCGACAATCTGAGGCGCCTGGCCGGGAAACGGCGTGCGGATGATGACCTGCACGTCGGACAGGTCCGGCAATGCATCAAGCGGTGTGCTGCGCGCCGCCCACAGTCCCCATGCGGTCACGATGACCGTGACCAGCAGCACCAGGAAGCGGTTGCGGATGGACGCGAGAATGAGCCGGGCGATCATGGCCTGGCCCCCTGGGGGACGCCTGCCGGCTCGACCGAAGACAGGATCGCCGTGCCGTCCTTGTCCAGGTAGAAGCGGAAGCGAATCCGGTCACCGGGCTTGAGCCCTTTGGGCAGCCCGGCAGGCGGCGCGGCAAAATCCATGGTCATCGCGCCCCACTGTACCGAGGGGATGGGGCCGTGCGAGATCGTCAGGCTCTCGGGGCCGCTTTTGGTGACGTTGATTGCCTCGATGCGGCCGAGCCCCTCGTGCCCGGGCGTAGCCGCCGCCGGCGCGGAAGCCGCCGGTGAGGCATCCATGCGCCCCGCGGTGCCGCGCAGGCTGGCCTCCGAATCGATCAGGAATTGCCCGGAGGTGACCACCTTCTGGCCCGCCTGGAGCCCGTCCAGCACCTCGACCATGCCCGCGCCCTCGCGTCCGGTCTTGATGTCGGTTGCCACAAAGCCTGCCGTGCCGGCATCCACCATGACGATGCTGCGCCGGCCGGTGCGGATGACGGATTCCAGGGGAATCATCAGCACCTCTTTCTGGTCGCCGCTGTCGAAACGGGCCGTCACGAACATGCCCGGCAACAGCTGCCGGCCCTGGTTGGGCAGGACAATGCGCACCTTGATGGTACGCGTGGCCGGATTGACGTCCGGCAGGACGGTATCGATCTTGCCGGCAAGTGGCTCGGTTGCGCCGGTGGGCAATACCTTGACCGCCTGGCCGGGAGCGATCGCACGGGCCTGGCCCTCCGGAACCTCTGCAATCACCCAGATCCGGCTCAGGTCGGCCAGGCGGAACAGTGTCGTGCCTGGGGAGACCGTCATGCCCTCGCGGACTGCAACCTCGGTCACGACGCCGTCCACCGAACTCACGATCCCAGGATGGGGCTGGAGCTTGCCCGACGACTCGACTGCGCTGACCTGGCCTGGCGTCATGCCTGCCTGCAGCATGCGGGCCCTGGCCGCACCGCGCAGGTCGGCCCGGCCATCGGTGGCCATGCGGGCCACGGCGAGGTATTCCTCTTGCGCGGCGATCCAGTCGGGCGAATACACAGTCACAAGGACTTGCCCGCGCCGAACCGGATCGAGGGTTGCCTTGACCGCGACATGCTGAACGAAGCCGCTGGTTCGTGCCTGAATCACCTGGACACTGCGTTCGTCGATGGCGACATTGCCTGGCGCCTCGAGCACGGCGCTGATCCGGCTGGTCCTGACCTCCGCCGTGCGGATGCCCAGGTTCTGCGCGACTCGGCTGTCGACCACGACACCGTGACTGCCGCTGCCTCCCCCTTCCCCATCGGCGTAGACCGGCACGAGCTGCATATCCATGAAGGGAGACTTGCCCGGCTTGTCGAAGCGCTGGCCGGGCACCATCGGATCGTGCCAGTACAGGATCTTCTTGCCGGTCTTCGGATCGATGTCTCCGGCCTTGAGCGCGGACCCGCCGCCGGGTGCTCCCGATCGGGCAAGCTGTGTCCCGCGCGTGACGCCAAGATGATAGGCGCCATAGATGGCGGCGCCGGCGAGAATGAGGGCCGCGGCCGCTGCAATGACTGCTTTCTTCATTTCAGATCCTTGATGGCCGGCCCGGTCTGCGCGGTTGGCAGCGGGATCAGGAAGGCCAGATCGGCCCAGAGCTTAGCCGTCCTGGCCTCCAATGCCAGCCGTTCCGCCGCCAGGTCGATGGCGCGATGGTTGGCCTCGGCGACAGCGAGCAGCGACCCGGTATTGGCCCGGTAGGCGGTGAGCGCTGCATCCGCTTGCGCGCTGGCGAGCGGCAGGGTCTTCTCGTCGTAGCGCTTGAGCCGCGCCAGGTTGCGCTGCAGTTCGGCGAGCCTGGCGCCCACCATGGCCTGCGTGTTGCGGCGGATGATTTCGAACCTGGCGCGCGCCTCATTGGCCTGTGCGAGCCTGGCTGCGACGTCGCGGTCCTGGCGATTGCCGCGGTCCCACGGTACCGGGAAGCTGACGTTGAGCGACCCCATGTTGGAGTACGCCGGGCCGCGCTGGCTATACATCAGCTCGACCGTCACATCCGGCTTCCGGGCTTCGGTCGCCACCTGGATCTCCGACTCCGCCAGGTCCACTTCGCGCTGCGCCGCCGTCACCTCAGGCACCGCGTCGAACTCGCCTTGCACCAGATGCTGGATGCCTTGTGGCACGTCGAGCGGCGGGCGCTCCGACAACGGGCGCCTGGCCGCTGGCCCGACCCAGCGCTCAAGACTGAGCATGGCAGTGGCAACCGCGGCACGGTTTTCGTCCTGGCGATCGTGCAGCTTCTCGATTTCGAGCTCCATCGCCAGGACATCCGCACGCGAGCCACGTCCGCTGCGATAGGCGGCCGTCGCCGCCTGGAGCGCAAGTTCCAGCGGGTGGAGGTGGTGGCCGAGGAGGACGGCGGTCTGCTCGGCGTACCACCGCTCGAGCCAGGCACCGACCGCATTGCGCTGCACGCTGGCCAGTCCGACGGCACGTTTCGCCTCGGCTGCAGTCGCCTCGGCTGCGGAACGCGCCGCCCTTGCGCGCCGCTTGTCCGCGCGCGTGAATTCCTGCATCACGCTGACGGACCGCATAGTCATGAAATCCCGGGTCAGCGAGAACTGGTCCGGCCCGTTCAGAGGGACGTTGTTCAGCCCGAGCTTGAGCACCGGGTCCGGCAGCTGGCCGGCGGCGACCGCCATCTGCGCGGCCGACTCGACGGCTCCGGGAGAGGATTCGGCATTCCCCGCGTGGGCGGTCGCGAGCGCAACGGTTTCCTCGAGGGAAAGCGTTGGAACCGCTTGCGCAGCCGCGGCGTGCAGCCACACTGGCGCGCACAGCAGCGCCAGTGTCAGGCGACGAAAAAAATGCATAAAGCCTCCGTTAGCGACGACAGCTGCGCCCGGGTCTGGCGGGGCAGCACTGAATGGACGTCGATCCGGAGGCTACGTTTGAAAACTGCAGTGAAGGATATTCAGGGCCGGCGGGCCGCGGGCTTCCACTTCTGCGCGCAGCGCGACGCGAACATCGGCAAGGACCACGCGCGTGGGCTCCACGATGCTCTTCAGCACCGGCAGGAATGCGGGAAGCTGCGCAGGGGCATGGTCCGCACTCTTGGAATCGGCCTGGCAGTGCGCCTGGCATAGCCCGCTCTGGTCAACGCCCTGGCCGTCGCTGTCAGGCGCCATGTCCGCACACGATTCGGTCATTGCCGCCGCCGTGCCGCTGGCTTCCAGCTGGTAGCGGATGCCGGTACAGGCGTACGCGGCCGCTGCCAGCTGAACTGTCAGGAATACAACCAGCAGGAGGCCGGCAAAGACGGGGTGCCGGCGAAAAGATTGGCGCAAGAGTGATGTGCGGGTGGCGTGCGTGTCGGAAGGATACTGCGTTTTTGGCCGATCGAGCTGCCTGTTGGCGAATGCCAGGGCATGCCAGCGTGAATGCACAGCGAAACGAAAACGAAAACACAAAACCGTGCAAAAACGCCGAAACCATCGGGGAATCCCCTTAGCGCCCCACACCACATTGTTTAGAGTGTTTACTCTAGAATGGGGCGCGAATGATGCAACGCAGCACTCCGGGTGTCTCCTGTTTCCTTCGACGCACCCCGGTCGTGCGTTTACGAGCAAACGTGTCGCCGGGCACCATGCCCAGGCGGACCCCAAGGAAACCATTGCATGCCCGTTTTCGCGCCCGATCCGTTCGCGGTCACCCACGGCAGCGGCTTCGCTGACTGCTTCGCCTACTCCAGCATCCTGTTTGCCGGCTTCCAGCGGATCGCCGAACTGAACCTGCAGACCGCACAGGCGGCCTTCGAGGAAAGCCAGCAACGCATGCAGGCGCTGCTGGCCAGCAGGGACCTGCGCAAGGTCCTCGACATGCAGAACGGCCTGACGCCCGTTGCCGCCGACAAGGCCTGCGCCTACACGCGGCAGGTGTGCGAAATCGCGTCCGAAACGCAGGCCGGGCTTGCCCAGCTGGCGCAGGCCCGCTTCCAGCAAGCAGTCGAACTTGCGCAATCCAGGCTGAGCCACGCCACCACGTCGGCTGTCGCCGGGCGAGTCGCCGCATAAACCACGGCCGCCGGACGTGCCGCGCCGCTTGCCGCCCCCTGCCGCGGCGGCGGCGCCACGTCCGCGCGCAAGAGAGAAGTATGCAATGAAGGTGCTGTTGATTGAAGCCCACGCTTTGCTGCGGGTGGCGTTGCGCAGGACGCTGGAAGATGTCGGGGCCGGCGGCGAGGTCGTCACCGTCGACCCGGCGGAACTCGCAGGGTGCCGCGCTGCCGGCGAAGCCATCGCATTGGTCGTGCTCGGCCTGCCGGAGGATCCGGAGGCGGCATGGCAGCTGCTATGCCAGGTCGGCAGGACCTGGCCCGCGGCGCGGGTCCTGGTACTGTCCGACATCGCGCCCGGGAACTGGGTCGATGACAAGGTCACGGCGGGCGTCGTGGGTTGCCTGCCGAAATCGGTACGGCCCGATGTTCTGGAAGCATCGATCCGGCTGGTCGCCAACGGATACCAGGTCAGCCTGGGTCCGTTCAGCCAGCGGCCGGGGAATGCACCGGGGATTGCGCCGGCATCGCACGATGGCACGCGCAAAGGCAGTGCCGGGACTGCCCTTGCAAATGCGGAGCGCCGCGCCCAAGGCAGCACCGCCGCCAATGCGGATACCGTGGCCGACTCCCGTGCGCCCGGCGAAGCGCGGTTGCTCGGCCTCACGCCGCGCCAGTACGAAATCCTCGTACTGCTCGCACGCGGCTATCCCGCCAAGACCATCAGCCGGCAGCTGAACGTTTCCGTGGCGACGGTCAAGTGCCATTGCAACGCCCTTTACAAGGCCCTCGGCGTACGCAGCAAGGGCGAGGCCGTCCACGTGGCGCTGCAACGTGGCGCGCGCCTGGGGCAGGCAATGGGTCTCGGCCCGGGGCAACCGGTACTGAAGCCCGTGGCAAGCCCACCGCAGCCGGCGCCACACGCTGCTGTCGCGGATCCTGAGGATTGCGCCGCGCTGTAGCGGGGCGGAACAGAGAAGGCCCGCCGCAAGCGGCGGGCCTTCTCCCCGGGCGCTCGGGGCCCGGACAGGTGTGGCTGGCCAGCCCGCCCACCGTGGCAGCCAGTGCCATGGCCGGCGAGCTGGTGTCATTCCATGACTTACAGGCGCCATGGGTAAGCCCGCCGGCCGGCGACGTAGCCAGGCCGGGGCGCTCAGGCCTGTCGTCAGTACGGCGGGTTGACCACGACGTACTGCGGGCCCTGCGGCATGTACCAGGTATTGCCGCATTGCTGGTACACCATGCCGCCGTAGTTGACCGGCACGCAGCTCGGCGGGACCGAGCGCACGATGGAGCCCACCACCGCCGACGTTACCGCCACCGTGGCGGTCACCGCGGCGGCCGTCGCCACCGGGTGGTAATCGTTGTCCCAGCCGCAGCAGCCGCCGTGGCTGTCGACGTTCACGTTGACGTTGCGGTTCGTATTGACGTTGACGTTGCGGTTGGCGTTGACGTTATTGACGCTGGTGTTGCGGACGTTGTTGGTACGCACGTCGGCACGCTGGTTGTTCACCTGTCGCGCTTCGCGGTTACCGCCGCCGGCAGCGGCGCGCTGCCCGCCGCCAGCGTGTCCGCCGCCTACGGCATGTCCGCCACCGCCGCCATGCCCGCCGCCACCGCGGGCGGCCTCGGCCACCGGTGCCCAGCCGGACGCCACCAGCACGAGCGCGGCCGTGCACACTGCGAGCGGCTTTGCGAATGTGTAGGTCATGGCAATGCTCCTTTTGTCCATTGCGCCGTTACCGGGTGGCCTTCAGGGGAACGAACTCCGCCTTCCTGGCGTCCTTGGGCGGCGCGAAGGCGAACGCTGAATTGCCGAACTTCGGATTCAGGTTCCACTTGTAGAACGTGACCGATTGCGGCCTGGCCTCGTCGGACCGGTTGGTGATGACGAGCTTGCGCGGCAGCGGACGGTTGCCGGCGGCGATCCAGATCTGCCAGTCGAGCTGGCCCTGGCGGAAGACATAGTGATCGCACAGTTCGCCGCCAACGATATCCTGGCCAGCGTTCATCGCCGATTCCATGTTATCCAGCGGCGCCGCGGGCGTGCCCCACAGGAACAGGTCGGCCGAAGGAATCTCGACGCCAAAGCGTTCGCGCAGCCGCTGCGCCAGCACGCCCAGGTTGTCGCTGAAGTCGGCCTGCGAATACGACTTCTGCGCCGGAGAGTAGAGCGTGACTTTTTTGCCGTCATAGATCAGGTCGCGCTGCGAGCGCGCGCTGCGCATCTCCGCGCGCAGCCGGTCCGGCCGCTGCACATCCAGATCCGCCGTGGCGGTGTGCTGCAGTTTCTGGCCGTCCTGCAGCACCCGTTCACCCGACAGGTCGATAAAGACAGCGAACTGGCGCAGCGACTGCAGGTACTTGCCCATGTCGTTGAGCGCCTGGATCGCGGCGGGGTCGACTGCGTTCGGCTGGGGTTGTGCCTGAGCCTGAGCCTTGCTGGCCGGAGCCGGCGCCGCGGCGGATGCTGCCGATGTGGCAGGCGCAGCGGGTGGCGGCGCGGGCGGCGTGCTGCTGCAGGCCGCCAGCGCAATGACGAGCAGGGTCAGGGCCGGTATGCGTGTCATGGTGAACTCCCGGTTGACTGGACAATTCGCCCGGCCGCGTGCGGTTTCAGGCCAGCGATGAAGATGCTGGGGAATCTTCTATGACGGGAGGGGGGAAGTGAAGTGAATCTTTTTGTGGCTGCGCTAAGCCGTGTTGCAGGGAATTGGAATTGGCCGAACTAGCGGTGGGAATGGAGATCCGATATTGGCTGGAATGCCGCGCAAGTGATGCCGGATTTACTTTGCTGGAAGCAAGAGGTTAGCGTTGCTCGCGCATGGATACCGCCACCACGGCGCCAGAGAGCATCGTGAGTCCGGCGATGGCATAAATGGCAGCGGAAAATCCGAACCGGTCAGCGATCAGGCCCGCGCTCAATGCGCCGATCGCGTAGCCCAGATCACGCCAGAACCGATAGACGCTGAGCGACCGCGCGCGCCAGGCCGGGTGCGACGCGTCGGAAACGGCGGCGATCAGACTTGGGTAGACCATCGCTGTCCCAATCCCAAGCAGCACGGCCGCCAGCACCCACCATGCGAACTGCCCCGTGGCGGCGGTCAGGAACAGACCGAGCGCCTGCACCCACATGCCCCACACAATCAGTCCCTTGCGTCCCCACCGGTCGCTGAGCGGACCGGTGATGATCTGACCGACACCCCAGACCACGGGATAGACCGCCTTCAGGATGCCAATACGCTCGACGCCCAGACCCAGCCCGGCAAAGAACAGCGGGAAAATGCCCCAGCTCATGCCATCGTTGAGATTGTTGACGAGCCCGGCCTGCGATGCGGCAAACAGGTTCCGATCCCTGAAAGACGTGAGCACGAAGACTTCGCGGAACGACAAAGGTCGCGTTGCATCCGCCTGGCCACCCACTTCAACGCGCACGTGATGGCGCGTGTCGCGCACCACCAGGATGGAAAGCAAGGTGCCCGCAATGGCATAGAACGCACCCACGTAGATAGGCACCGGGCGCAGTCCATGGCGGCTGGCAAGATAGCCTGTCAGGAAGGCGGTCAGCCCCACAGCAAGGTAGCCCGCGAATTCGTTCAGGCCCACCGCCAGGCCACGCCCCTTCGGCCCCACCAGGTCGATCTTCATGATCACGGTCATTGACCACGCGAAGCCCTGGCTCAGGCCCAGCAATACATTAGCGGCAATGACCCATTCCCAACCCGGTGCCGCGATGATCATGAACGGCACCGGCAAGCCGGTCAGCCAGCCAATGACCAGCACGCGCTTGCGGCCCCAGGCGTCTGCGAGCTGTCCGGAGACCAGGTTGGCACACGCTTTCACCAGGCCAAAGCTCACAATGAACGACGTGATCAGTGTCGTGGAGTGAATGTGGAACGTCTCCGACCCGATCAGTGGCACCACCGTCCGCTCGACCCCGACCATGCCACCGACAAACGCATTGATCAGGATAAGCAGTGAAAACTGTCGCCAGTTCTCGCGCAAGCCGAGTCGAACACCTGCTTTGACCGAAGCAGTATCTGCCGGCAAATTGTTCATATCGTTCATGTCGCCCGTCAGCCCGCTAGCGGCTGTTGCCAGCCGCCCGGCGCGCGTTTGCCAGGCGCGTCGCGCACCGTTCGACCGGCAGTCTGCCTTGCTTCAGTCGCGGCATCCCGCCCTTCATGCCCGCGTCGTTGACAGGGCTTTGACCAGTTCCTCGACTTTGAACGGCTTTTGGCAGCGCGGAACATTGCGATAGGCCGGCGCGATGACATAGGATCTCTCCCCGTGCAGGTCTATGTCGGGAAGCGCGGCGTCTAGCGTCGTGCCTTGGCTCCCAATCAATGCGAGGGCGTCATCAGCCCAACCGACCAGTCCAATTACCGCGGCGCATTCGCCCTCGAGCAAGAACATGATTGCCTGGCTAACGCCGTAGTCGGCCTCGATGACCAGGATACGGCGTCCCTTCAGCGTTGGCACATGGTCCATGGGCGCCTCCCGTCAAGCTTCCTTCCGTTGCTGCACGACGGTGATGGCGTCGATCTCCATCGGGTCACCGATATCGCGGTTTGCTGGGCGTGTCTTCTCCTCGCCTGTCCCTCTGAGGGTACTACTTTATCCCTCCCTTGGGATCGGAAGTGGCCGGAAGTACGGAGAGAACTCATGGCCCCTGGTCACAGTGCCGCCGCAAGCGGCGTGCCGTCCGCGATGCGCGTCCCTTGCACGTGCCGCTGTCGTATTTCCCACGTAAAATCCACCGGCCCCTGCCATCTGCCGGCACCATGTCTTTACATTTGGGATGTACGTCGATCTCCTCACTCTTTACCTCCTGGCAATCGGAACCCTTCTCGCCAGTGCCGGAATGACGTACTGGGAGCATCGGTCCCATCCCACGCACGGCAAGGCATTGCGGACCCTGGCTGCAGGCTTCGCGGTGCTCGCAACCGGCTGTACAGCAGTGCTGTTCCGTCGCGACCTGCCCGGCGAGATGGGCTCTGCCCTCAGCAATCTCTGCATTCTCAGCGGTTACGTGCTGGTCCTCGCCGCGGTCGCTTCGTTGCGTGGGCGCCAGTATCGCGCCACATCAGCCGCCGTGCTCATCGGCATGGCGCTGTTGTGGGCGGTGGCGGGCACGCGCTGGCCGGAGGTCATGTGGAACTACGTCAGCTCGTTTCCGATCGCGGTGGTCAGCGCGCTGACCGTACTCGAGATGCTGCGCTGCGAGCCGATGAAAGCGCTGCATGCGCGCCGCATCGTCGTAGCGGTGACGGGGATCCATGCGCTTTTCTATGCCATCCGGGCCTGTGTCCTGCCATGGCTGGTGATGGCATACGGACCGTCGCTCCAGTCGATGGCCAGCAAGATCACCGTCTACGAGGGCGTGCTGTACTCGGTCCTGCTGCCAATGGCCCTGCTCAGGCTCGTGCGTGAGGAGACCCATGGCCAGCTGTTGCGCGAATCCCAGACCGACTACCTGACCCGGCTCGGCAACCGCCGCTGGTTCTTTGAAGAAGGCGTACGCCTGCTCGGCCACGCAAGCAACTCCGGTCCGGTTGCCTTGCTCGCGTTCGACCTCGACCAATTCAAGGCGATCAACGACCGGCACGGGCACCAGGCGGGCGACAAGGTGCTGAAGTCCTTTGCGGAAGCCGCCCGCGGCGTCCTTGGTCCCCACGTGCTGCTGGCGCGCATCGGCGGAGAAGAGTTCGCGGCGCTGCTATGCGGCGAAGATGCACGCCGCGCCCGTGCGCTGGGAGAGGCCGTCGCCAGGCGCTTCGCCGGAGCCATTCCCGACCGCATTGACAGCAACCGGATACCGGCAACGGTCAGCATTGGCCTGGCGCAGTTCGACAGCGCAGTGCCGGCGCTGGCCGACGGGCTTGCCGCCGCGGACCGCGCGCTGTACCGCGCGAAATCGCTGGGGGGCAATCGGCTTGAATCGGCGCTATCTGTCGAAGAGTCGGCGGCGGCCTGACGCATCGCTGGCCGCAGCCCTGCCCGGCATCGTCAGCGTGCGTTGTACTGTTCATCGCTGACCTTCTCCATCCAGTTGACATTCTTGCCGTCGACGGTGCCGGTCACGGCCAGGTGGGTCATCGCGGTAGCGGGCGCCGCGCCGTGCCAGTGCTTGACCCCGGGCTGGCACCAGACCACGTCGCCGGGACGGATTTCCTGGATGGGCTTGCCCCACTCCTGCGTCAGCCCCGCGCCCGAGACCACCACTAGCCGCTGGCCCGCCGGGTGTGTATGCCATGCGGAGCGCGCACCGGGCTCGAACGTCACCATCGCGCCGGAAGCTGTGAGGTGCTTGTCGGCAGGCCAGACCGGATCGATGCGCGCACGGCCGGTGAAATAGTCCGCCGGGCCCGCCAGGGACGGCTGGGAACCGGCGCGCGAAATCTGCTGGCCGGATGCCGCGGTGCCCGCCTGCGGGTCGGCTGCCGCCGCTGCCGTGGCCTGCAGCGCAGCCGCGCACAGCGCAAGTCTTGCAAGGGAGATCTTCATGACGGAGGCCTTTCCTGGTTGGGGGGATAGTGAAGTCGAGCTGACCTGCAACGCGTCAGGCGCGGGGCACTGAACGCACCGGCAGGCTGCGGATGCGCTGTCCGGTCGCGGCGAAAATCGCATTGCACAGCGCCGGCGCCACCGGCGGCACGGGCGGCTCGCCGACACCGCCCGGGGGCAGTGCGTGGTTGTCGTTCACCAGGTGGGTACGGACCACGCGCGGCGAGCCGAGGTGGCGCAGCACCTCGTAGTCGTGGAAGTTGCTTTGCTGTACACGGCCCTTTTCGAAGCTGATTTCGCCCTTCAGCGCGAGGCTCAGCCCCATGATGGCGCCGCCCTCCATCTGCGCGCGGATACGCTCGGGGTTGATCTGCGGGCCGCAGTCCATCGCCATGTCCACCGCCAGCACCTGTACCTCGCCGCGCCCGTCGACCGCCACCTCGATCACCGTGGCTGTGTAGCTGAGGAAGCTGTAGCAGAACGCCAGCCCCAGGCCATGGCCCCTGGGCAGCTTGCGGCCCCAGCCCGCCCCGCGCGTGGCGGCCTCGATCACCGCGCGCAGGCGTCCGGTGTCGAAGGGATAGCGCGCGGGCGATTCGGTGTAATTCCATGTGTCGGCCATGGCGCCGGGATCGATCCTGCGCGCGGGGCCGATCAGTTCAAGCGCGAACTGTTTATGGTCGCGTCCGGCGCGGTGCGCCAGCTCGGCGATAAAGCTCTGCGCGGCAAAGGCGTGCGGGATGTTGGCCACCGAGCGGAACCAGCCGATGCGCGCATGCGCCGGCACCTCGGCCGTTTCGATGCGCACGCTGGGGATGCGATACGGCATGTTGATCGCGGACATCGCCGATTCGAACAACTGCTGGCCGCGTGCCTCGCTGGAGAACAGCGAGGCGATGGTCGGCGCGGCGCTGCGGTGCAGCCACGACGCGGGTCGTCCGTTGGCGACCACCGCCTCCAGGCGCTCCACCGATATGGTATGCAGGTAGTCATGGCGGATGTCGTCGTCGCGCGTCCATACCAGCTTGACCGGCGTGCCCTCGGGCATGGCACGCGCGACGATGGCCGCTTCGTCCACGAAGTCAGGCTTGGACTTGCGGCCGAAGCCGCCGCCCAGCAGCAGCACATTCACCCGCACCTGCTCCGGCGCGAGCTTGAGCCGGGCCGCCACGGCGGTTTGCGCCGCGGCGGGATTCTGGATGGACGTCCAGACCTCGGCACGGCCGCCCTGGATCCGCACCGTCGCCACCGGCGGCTCCATCGACGCGTGGGCCAGGTGCGGAATGTAGTATTCGGCGGCAAAGCGGTCCGATGCGGGCGCCTTGTGCCACGCCTGCAGCGCGTTGCCGTCGCTGCGCACGACCTTGCCCGGCACGCGCGCGGCAGCTTCCAGTGTTTTCCGGAACGCTGCGGAGTCATAGGCGCCATTGAGCCCATCGTCCCATTCGATATCCAGCACTGCGCGGCCCTGCATGGCCGACCACGTGTTGCGCGCGACCACGGCCACGCCGCCCAGCGGCTGGAAGGCCGGGGCGCCGCTGAAGGCCGGGATCTCCACAACCTTGAGCACGCCGGGCACCGCCAGCGCCTTGCTGCTATCGAGCCGGCGCAGCTTGCCGCCGACCACCGGCGGGCGCGCCACCACGGCGTAGACCATGCCGGGCAGGCGCATGTCCATGCCATAGCGCGCTTCGCCCTTGCCGATGGCCTCAAGATCGACCAGCCGCACCGTGTCCTTGCCGATATAGCGGAAATCCGCCGGCGTCTTGAGCCGCAGCGCATCGCCGCCGGGCACCGGTTGCCTGGCGGCGTCGGCGGCGAGTTCGCCAAAACCGAGGCGCCGGCCGGTCTGCGCATGGATGACCTCGTGCCGGACCGCGCGCACCTGCGCCACCGGCACCGACCAGCGCGCCGCCGCCGCCGCTTCGAGCATCTGCCGGGCCGCGGCGCCCACGCGGCGCATTGGCACCAGGAAATGGCGCACGCTGCGCGAGCCGTCCACGTTCTGGTTGCCGTAGCGCTTCTCGTCGGCCTCGGCCTGCACTACCTTCACGCGCTCCCAGCGGCATTCCATTTCGTCGGCAACGACCATCGGCAGGGTGGTACGCACACCGGTGCCCATCTCGGCGCGATGCGCGACGATAGTGACCGTGCCGTCTGTCGCAATGGAGACGAAGGCGAGCGGGCTGTCGACGGTGCCGCCGGGCATGGTATCGGCGCCATAGCGCTTGCCTGGCGCCTCGGCCGCCTCCGCCGCCGACGCGAGCCGGACCACGCCGTCCGGCGCCACCGCCAGCGACAGCGCGCCCAGGCCGCCCTGCAAGAAGGCGCGCCGCGAAATCCGTGCGGACGTGCTCATCGCTTGCTCCCTTGCCCCAGCTGGCTGGCCGCTTGCAGGATGGCGGCGCGAATGCGCGGGTACGTGCCGCAGCGGCAGATATTGCCGCTCATGGCCCCGTCGACCTGGCGCGGCGTCGGCTTCGGCGTAGCCTTCAGCAGGCTCACGGCGGACATGATCTGCCCCGCCTGGCAATAGCCGCACTGGGCCACGTTGTGTTCGATCCAGGCCTGCTGCACCACCCGGCCCACCGGGTCGGCGGCCATGCCCTCGACCGTCGACACGGCATGGCCGGCCACGGCCGACACCGGGGTCACGCAGGCACGGGCAGGCGCGCCATCCACGTGGACCGTACATGCGCCGCACAGCGCCATGCCGCAACCGAACTTGGTGCCGGTCATGCCGAGTTCGTCGCGCAACACCCAGAGCATGGGCATGTCGTCGGGAACGTTGACGTCCCTGGGCTGGCCGTTGATTCGAAGTCGAGCCATAGCGAGATAAAGTACTGGTTGTTAACCGGTGGAAGCGGTGGAAGCGCAGGCGGCCCGGATGCGGGACCCTCTCCCGCATGCCATGCCTGCGCGAAAGCCCGATGGTAGGGCTTGTGCCGCGGCAGATCATTAGCCTGCGCGGCATGTGTCTATGAATCCAGCTCATCAATGCGCAAGGTATTGCGCAAAAGCCAAGACCCCATGGCCCGCGACAACATCAACGACATCCTTGCCTTCCTGGCAGTCGCCCGCGAACGCAGCTTCACGCGCGCGGCGGCGCGGCTGGGGGTTTCGCAATCGGCGCTGAGCCATGCCATGCGCGCACTGGAAACGCGGCTGGGCGTGCGCCTGCTGACACGGACGACGCGCAGCGTAGCGCCGACGGAGGCCGGCGAACGGCTGCTCCAGACCGTGGCGCCCCGCGTCCAGGAAATCGAAGCGGAAATCGCGGCGGTCAGCGAACTGGGCGCCAGGCCGGCCGGCACGATCCGGATCACCGCGATCGACCACGTGATCGACAGCGTCCTGTGGCCGCGCCTGGCCACGGTACTGTCAAGCTATCCGGACCTGCGCGTGGAAATGAGCGCCGACTACCGCCTGGTCGACATTGCCGCCGAACAATTCGATATCGGCGTGCGCTACGGCGACCAGGTGGCCAAGGACATGGTTGCCGTCAGGCTCACGGAAGATGTGAAGATGATGATCGTCGGCGCCCCGGGCTATTTCGCCTCGCGCGGCGTGCCGGCGACGGTGCGTGACCTGCTCGCGCACAATTGCATTACGCTCAGGCTCGCCGGCGGCGGCATCTATGCGTGGGAGCTGACCCGCGAGGGCCAGTTGTTCGAGGTCAAGGTCAGCGGGCAGGCGACCTGCAACGGCGTCTACCAGATGTTGCGCGCGGCGCTCGAAGGCTGCGGGCTGGCCTTCGTTCCCGAGGACCTAGCCGGCCCGTATGTTCGCGCGGGCTGCCTGCGCAGCGTGCTCGAGGACTGGTGCCCGAAGTTTCCGGGCCTGCACGCCTATTACCCAAGCGCGCGCCACTCGTCGCGTGCGCTGCGGATCGTGATCGATGCCATCCGGTATCGCGGCGACGCCGTATTGCCCGCAACACGCTCAGCCGGGTAATGCACGGCGGCAAGCGTTTCACCCACCGTCTACCCCTTCTCCGAACTGCCGGCAAAGCGCTCGATCTTGCTGGTCAGGCCCGACACCACCAGCAGGTCGCCGGGCAGCACCATGGTGGCCGCCGTGGCGTGCTCGAACTCCGCGTTGCCGCGCTTGATGCCCACCACCGTCACGCCGAATTGCTCCCGGACATGGGACATCAGCAAAGTCTTGTTATGGGTGGATGGCGGCGCATGGATCCGCGCGATGGCGAAGCCGTCGTCGAACTCGATGAAATCGATCATCTTGCCGGTGATCAGGTGGGCAACCCGCGCGCCCATGTCCGCTTCCGGATAGACGACGTGGTGCGCACCGATGCGCTCCGCGATCTGCCCGTGCTCGGCCGTAAACGCCTTGACCCAGATGTCCTGGATCTGCAGCTCGGTCAGCGCCATCAGCGTCATCAGGCTGGACGACATGTCGGTGCCGATGCCCACGATGGCATGTGAAAAATCCGCCACCCCCAGCTGGCGCATGACATTGACATCGGTCGAGTCGGCCTGGATCGCGCAGGTCAGCACATTGGACCAGCGCTGCACCAGCTCGGGATCGCGGTCGATGCCCATGACATCATGTCCCAGCCGCATCAGCGACTGCGCCACGGAACCGCCGAAGCGCCCCAACCCGATCACGGCCACGCTATCGCCTGCCGAGAAGGCGAACTGTTCGGAAAACAATCTAGCCAACAATTGGATGCTCCTCGGGGTAACGGTACGGCGTACGGCGCTCGCCCATGGCAAGGGATACCGCGAGCGTGATGGTGCCGACCCGGCCGGCATACATCAGCCCGGCCAGGATCAGCTGGGCGGAAGCCGGGAGGTCGGCGGTGATGCCGGTCGACAGGCCCGCGGAACCGAAGGCCGCGATGACCTCGAAGATGACCTGGTCGGTCGGGAATTCCGTGACAAACAGGATGGCCAGCGTCCCGATCGTCGTCAGCGCGCTGCCCAGCACCAGCACCGTGATCGCCTGCCGCTGCGCCGAACTGCTGACGCGGCGCCCGAAGGCTTCGCTGTCGCCGCGCCCGCGGATCTCGGCAATCACCAGCAGCGCCAGGATCGCGATGGTGCCGACCTTGACGCCGCCCGCGGTACTGGCGCTGCCGCCGCCGACAAACATCAGGAAGTAATGCAGCGCCATGCTTTCATGGGTCAGGCCGCCGATGTCGATGGTGTTGAAGCCGACGGTGCGCGCGGAGACCGAGGCAAAGGCCGCCGACAACAGCTTCTGCCCCGCGGCCATCGGGCCGAGCGTGCGTGCGTTGGTCCACTCGAACATCAGCACGCCGGCCAGGCCCACCAGGAACAACACCCCGGTGGTGGCCAGCGTCAGCTTGCTGTGCAGCGACCAGCGGTGCGGGCGGAAAGTCTTGTTGCGCAGGTCGTGCAGCACCGGGAAGCCGATGCCGCCGACCAGCGCCGCCACCATGACCGGCAGCAGCACCCACTGGTCGGCCGCATAGCGGACCAGGCTGTCGGCATGTGTCGAGAAGCCGGCATTGTTGTAGGCGGAAATGGCGTGGAACAGCCCGTTCCAGGCGGCGTCGCCCCACGGCGCGCCATAGACGGAATGCAGCCGCCACGCCAGCCAGGCGGCCAGCAACAGCTCCATCCCGATCGTCACCAGCAGCACCAGCCTGGCCACGCCGACGATATCGCCAAGCCCGATCGCGCGGGTCTCGGCCTGGGTCAGCAGCTTGGTGCGCAGCCTCAGCGAGCGGTTGACCATCAGCCCCAGCAGCGTCGATGCCGTCATCATGCCGAATCCGCCAAGCTGGAACAGGACCATGATGACCGCCTGGCCAAAGCCGGACCAGTACGTGCCGGTATCGACCACGGTCAGCCCGGCCACGCACACCGCGGACACCGCCGTGAAGAACGCGGTCAGCCACGGCACGCTGCCGCCGCCGTCGCGCGACCAGGGCAGCATCAGCAGCACGCTGCCCGCCACGATGGCCAGCAGGAACCCCATGGCGACGGCGCGGGCAGGATGCAGGGAAGCTCTCATGCAGGCATTGTGTGCCTTGGCGCGGCACAAATCCATGTGTGCAGCGCAGCACGGCCCCCCCCCTTTTCTGGCTCTGGGGATTTCCCGATGGTTGCCCGATGGTTCCCCGAGCGCGGCGGCGCCGGCACAGCGAGCCGTCCCTACGATGGACAAACCCTTGCGGATTGCCGAGACTGGCGCAGATCCGCGTGCGTCGCCTCTGAGCCGCCCCCTGCCATGCCACCCTTGTCCGCGCCTCCTTTACTCGATGCAACGCTTCGCACCGTCGCCCGCCGCTATCGCTTGCCGGCAAGTGCCACCGCAATTTCCGAACTGCAGTCGACCAGCCCGGCAACGACGCTCGCGCTTGCGATCGAGCAGGCTCGTGCAGCCGTGGCACGCGGCGAAACGCCAGCAGCGCCACTCAAAGACCGCTTCATCGATGCGCTCGCGCACCTGATCCGCGAAGCGCTGCGCGCGGATGCGGGCGACCCGGTGTTCCAGGCCATGGTCATGCGGCACCGGGCGGCGCATGTGCGCGAGTACGCATCGCTGTCCGCGGGCGCCGGCCAGGACCGCCGCGAAGTCCAGGCGGCCGTCAACGCGATCGCCCATCCGGGCCGGCAGCAACGCCTCGTGCCAGGCCCGTGGCGCGAGGCATTGGCCCGGCTCCATGCCTGCGCCGCCGCGTCATCATGGTCCGCGCTGCACGATGCCGTGCGAAGCCTGCCCGATATGCCGGGGACGGCGAATGGCGGCCCGGGCCTGGCCAGGCTGCTCGACAATCCCGCGCTGAAGCGCTTGCAGCGTCTTGAAGCGCTGGCCTTGGATGACCTGGTCCGCCAGTACCAGATGCTGTGGGAGCGGCATGGCCCGCGCTCCGGAAGCGCCAGCGCCAGTGCGCAAGGCGTTGCCGCCCGGCAGCGTGGCGCTGCCACCGAAGCACAGGCCGCACAGGCACTTGAGGCGCTGGCGCGGCGACTCAACGAGTCCGAGACGGCGCCGGCGTCATACCGCGTCGTGACCTCGATGCGCGTACCGGCTTCGATCCCCGCCACGCATGAACGCGCCAAGACCGAATGGGATGCGGTGCTGCTCAGGCAAGTGCTGCCGATGGAGAAAACACCGGCCTGGGAGATCTGCCTGCTCGCGGAGGCCAAGGCCTCCGTCGATGCCGCCACCACCGACCTGCCCAGGCTGCTGCGCGGCTTGCGCTTGCTGGCGCATGCCGACAAGGACGCGGTCTATGCGTTCGAGACGCAGCAAGGCGTGGTAAGCCTGCATGGTGCCTCGCTCCGCGCGCTGTGTACCGACGCGGCCAGCCTTGCCGGCACGGTGCTGTATTGCTGCGATGCGCCTGCCGAAGCCGGGGCCGGGGCCCGCCTGCTCGGCGCCGCCAGCCGGATGCAACTGCTGTCGGCGCAGGCCAGCCTTGAATTCGCCAGCGCGCTGGCGCAAGCGCAAACCGCGGATTCAGCCGTGCTTGCGCCGGTCTGGCAACAGCTATTGGAATCGCCCCGCTGGCACAGCGTACTCAACCAATACCCGACGCTGTGGCAAGTGCGCGAATTGATGGTCCATCCAGACGACCTGATGGCCGCGATAAAAAACGGGGCCGGCGCCTGACGTGCCAGGATGTCGTGACGCTGACCTACTGCGCGAACAACGTCATCTGCCCCGTCAGCAGCCGCTCGAAATCGTCGTCCAGGAACGGCAGGATCGCATCGGCAATCGGCTGCAACTGCTTGCCGACGTAGTGTACATAGTCGATCGGCGCGGATCGGCACTCGAGGGGCTCCGGCCCCGCCGTGGTCATCACATAGCTGATCCAGCCGCCCTGCTGGTACTGGCGCGGGCGCCCGTGGCGCTCGTTGTAGTCATCGGCGATGCGGGCAGCCCGCACGTGCGGCGGCACGTTGCGCTGGTACTCCTCCAGCTTGCGCCGCAGCCGCTTGCGATAGACCAGCTGTTCGTCGAGCTCTCCCGCCAGCGTACGGCGCACGATGTCGCGCACATAGTCCTGGTACGGCTCGCGGTTGAAGATCCTTGCGTACAGCGTCTGCTGGAACTGCTGCGCGAGCGGCGACCAGTCCGTGCGCACCGTCTCGAGCCCCTTGAACACCATCTCGACGGTGCCGTCCGGCCGCTCCACCTGGCCGGCGTAGCGCTTCTTGCTGCCGAGATCGGTGCCGCGAATGGTCGGCATCAGGAAACGGCGGAAGTGCGTTTCGAACTGCAGTTCGAGCGCGCTTTCCAGGCCATAGGTCTGCCACAGGTGATCGCGCCACCAGTCGTTGATATAGGCCACCAGGCTGCGGCCGATCTGCTGCGCGTCGGCTTCGGTGCGCGCGCGGCGCAGCCAGACGAAGGTGGAATCGGTGTCGCCATAGATCACCTCGTAGCCGCGCGCCTCGACCAGCGCGCGCGTCTGCCGCATGATCTCGTGCCCGCGCATGGTGATCGACGAGGCCAGCCGCGGATCGAAGAAGCGGCACCCGCTGGAGCCGAGCACGCCGTAGAACGCATTCATGATGATCTTGAGCGCCTGCGCGAGCGGTTTGTTGCGCTCGCGCTTGGCCGCCTCGCGGCCCTGCCAGACCCGGGCGACGATCGCCGGCAGGCAATGCTTCGTCCGCGAGAAGCGCGCGCCGCGGAAGCCGGGGACCGAGTCGGCATCGTCAGGATGCGCCAGCCCCTCGACCAGGCCGATCGGATCGATCAGGAAGGTGCGGATGATCGACGGATAAAGGCTCTTGTAGTCCAGCACCAGCACCGATTCATAGAGTCCCGGCCGCGAATCCATGACGAAGCCGCCGGGGCTGGCTTCCGGCGCCAGTTCGCCGAGGTTGGGCGCGACATAGCCCTGGCGGTGCATCAGCGGCATGTAGAGATGCGTGAAGGCCGCGACCGAACCGCCGCTGCGGTCGGCCGGCAGGCCCGTGACCGTGGCGCGCTCCAGCAGGAACGACAGCAGCTCCGCTTTCTCGAAGATCCGCGTCACCAGTTCGCAATCGCGCAGGTTGTAGCGTGCGAGCGCCGGCTTGTCCTGCTCGAACATGCGGTCGATGGCATCCATGCGGTCGTACGGGTTGTCGATCGCCTTGCCTTCGCCGAGCAGCGCCTGGGCCACCGCTTCGAGACTGAACGACGGGAAGCTCCACGTGGCGGAACGCAGCGCCTCGATGCCGTCGATGATCAGCCGGCCCGGCGCGCCGGCAAAGTAATGCTGCTGCGCGTTGTGCTCGCGCCATTCGAGTTCCGCACCGCCGCGGCCGAGGCGCAGCGGCAACTGGAACCGCCGTGCATGCTCGACCAGCACGCGCAGGTCGAACTGCACCAGGTTCCAGCCGATGATCGCGTCGGGGTCGTGATGGGCCAGCCACTGGTTCAGCTTCTCCAGCAACGCTGGCCGTGTCGCGCAGTATTCGAGCGAGAAATCGACATCGGCCGGCTCCTGCGGCGCAGCGCCCAGCATATAGACCTGGCGCTGGCCGCAGCCTTCGAGCGCAATCGAATAGAGCTCGCCGAATGCGTTGGTTTCGATATCGAGCGAAGCCAGCCGTAGCGCGGGCCGGAAGTCCGCCGCGGGTTTCAGTTGGGCGTTGCACAGCACGCCGTCGCCGTCAGGTTCGCCCTCGAACCAGACCGGGGCCGTGATGAAGCGCTCCATCAGGTAGCGCTCGGGCGGGCGGATATCGGCTTCGTAAATGTCGATGCCGGCCTCGCGCAGCGAACGGCCAAGCTGGATCAGCTGCCGATGCTGCTGGCAATACAGGCCCATGACCGCCCTGCCCCGGAAGTCCTGCAGCTTGAGCGGACGCAACTCGGTCCCGCGCTCGCGGCGCAGCAGCGCCTCGGCCCGCTCGCATTGTGCTTCAGGGATGAATGCAATCGACGGCTGATACGGCAGCCGCAGCCGGCGTGGCCCGTCGTCGGTGGCCAGCCAGACTTCGACCTCGGTGCCGGCCGGGGTATCGCGCCAATGTCGGGTCAGGATGAAACCCTGGTGGAGTGCCACGCTTTATGCCTTTTGGGATGTAACCACTATCGCGGTGATTTTAGCGAAGCGAGAGGCGTCCTCGACCCCGCGCGACCATGTGCGCGACAATGCCCCTCATGAAACCAAAGTTTCATTCAGAATTTTGTTTGACACCAAAGTTTCATGCGCCTATATTTCTGAAACCGAAGTTTCATTCGGACCCGACCATGACCTCATCGTTGCAAGACAAAATCCTCACGCTGAACGACCAGCTCACCGAAAGCGAGCGCCGCCTGGCCGCCGTGACCCTGGAGTGCATCGGCAGCCTTGCCGCCTACTCGGCCACCGAGCTGGCGCATAAGGCCGGCGTGTCCAAGGCGACCGCCGGCCGGTTCTTCCGCCGCCTCGGCTACGAGAACTTCAACGAGGTCCGCGCCCTGCTGCGCGACGAAGCCGACCGCGGCTCGCCCCTGTACGAGCTGGCCGGCGTGCAGGCACCTGCCGACGACCAGGCGCCGCTGGCGCGCCATCTTGCCAACGACCTGCAAAACCTCGCCCAGACGTTCGACCGCCTGAACCCGGCCGATGTCGAGCGCGCCGTCTCGCTATTCGCCGGCGCGGGGCGGGTCTTTATCGCCGGCTTCCGCAACGGCCGCGTGCTGGCGCAGTACGCGTGGGCGCTGCTGACCCAATTGCGGCCGGGCGTGACGCTGGCCCCTGGCGCTGGCCTGAACCTTGCCGAAGACCTGGCCGACCTCGGCGCCAACGACGTGCTGCTGGTCATGGACTTCCGCCGGCGCGTGACACTGCTGTGGCCAATGGTGGCGCATGCCAACCGCGTCGGCGCCAAGGTCGTGATCCTGACCGACCCCAGCGCGACGGACCTGCCGGCGCGCTCCGACGTGGTGCTTCGCTGCGTCAACCACGGCGCGGCGGTATTCGACTCCTATGTCGCGGCCGTCAGCCTGATCAACCACCTTTGCACAAGCCTCGCGCTGATCCTCGGCGACGCGGCGCGCGAGCGGCTCGAGGAAATCGAATCGCTCCACGACCACTACGGCGACCTCCATCGCTAGATCCCAACCCAGGAGACTGTCTTGAACCACCCGCTCCCTAACCTGAAGCTGCAGTGCGCGCTGAACCCGGGCGCCACGCCCGACGCCCCCTATGGCGCCCGCCAGCAAGCCGTGCTCGGTGGCGAAGCCTTTGTCCGCGCCGCCGCGCAGATCCGCCGCTGGCCGGGCTACGCGGCAACGCCGCTGGTCGCCCTTGACGGCCTCGCGCGTGCCGCCGGTGTCGCACAGATTCTCTACAAGGACGAAGGCGAGCGCTTCGGGCTGAGCAGCTTCAAGGCGCTGGGCGGCGCCTATGCGGTCAGCCGCCTGCTGGTGCGCGAGATCGGCAGCCGGCTGGGCGTGGGCGACGTGTCGGTCGACGACCTGCTGTCGGGCCGCTATGCCGACGTGGTGCGAGACATCACCGTCACCTGCGCCACCGACGGCAACCACGGCCGCTCCGTGGCCTGGGGCGCGCAGCGCTTCGGCTGCCAGTGCGTGATCTATATCCACGCCACCGTCAGCGAAGGCCGCAAGTCCGCCATCGAGCAGTATGGCGCGCAGGTGGTCCGCACCGCCGGCAACTATGACGACTCGGTGCGCCAGGCGGCCGAGGACGCGGCAAGGCTGGGGCGCTTCGTGGTCTCCGACACCTCCTATGAAGGCTATATGGAAGTACCCAAGGACGTGATGCAGGGCTACGCGGTGATGGCCGACGAGGCGCTGCACCAGTTGCCGGACGGCCAGTTGCCGACCCACGTGTTCCTGCAGGGCGGCGTGGGCGGGCTAGCCGCCGCGGTGTGCGCGCACTTCTGGGAAGTGCTCGGCGACAAGCGCCCCCGCTTTATCGTGGTCGAGCCGGACAAGGCCGCTTGCCTCTATGAAAGCGCGCGCGCCGGCAAGCCGGTGGCGGTCCATGGCGACCTCGACACGGTGATGGCCGGGCTCGCCTGCGGCGAAGTCTCGCTGCTGGCGTGGGAAGTGCTGCATCCCGGCGCGCATGCCTTCCTGACCATCGACGATGCCTCCGCGCTGGAAAGCGTGCGCCTGCTGGCCGACGGCCGCTATGGCGATGCACCCATCGTCGCCGGGGAATCGGCGGTCGCGGGGCTGGCCGGGTGCCTTGGCGCCGTGGCCGATCCCGCCACGCGTGAACAACTTGGCCTGGACGCAGCCAGCCGGGTGCTGGTGTTCGGCAGCGAAGGCGCGACCGACGTGGCGCTGTACCAGCGCATCGTCGGCCGCCTGCCCGAAGACGTGAGGAAGGCAGCGTGAACGCCGCCCTCGACGTGGAGCGAGCCGCGCGGATCGACCTGCCTCGGCTGCTGCGCCGGATCGCCATGCTCGGCGATGTTGGCGCCATCGAAGGCGGCGGTGTCTGCCGGCTCGCGCTGACCGACGAAGACCGCGCCGGGCGCGATCTCGTGGTGTCGTGGATGCGCGAGCTGGGACTGGCGCTCAGCATCGACGGCATCGGCAATGTGGTCGGCGTGCGTGCCGGCCGCGAAGACCTGCCGCCAGTGATGACTGGCTCGCACATCGACACCGTGCGCACTGGCGGGCGCTACGACGGCAACCTCGGCGTGCTCGCTGGCCTGGAAGTCATGGCCGCCTTGGACGATGCCGGCATCGTCACGCGCCGTCCGGTGGCGGTCGCCTTTTTCACCAACGAGGAAGGCGCGCGCTTCGCCCCCGACATGATGGGCAGCCTCGTTTTCCAGGGCGACCTGCCGCTGCAACAGGCGCTGGACACGCGCGGCATCGACGGCACCACCGTTGGCGAAAACCTCGCGCGCATCGGTTATGCCGGCCCCGCGCCGGTGGGCCATCACCGCGTGCATGCCTTCGTCGAACTGCATGTCGAGCAGGGCCCGGTGCTTGAGCACGAGGACATCGCCATTGGCGCGGTCACCGGCGTGCAGGGCATCCACTGGACCGAATTCACCGTGGAAGGCACCTCCAACCACGCCGGCACGACGCCGATGCGGCTGCGCCACGACGCGGGCCTCGTCGCCGCGCGCGTCGCCTGCTTCGTGCGCGACCTGTCGCGCGAGCTGGGCGGCGCGCAGCTTGCGACCGTCGGGCAGGTGCAGTGTTTCCCGAACCTCGTCAACGTGATCCCGAGCCGCGCGGTGTTCACGGCCGACCTGCGCAATACCGACGGCGCCGACCTGGCGGAGGCGGTGCAGCGCACGCTGGCGCATGCACAGGAGGTGGCGAGGTCCGAGGGCGTTCGGCTCAGCCATCGCACACTGGCTGACTTCGCACCGGTGGCGTTCGACGCCGGCATGGTCGCCCGCGTCGAGGCCATCGCGCGCCGGCGCGGGCACAGCGTACGGCGCATGCCGAGCGGCGCGGGGCACGACGCCCAGATACTCGCCCGCATGTGCCCGGCCGGCATGATCTTCGTGCCGAGCGTGGCCGGCCTGTCGCACAACGTCGCCGAACTGACCCACGACCGCGACATCCAGGCCGGCGCCGACGTGCTGCTCGACCTGATGCTCGAACTTGCCGCCTGACAATCCCCGCGTAACAGGAGATTTCCCAATCATGTCCCGCTTCGTCCACGTCGCCGCAGCCCAGCTCGGCCCGATCCAGCGCACCGACTCGCGCCGCGACATCGTCGCCCGCCTGCTGGCCCACCTGCACCATGCCCACGAGATGGGTTGCCACCTCGTGGTGTTCCCTGAACTGGCACTGACCACTTTCTTCCCGCGCTGGTACATGGAAGACCCCGAAGCACTCAACGCGTTCTACGAGCGCGAGATGCCCGGCCCCGAAACGCGCGTGCTGTTCGACACCGCCGCGCGGCTCGGCATCGGCTTCTACCTCGGCTACGCAGAACTGGCGCTCGAAGGGGGCGTGGAACGGCGCTACAACACCGCCATCCTCGTCGGCCGCGACGGCAGCATCATCGGCAAATACCGCAAGGTGCACCTGCCCGGCCACGACCAGCATGAGCCGTGGCGCGCCTTCCAGCACCTGGAGAAGCGCTATTTCGAACCGGGCGACGACTTCGGCGTCTGGCAAGGGTTCGGCGGCGTCATGGGCATGGCGCTGTGCAACGACCGCCGCTGGTCGGAGACCTATCGCGTGATGGGCCTGCAAGGCGCCGAAATGATCCTGCTGGGCTACAACACGCCCGTGCACAATCCGCCCGCGCCGGAGCACGACGACCTGTCGATGTTCCACAACCACCTGGTAATGCAGGCCGGCGCCTACCAGAACGGCACCTGGGTGGTCGGCGTGGCCAAGGCCGGCAAGGAAGAAGGCTGCGAGATGATCGGCGGCACCTGCATCATCGCGCCGTCCGGCGAGATCGTCGCGGCCTGCTCGACCAAGGGCGACGAACTGGCCATCGCGCGCTGCGACCTCGACCTCTGCCAGTCGTACAAGACCACGACCTTCAACTTCGAGCGGCACCGCCGCCCCGAGGCCTACGGTCGCATCACCAGTCAGCGCGGCGCCACGCCGCCGCAGGCCCTGGCCGTCGCATAGCCGGCGCACCTTTCCGCCCCCTTCCCAAGAGATAAATAAAACATGCAGGCGCCTTCGGGCGCCCGCAGGGGGCGTTGTTGTCTCACCAAATCCAAAGGAGGAACATAGTGAGCGATTCCCTGCATTCCGCGCCGACGCTTCACGCTCCGGCCACGACCCCGAACACCACCGACACGACGGCGGCGCATGACAACGCGCTCTATCGCAAGGTAGCCTGGCGACTGCTGCCCTTCCTGATGGCCTGCTACGTGGCGGCCTTCCTGGACCGCGTCAACGTCGGCTTTGCCAAGCTGCAGATGCTGGACCAGCTGAAGTTCAGCGACACGGTGTACGGCCTGGGCGCCGGCATCTTCTTCATCGGCTACTTCCTGTTTGAAGTGCCGAGCAACGTGCTGATGCACCGCATCGGCGCCAAGAAGACGCTGGCGCGCATCATGGTGCTGTGGGCCTGCATCTCGGCCTGCATGGCGCTGACCAGGACGCCGACGCAGTTCTACATCCTGCGCTTCCTGCTGGGCGCCGCCGAGGCGGGCTTCTATCCCGGCATCATCCTGTACCTCACCTACTGGTTCCCGTCGCACCGCCGCGGCCAGGTGATCGCGGTCTTCATGACCGCGGTGCCGGTGGCCGGCATCCTCGGCGGCCCGCTGTCGGGCTGGATCATGGAGAGCATGCACGAGCACTACGGCTTTGCCGGCTGGCAATGGATGTTCCTGCTCGAAGCGATTCCATCCGTCGTGCTCGGGATTGCCGTGCTCTGGTACCTGGACGACAGCATCGCCGAGGCACGCTGGCTGAGTGCGGCCGAGAAGCACCGTCTCGCCCACAACATCGCGGCGGAGAAGGCAAGCAAGACCCAGCACGTATCGTTGTTGAAGCTGTTCCGCGACCGCCGCGTGATCCATATGGCGCTGATCTGCTATTGCACGGTGTCCAGCCTGTCGGGCCTGGCGTTCTGGATTCCGTCGGTGATCCGCTCGACGGGCGTGGTCTCGCTGCTCGACGTCGGCCTGCTGACAGCAATCCCGAATGCGTTCGCGGTAGTGTCGATGATCCTGGTGTGCCGGCATTCCGACAAGACGCGCGAGCGGCGCTGGCACATGGTCATCCCGTTCCTCGTCGGCGGCGCTGGCCTGGCGCTCAGTACGATGTTCAGCCATAACCCGGCGTTCGCAGTGGCGATGCTGTCGGTGGCGGCAGCCGGGTGCATGGTCTGCTCGCCACTGTTCTGGAGCCTGCCGACTGCGTTCCTTGACGGCCGCAGCGCGGCGGCGGGGATCGCGGCGATCAATTCCTTCGCTGGCCTCGCCGCCTTTGCCAGCCCGTATGCGATCGGCTGGATCAAGGACCTCACCGGCTCGACCGACTGGGGCATGTATTTCCTCGCTTCCTTCACCGTGATCGGTGCGCTGCTGGTGCTGCGCGTGCCGGCTGCGCTGGTCAACCGCTGACAAGAGAAATACCGAAATGATCGATCCAGCAAGCAATCTCAGCGATGTCGCAGCGCTGGCGCGCGAGATGGTGCGCATTCCCAGCCTGTCCGGACAGGAGGGCGACCTGGCCGCGCTGCTGTCGCGCCGCATGGCCGAAGCCGGCTTCACGTCGGTGACGACGGACCGCAACGGCAGCGTGCTCGGGCTGATCGGCCCGGAGGACGCCGACGTGGCGCTGCTGTTCGACGGCCATATGGACGTGGTGCCGGTCACCGGCACGTGGCGTTTCGCCCCGTTCGGCGGCACCATCCACAACGGCCGGCTGTACGGTCGCGGCAGCACGGACATGAAGGGCGGCATCGCCGCCGCTATCTGCGGCGTCGCCGCGGCAGCGCGGGAGCGGCCGCTGCGCAGGCGCATCGCGGTGTCCGCCAGCGTGCTAGAGGAAGTCATCGAAGGGCATGCGCTGGCATCGGTGCTGAGCTGGTGCGAGCCAGATGCGGTCGTTATCTGCGAACCGTCGAAACTGCAGGTCAAGACAGGACAGAAGGGCCGGCTGGAAATCCAGCTCACCTTCCATGGCAAACCCGCGCATGCGGCGACGCCGCATCTCGGCGTCAATCCGCTGCTGGCCGCCGCGCGTGCGCTGACAGCGCTGGAGGGCCTGCAACTGCCCGCCGACCTGGTTCTGGGCGCAGCGCTGCTGGTGCCGACGGACATCGTCTCTTCGCCGTATCCGTCGATCTCGATGATCCCTGCGTCGGCGACCATCCGCTTCGATCGCCGCACCCTGGACGGCGAGACGCGCGAGGACATCCTCGGCCAGATCGACACCTGCCTGAGCGCTGCCGGCCTGCAAGACTTCGCACTAGCGGTATCCGACGACGAGGTGCGGACCTTCACCGGCGAATCGGCGCGGCCAACCCGCTGGCTGCCGGCATGGCAGCAGCCGGAAGGCACCCCGCTCGTGCAAGCCGCGGTGCGCGCCATCGCGCAAGCCGGGCGGTCGCCGCAGGTTGGAAGTTGGGCGTTTTGCACCAACGGCTCCGAATCGGCCGGCCGGCGCCACATCCCGACCATCGGGCTGGGGCCGGGGTGCGAGGAGGATGCGCACACCATCGATGAATCGATCGCGCTGGAACAGCTGGAAGGCGCGCGCGAGATCTATCGCAACCTGGTGCTGGAGATGGCCTGACATTACAGGTGACCGACGCGGCGGCACGCTTCTTCACAGCATGCGCGCCGCCTCATCGAGCAACTGCATCGGCGACAACATTCCGGCGCGGGCCACGCACACCAGAGAAAAAGTGCGGACCAGCGGCGGATCCCCCGGAACCCGCGCCGTCATCAGCCGCAGGTCCGCGCCGGGCCCGGCGCTGCCGGGCGGCAGCACGATGTTCATTGGACTCAGCCGCACCGCTTCCCGTTCGACCGAGAAGCTGGCGTCGGCATGCGTCAGCACGTCGACCAGCGCCTGCAGTTGCCTCTCTGGCAGGCCAGCCCGGCCGCCCTGCGCGTCAGCTGCGTCAGGTGCTTCAGGTGCGCCAAGGGCGGCGAGCGCGGCCTCGTTCTGTGCGACCTGCTCCCGCAGCCGCGCGGACTCGTCGGCTTGCGTCTCGTCACGTTCGCCAAGTACGCTGCGCATGCCGACGCCCTGCTTTTCCAGCAGGTGCAGTCGCGTGGTCAGCAGCGTCTGCTCGCGCTCGATGCGGTCGCGGCGGGAGGTGCCGCCGGCGATCTCGGCCAGTGCCTGCAGCGCGAACTGGTCCAGCATGCGGCACGCGATTTCCTCGCGCAGCGCCGCTTCGGTCGCCGCGCAGATCCTGACCCGGTGATCGGTAAAGCTGACCGTGGTCTGTGGCACCTCCGTGCGCATGACGTCGCCCTCCAGCGCCACGCCCAGCGTGCGGCGCTCATGCTTGTCCATCCCCAGTACGCAATAAGCCTCGGCAGCGGTCGCCGAACCGCTGAAATAGTCGCGCAGGTCCGGCGACCGGCTGAACACCGGCATGACGTCCTGCGGCGTGCCAAAGAAGGCATGGATATAAGGATCGCTGTTCCAGGTGGCTTCGCTTGCCGCCGACGCCGGCGGCAAGCCCGCCACGACATCGCGCACGTACCGGTCTGCAATCGCCAGCGCCGGGGCAAGCCGCTTGCGATAGCCGCCTACCAGCCGCACGTACGGACAAAGCCTGGTCACGCGCTCCGCCAGCGCGGCGCGCGCTGCCTCGCGCGCCCCGTCAGGATGCTTGCCGCGACGGCGCAGCCAGTTAAGGATTGTCATTGCCCGACACCTCCGTGGCGCGATCGCTTGGCTTGCGGCGCTGGCGAATGCTGACAGCTAGGGACCATCCGCTTCTGCCTGGCGCGGTGCCGCGCGGGTGCGCGGCAGTTTGCGGTGAGCTAGCAACAGCAGCGGCGTCGTCGCCATCGACAACGCAACGACGACCGTGACGACGGAGAGTTGCTCGGCATCGATCAGGTTTGCCGCCTGCGCAGCGCCCATCACCACAAAGGCAAACTCACCGCCCTGCGACAGCAGGATGGCAAAGTAGACGCGGTGCTGGGGCGGCAGATCAATCCGGCTCGCCAGGTACATCAGAGCCAGGAACTTGCCCACGACCAGGGCAATCACCAGCACCGCTACCAGCAGCGGCTTGTTGGCCAGCACCGAGAAATCGATCGACATGCCCACCGCGATAAAGAACAGCCCGAGCAAGATGCCCTTGAAGGGCGCCATGTCCGATTCGATCTCGTGGCGGCATTCGGAACCGGCCAGCAGCAGCCCGGCCACGAACGCGCCGAGCGACATCGACAGGTGGACCACGTGCATCAGCAGCGCGATGCCGATGACCCAGAGCAGCGCGAAGATGGTAAAGATCTCGCGCGTGCCACTGCGCTGGATCATGCGCAGCACATACTTCAGCACGAAGCGTCCGACTACGACGACCGCGGCGAGCATAGCCAGCGCCTTCCCCGCGGCAATCCCGCCGCTCGACATGCCGGCGTCCGCGGCAACCGGCGCAAGCAACGGCAACAGCGCGATCATCGGGATCGCGGCAATGTCCTGGAACAGCAGGATGCCGAAGCTGGACTGCCCGACGGGTGCATCCATCAGCCGGTTCTGCTCCAGGATCGCGATCACCATCGCCGTGGAAGACAGCGACAGCGCAAAGCCGGCCGCAACGCCCACGCGCCACTGCACGCCAAAGACGATGAAGATCGCCGCCAGCAGCGCCGCGCACAGCGCGACCTGGATCCCGCCATAGCCGAAGATGGAGCGGCGCATCGCCCACAGCTTCTGGAAGTCCATTTCAATGCCGATGATGAACATCATCAGCACGATGCCCAGTTCGGACACGTCCAGGATCGAGTCGACATCCGTGACCAGCCTCAGCCCCCACGGACCGATCACTGCGCCGGCTACCAGGTAGCCCAGCACCGAGCCAAAGCCGAAGCGCACCGACAGCGGCACGGCGATCAGTGCCGCGGCGAGGAAGATTACCGCGTCAACCAGCAGTTGTTCCATCACTCCCCTCCCGAGGAGATGGCGGGGCGATCGCCCGGGGCGCTTGGCGGTACCTCGGTGCAAGCCGGGCACCGGCCGGCTTTTGCGCGAGGTAACGGCTTGGATACGTATTACATCATCCACGCCGAAGTGCAAGCCGGGCGCCGCTCGCCGGCACGCGCTGCGCTATGCGCCCGGAGGCACATGCGGCAGCATGACCGCACAGACGCCGTGCAACCTGCTACAGCCGCGCGCCGCCATCGAGCGTGACCTTGAGCCGGCACACGGCTTCTGCCCGAGTCCGCTTCGACATGTTTGCGCAGTGCTGCCCGGCTCAGCAGCGAAAACAGCAAAGCAGGCGCCCGGCAGGTGAATGTCCGCCGGCACTAGCGCAACACCCGGCACTGCGCGCTCAACATGAGCGGCGCCGCGCTCAGCGCCGCCACCGAGTCGAAGGACACGCCTTCGGCCAGACCCGTGACCAGCAGTCCGCCGCCGGGCTGCACGTCGATCACCGCCAGGTCAGTGTAGATGCGGTCGACCACGCCGAGGCCAGTAAGGGGATAAGTGCAGCGCTCCACGATCTTGGGCTGGCCGTCGCGGGTGACATGCTCCATCATCACGAAGAGCCTGGCCGCTCCTGCCACCAGGTCCATGGCACCACCCACGGCAGGGATCGCGTCGGGCTCACCGGTCGACCAGTTGGCCAGGTCGCCCCTGGCGGAGACCTGGAAGCCGCCCAGCACGGTGATGTCGAGATGACCGCCGCGCATCATGGTGAAGGACATTGCATGGTCGGAGATGGAAGCGCCCGCCAGCAACGCGATCGGCTCCTTGCTGGCGTTGATCAGGTCGGGATCAACCGCACCGTCGCGGATCACCCGGCCCATGCCAAGGATGCCGTTCTCGCTGTGCAGGATGATCTCCCGATCCGGCGGCAACTGGTCCGACACCAGGGTCGGCATGCCAATGCCAAGATTGACATAGCTGCCGTCTGGAATGTCGGCCGCTACGATGCGCGCCATGGCGTGGCGGCTGAGTCGGGGCAGTTGCTGCATCAGCGGCATCTCAAGCGGCATGGTGTTCTCCGGTCTGCACCACCGCGTTGACGAAGATGCCCGGCGTCATCACTTGCTCTGGCATCAGCGTGCCCAGCGACACGATTTCATCGACCTGGACAATAGTATGGCGCGCAGCGGTGCACATCACCGGCCCAAAGTTGCGGCCCGCATAGCGGTAGGCGAGGTTGCCCCAACGATCCGCACGATGCGCCTTGACCAGCGCGAAATCGCCGTGCAACGGTTGCTCCAGCACATAACCTATGCCGTCGATCTCGCGCGTTTCCTTGCCCTCTGCCAAGGCCGTGCCATACGCGGTCGGCGTAAAGAACGGCCCCAGGCCGGCGCCGGCGGCGCGCATGCGCTCCACCAGTGTGCCTTGCGGCACGCATTCCAGCTCGACCTTGCCGGCGCGGTAGGCTTCGATAAAGGCTTCGGCATTGCTGGAACGCGGATGGGAGCAGATCACCTTGCGCACAGCTCCGGCGCGTATCAGCGCCGCAATGCCCGTGTCGCCGTTGCCGGCATTGTTGTTGACGATGGTGAGCTCGCGCGCACCGCAGGCAAGCAGCGCGTCAAGCAGCGCACCGGGAATGCCGGAGCCGCCGAAGCCGCTCACCAGCACGGTGGCGCCGTCAGTGATGCCGGCAACCGCTTGTTCCAGTGATGCCACAGTCTTGTCGATCATGTTGATGGTCTCGTGGCGGCTAACAAGCCCGGTTGGCCCGTCGCCTTATTGCTGCGGAATGCCGGTGTCCTTGACCACGCGTGCCCAACGCTCGCGCTCGCTCCTGATGAAGTTGCCGAAGTGGGCGGGCGTATCGCCGCCGGGGCTGCCACCCAACTCCGCCAGCCTGGTTTTGATCTGGCGCTCGTCCAGGATGCCGGCGACGGTCTTCTGCAGCCGATCGATCACCTCCTGCGGCGTGCCGGCCGGCGCCACCAGGCCGAACCATGCCGTCACCTGGAAGTCGTCCACTCCGGCCTCCTTCATGGTGGGCACGTCGGGCAGCTCGGGCACGCGGCTGGCGCTGGTCACCGCCAGTGCGCTCAGCTTGCCCGACTGGATATGCGGCAGCGAGCTGGGCAGATTGTCCACCATCATGGTGACCTGCCCGGCCACCAGGTCGGCCACGGCCGGTGCTGCGCCTTTGTAGGGCACATGGATCAGGTCCGTGCCGGTGCGCTTGCGGAACAGCTCGCCGGAAAGGTGGACCGACTGGCCGGTGCCTGAGGAGGCAAAGGAATACTTGCCGGGGTGCGCCTTGGCAAGCGCGACCAGTTCGGCCACGGTACGAGCCGGGACGTTGGCATTGACCACCAACACATTGGGCACCGACACCACCATGGTAATGGGCGCAAAGTCCTCCGCGCGGTAGGGCAGTTGCCGGTACAGGCTGTAGTTGATGGCATTGGGCCCGATATTGCCCATCATCAGGGTGTAGCCATCGGCGGCAGACTGCCTGAGCGCCTGCGCGCCGATGATGCCTCCTCCGCCGGCGCGGTTTTCCACCACTACCGGCTGGCCAAGCAACTCGCCCATGCGCTTGCCGACCAGGCGCGACGCGATATCCGTTGTGCCACCCGCGGCCGCCGGCACGATCAGCCGGATCGGCTTGTCGGGATATGCTGCCAACGCTGCGCCCGGGGCGACCACTACCGCCACACCAACCACCCCTGCCATCCGGGTTGCCGCTAGTGCCAGCCTGGCGCGCGCCTGCCGCAGCCCGTCGAGAGCCTGCTTCATTGTCGTCTCCTATGTCGGTCACGCCGTGCTTCCATGATGTGGTTCTATCACGGCACCAGGGACGATAAATCGAACGCGACGGCAATGTGAATTCACGATTCGCAAAAGAAGCCTTCGGTCTGACGAAACTCGTGCATACGCCGCGGCGCGTTGTGACACCGATTTCCGGCCTCATTACCGCGATCTCTGCAACTGCGGACGGATTTTTCCCAGCAAGCGCGTACGCACCAGGTCGAAGCAGCGATGCTCGGCATCGTGGTCTGCTTCGACTAAAGGCGTCCTTGCAGCCCGGCCCGGACTTGTATAGGCTTACTACTACGATTGCAACAGTCCGAGTTATCCATGTCCTTCATCAGCACAGGCGTCGAATACGGCCTTCACTGCCTGCTTTACCTGACGCGTTCCCCCGCTGCCGTGGAAGAAGCCAGTGTCCGCGACCTGGCCGAGCTCCAGGGCATCCCCAGCGAATTCCTGGCCAAGCTGTTCACCAAGCTGGCCAAGGCCGAGCTGGTTGTCGCCACCGAGGGGATCAAGGGCGGCTTCCGGCTGGCGCGGCCCGCCGGCCGCATCACGGTCCACGACGTGGTGGTCGCGATCGATGGTGACAAGCCGTTGTTTGACTGCCGCGAGATCCGCAGCCGTTGCGCCGTGTTCGAGGATGACGCACCGGCCTGGGCAACGCGAGGCGTGTGCTCGATCCACGCAGTGATGCAGGTCGCGGAGAAGGCCATGCGGGCCGAGCTGAAGCAGCACACGCTGGCCGACCTTGCCCAGCGCACTGCCGACAAGGCGCCCGCCAGCTATGGCGGACAGGTGGTACGGTGGCTGTCGGACCGTGCAGCCGACCGGGCAGCCAGCAGGCGTGGCGACAAGCCGGAACCTGTGCGCACGAAGGCGCGCAAGAGCGCCTGAGCGTGTCAAGGCTTTTCGCTCCGCGCGGATGACTATGCGGATGCAATGCAAACAGGGCGATCCTTGGGATCGCCCTGTTTGCTTTTTTGCGCGTGCCGTCAGGCAACAACGATCCGGCGCGGATCAGCCAGCGCCAGCGCTTCCGCACGGTCGGCGCTCGGCGGGTAGATCCATTCGGTATTGATCCGCGTCTTCAGCGCCTTGGCCACGCCGCCGGTCAGCTTGACCTGCCGGTTCCAGCCTTCCGTGTAGACAGCACCCCACGGCCCCAGGTCCAGGCAGGTCACATACTTCGGCTGGCGATACGGAATCAGCGCCTCGCCCACGAGATCCGCCGCCACGTTGTGTCCGGCCGAACGGCCGAGGTTCATCGCGTGCTGGCAGGACATCGCCGCAAAGTTTCCTTCGTCATCGGTCGCGGCATAGGCGCAATCGCCAGTGGCGAACACTTCATCGACACCCCTGACCCGGAGGTCGCGATCGACGTGCAGCCGGCCCAAGCCATCGCGCTCGGCCGGAATCTGCGCGGTGAGCGCGCTGGCGCGGGCGCCCGCCGTCCAGATCACCGTATCCGCTTCGATGCACTCGCCGTTCTCCAGCGTGACGCCAGTCGCATCGACGGCCGCGACGCCGGAGCCGAGCTTCCAGGTCACGCCCAGTTCAGTCAGCGCCTGCGTGATCACCGGCCGCGGCCCCGCGCCCAGGTCGGGCCCGATCTCGGCGTTGCGCTCCACCATGATCACGTTCACGGTGGCATCCTCGCCCAGCACTTCGCGCAGGCGGGCGGGCATTTCCGCGGCCGTCTCGATACCGGTGAAGCCGGCGCCCGCGATCACCACCGTATTGCGCCCGGGACGGTCCGGCCGGCTGGCCAGGCCGTGCAGATGCGCTTCAAGCTGCGCCGCATCGGCGACCTGGTCGACGTTAAATGCGTGCTGGTCCAGGCCGGCAATTTGCGGACGAAACAGCCGACTTCCCGCGGCGAGCACCAGGCGGTCATAACCAAGGCCTAGGCGCGAGCCATCCGCGCCGGCGCCCGCGATGCTCACTTCGCGGTTCGCGACATCGATGTGCTCGACCCTCCCCTGGATGAACCGCACGCCGACGGCCTTGAAGATCTCTTGCAGCGGCGCCTTCATCCCGTTCGCATTCTGCTCATAGAGGCGGGGACGGACATGCAGTTCGGGTTCCGGCGCGACCAACGCGATTTCCACGTCGGTGCGCCCGACCTGGTCGAGCAGACGGGCTGAAGCCAGTGCGCTCCACATGCCGGCAAAGCCGGCGCCGATGACAAGAATACGTTGGGACATCTTCAAGCTCCTGAATCAAACCTCGGTTGTCGTGGGACAGGGCGGTGTACAGCCGACCCCATAACTACGATCATATTAGTCGTAGTTTATAAGCGCAAGATTTTTCTTTCCTGTGATGCGAAGCAAACCCGCACGCCAGGCTTGCGCTTTGGCTGACGATCCACTATCGTTACTCCGACTATATTAGTCGTAGTTTTAACCAAACCAGATTACCAAGGAGATAGACATGAAACCCCAACGCGTCCTGTTACCGCTCATGGCGGCAGCCGCCCTGGCCCTCAGTGGCATAGCGGCCGCGCACGGCCCCGCTGAAACGGTGAAGGAAAACTTTTCGCGATCGATCACGAACATTCCGGGCAAATCGATCGTCGCCGTGGAAGTCGTTTATCCGCCAGGCGGCGCCTCCATGCCGCACTACCACGCCAAGTCGGCGTTCATCTATGCCTATGTGGTCTCAGGCAGCATTGCGAGCAAGGTGGACGATGGCCCGGAACGCGTCTACAAGGCTGGCGAAAGCTTCCACGAGGAGCCAGGATCGCATCATCCGGTCAGCCGCAACGCGAGTCGCACAAAGCCGGCGAAGCTGTTGGCCGTGTTTGTCGTGGATAGCGGAGAGAAGAATCTGACGACGTACGAAGGGAGCACCAAATGAGACTGGACTACACGAAAGCATCTCCTGGCGGCGTGAAGGCATTCGGCAACGTCTACGGATACATCCTGCAGTCGGGGCTGGACAGCATCCTGGTAGAGCTCACCTATCTTCGCGTCAGCCAGATCAATGGCTGCGCCTACTGCCTGGACATGCACACGCGCGATCTGGTGAAGAAAGGCGTGTCGGTCACCAAGCTCGCACTCGTGCAAGCCTGGCGCGAGGCGGGCGACCTCTTCAGTGAACGTGAGCAGGCCGCGCTCGAATGGGCCGAATCGGTGACGCGCGTTTCGGAAACGCACGTTCCCGACGATGTGTTCCATAGGGCCGCGGCGGTCTTCAGCGAAAAAGAACTCTCCGACCTGACGATGGCGATCAGCCTGATGAATGCGTTCAACCGTCTGGCGATCAGCTTCCGTCGGCCGCCGGAAGTGCAGCACCAGGACTAACCACCATGCCGCTTGCTTCGGCTAACACCTCGTGCGAAATGGGCCAGCCATCACATGGATGGGCGGTGGCTGCGCTCGTGGGGCATCGGCTATGTGATCGTGATCCCCGCCATCCTGCTGGTCGGGCCGCGCCTGCAAGCGCACGTCGAGCGCTGGGTCCATTGATCCGGCATGCCGTTTCCTCGAACCGCTGACATGTCCAGGCCCCTGCTGCAGCGGCTGCTTGCCTTCGCTCTCATCCTTGGCGCTCCCATGGCGTCGGCGATCGCCCATGCCGCCCCCTCCGCCCGCATGCAGGCACGACAGCCTGACATCGGATGGATCGAGATTGACGAGAACATCTCGCTGAGACGAATGGTCGTGCACCATCCCGGCGCGAAGGGAACCGTCCTGTTCCTGCATGGATTCCCGGAAACCCTTTACGCATGGAAGGACATCGCCCTGTCGCTGGGCGACGACTTCAAAGTCGGCGCGCTGCCGGCCTTGCTTCTGGCGCTCGAGGCGCCCTGCTTATTGCCGGCAGCAGCCTGCCTCTGCTGAACGCCCAGGCGCAAACCGACATCCAGCGCACGGACCTGGTTCACCACGCTCTCAGCATTCCCGGCCGTGATGCCATCCAGGTCCACGTCGACTTCGACCCCGGCGCATTCGCGCCCAAGCATTCGCACCCCGGCGAAGAAATCGCCTATGTCCTGCAAGGCACGCTGGAATACCAGCTCGACGACAAGCCGCCCGTCACGCTGAAGGCCGGAGAGGCGCTGTTCATTCCGGCAGGCAGTGTGCACCCGGCACGCAATGTCGGTAGCGGCAAGGCTCCTTGGGCCGTGACGCGATCCTCGACAATATCTCGCTCTACTGGCTGACGAATACTGGTGAATCCAGCGCGCGAATCTACTGGGAGACCAGCGCGGCGCCGGCAAAAAGCGGCCCGGTTACCGTTCCGGCGGCCGTGACAGTCTTTCCGGGTGAGGTCTACCGGCCACCGAAGGCTTGGCTGGCGCGGGCCTATCCCAACCTGGTCTATTACAACCAGGTTGCCAAGGGCGGTCACTTCGCGGCGTGGGAAGAGCCGGAGTTGTTCAGTGCGGAGCTGCGGTCGGCGTTTCGGTCATTGCGCTAGGCAGCCTGGCTTGCCACCCCCTCTCACGAGGGGTGTCGGCAGAAAATGATCAAGCCTCACAATCTGACGCCGAAAAAGCAACTATCCACAATCAAATCTCGGAAAATAAGAATGAAACGGGTCTTGGTCGCTGCCTCCGCCTTGTGTCTTGCTGCATGCTCAACATACATGCCACAGCGCTACTCCATCTCCGCTGACAACAATGTCGCGCTGAAGTCCCTGTCGGTGGGGAATATCAACGTCGGAAGCTTTAGCGGGGTTAAGGACTTCAACAGTATGTGCCGTGGCGCAGGTCCTATTGCACCGCCGGACAGCATTTCTTTCGAGGCCTATGTACAAAAGGCATTGGCGGATGAGCTCAAAGTCGCAGGAATGTTCGACGACAAGACTCCGAAGGTTACCCTTTCCGGTTCACTCACACAGCTTGAATTTTCGTCCTCCCGCGCTCTGACCGGTGGATCATGGGACATTGGACTCGTTCTGTCTTCCTCCAATGGCAAGAAGATGTCGGCGTCCGAACACTACGAATTCAATAGTGGATTTATCGCTGATACCGCCTGTAAGCAAACGGCCGAGGCGTATTTGCCTGCCGTGCAAAATCTCATCGGGAAGATCGTCAAGGCACCGGAGTTTAAATCGCTCGTAGTGGCTGAGTAGCGAGGCTATGCCTCCATCAATCGCACGCCACCGCGAATCCTGGCGTTCGCGCTCACTCATTTTCCCACAACGCCCGGATCGTCGTGTGCCTGGCACTGATGGCCAGTTGCATGTCCCTGTGATCTGAGCGCTCTTGCCCGGGGGCGGGTACATACGCAGGTCAGTTAAAAACGTCCTGCCGATAGCGCCCCGCCGCTACCAGTGCCGCAAGCCAGTCCGAAGCCGCCGCCTCGGTCATCGCGCCCTGCTCCGTGGCGATCCGGATCAGCGTGTGCCTGACCGCCGGCGCCATCTGCCGGCCGTCGCCGCATACGTAGAACACAGCGCCTGCGTCCAGCCGTGCCCAGACGTCTGCCCGGCGCTGCCAGAGCAGGTCCTGGACAAAGCGCGGTGCGCCATCGACGACCGAGTACGCCGTATGGACTTCGGCCACGCCTTGCTGTTGCCAGCGCGTCACGTCTTCGCGGTACAGCCAGTCGTGCGCAGGGTGCCGGCAGCCGTAATACAGCTGCACCGGCTTCACCGCCTCCCCTGCGGCCTGCTGCGCCGCGCGTTCTTCCAGGAAGCCGCGGAACGGTGCGATGCCGGTACCGGGCCCGACGAGGATCATCGGTACGGCCGGCGCCTCGGGCGCGAATGGCGGATTGGGCGTGCGGATCGCACCTGCCACCACCGCGCCGGGTGCCAGGCCCTGCAGCCAGGTGGACGCCACGCCACGGAACAGGCCGCGGCCCGACAGCGCCGGCGCGCAGACCGTGCCGACGGTGATGGTCGCCACGTCGGGCGAGACCCGCGGTGACGACGCGATGGAGTAGAACCGTGGCCGCATCGGCACCGTGCAGGCAAGCAGGCCCGCCAGGTCCAGCCCGATCGCAGGAAACCGGTCGAGTACGTCGCCCAGGGCCAGCCGGCGCTGCGCGACCTGGGCGGCATAGCCAACTGCTTCATCGTCTGAGGCAAGCTGCTGCAGCGACTGCCGCGTGAACGGGCAACGCGTTGCCTGCGCGAGGCTGCGCAGCGCGTGGCGCGACACGACGTCCTGCAGTTCCACGAAATGCGTCAGCAGTTGCCGCACGGAGAGCGCCTCGCCAACCGGCAGCGCACGCGCCGCACCGGGCGCGGCGGACAAGGTGACGATGGCATCCGGGTCGACATGGATCCGCTCGCAAAGCGCCGTGACATTTTCCGGCCGGTTCTGCGGATAGACGGCCAGGTGGTCGCCGGTGTGGTAGCGCACGCCTTCGGGCAACCGCAGCCGGATGTCGCGCGTGGATGTCCGCGGCGCCTCGCGCGTGAAGTCCCACAGGCCGTCGGGATCGTTCACCAGTTCGGTGTTCGACAGCACCCTGAAACCCTGCGTATTGGCCGGCAGCGTCATCGCGCGGATGTCTGCCACGTTTCGCAGCTGTACCTGTACCGCTGGCACTTGCGGCGATCCGCTGGCGCTGTCGCCGCCCTGCAGCGCTTGCCACAGCAGCGCGAGCCAGCGCTCGGCGGCCTGATCGAAGTCGCCGTTGCCGTCGGCCTCGCCTCGCGGCAGCAGTGGCGTGGCGCCGGCGTGGGTGAAGAACTCGAATACCCGACGCGGGAAGGCCTGGTACGTTGGCCATTGCGAATTGCCGCAGCCCAGGACCGCCACGCGCAGGTCCGGCGCGCGGTAGCCGCTGGCGGCGCCGTTGTCGAGCAGGGCTTCGAAGCGGCGCGCCGAGTCCGGCGCACGGCCGTTGTAGGTCGCGGCAACGATGACGGCCAGTCCGCTGGCCGGCAACGCATCGACAATCTCGTCGAGGTCGCGCAACGTCGCGTCGAAGCCCGCGGCAAGCGCGCCGGCGTGCACCTGCTCGGCCAGTTCGCGCGCGGTGCCCAGGCTGGATCCGCACAGCACGGCCAGCGGCCGGCCCGCGCCTTGCACTGCCGTCCCAGCCAGCGGCGCCTGTTCTTCTCCAACGACCGGCATCGCGACGATGCGCTCGTGCGGCCGGCGCCGGCGCGCGCGAACGGTGAAGCCGTCGGGCTTGATCGTCAGCGTTTCCTTGATGCGGAACTGGTAGTCATGCGCATCGGCGAACTGGAAATTGCGCAGCATCAGCGCCAGCGCCAGCTTGGCCTCGGTCAGCGCGAACTGGCGGCCGATGCAGGCGCGCTCGCCGTTGCCGAACGGCATGTAGGCGTGGCGCGGCAACCTGGCCTCGTTGTCGGGCAGGAAGCGGTCGATGTCGAAGCGCTCGGGATCTGCCCAGACCCTGGGGTCGCGGTGCAGCGCGGTCAGCACCACGGAAACGCGGCGGTCCTTGCGGATCAGGTAGCGGCCGTCGATCAGCGCGTCTTCATACGGCGCGACGGCGAAGGCGGGCGCGGTGGGCCACAGGCGCAGCGTTTCCTTGAGCACGCGGTCGAGCACGGGCAGCCGCGCCAGGTCGGCGTACACCGGCGCGGCGTCGCCGGGCAGTACCGCGTCCACCTCGGCGTACGCCTGCGCCATCACGCCGGGATTGCGCAGCAGCTCGTACAGGGCGAAGGTCAGCAGCCCGCTGGTAGTCTCGTGGCCGGCGATCAGGAAGGTGATGACCTGGTTGCGGATGTTCTCGTCGTCCAGGCGCTGGTCGGTGTGGGGATCGCGCGCGTCGAGCATCAGTCCGAGCAGGTCCAGGGCAGTGCCCTGCCGCTCGCCTTCGTCGGCGGCGCGGCGGCGGCGGATCACGTCGTCGACCAGTTCGCGCATGAAGCGCGTGTCTTCGTCGAACTTGCGGTGTGCCGCGTACATGAAGCGGTCCTGCAGCGCAAAGCGGGTGAGCCTGGACATCGCCTCTTCCAGCGCGCCGACCATGGCTTCGATAAACGGGTGCAGCTGCGCGCTGGCAAACGAGTCGAAGTCGTAGCCAAAGCCTGACAGCGCGATGGTGTCGAGCGTCAGCCGCGTCATGTCGTCGGCCACGGCGATATCGGCCCCGGGGCCCTGCCGGTCCCATTTGTCGACCAGCCGGTTGGCCACGCGCAGCATCGCGTCGAAATAGCCCTTCATCGCGCGCTGGCTGAAGGCCGGCATGAGGATGCGGTGCGCCTTGCCCCAGTTGGCCTCGTCGGTGTGCGCGGTGAACAGGCCGTCGCCGGCCATGCCGCGCAGGTAGGACAGCGGCGGGCCGATGTACTTGCGGAAGCGCGCGGCGTCGCACACCTCGGCCGCCAGCGCGACCGAGGTCACGAACGGCACGCGCCGCCCGGCGAAGTCCAGTTCGAAGATGCCGTCATGGTGGCGGCTGCGCGCCAGCAGATGCTGCCCCACCGCGCCCGGCGTGATCTGCAGCAGATTGCCGACCAGCGGCCAGCCGGGATCACGCGGGATCGGCTCGGGGGCCGGGCGGGCGGCGGGATGGGCTGGCTGGGCAAGGGCGTCGGTGCCCGGTGACACGGTTGGCTGCGACATGACTCGGGGGCGATCTGCGCGATCTGCGGTGAAATCCGGGGGGGGGGGCCGGCGAGGCAATTGCCATCCGTGGCCGTTTCGTCTAACGTAGACAGTTGTCTACCTCAGCGAAGGGTAGACAACCGTAGACACCGTGTCAACGCGGCGTGTCGACCAAAAACCGAGCATCACTACTAATCGCATGGAAGCCATTGCCGACGGCAAACGCCGCCTGATCGACGCCGCACTGAAGCTGGCCGCCGCCAAGCGCAGCTTCGCGGCGCTCAAGCTGCGCGAGATCGCGCGCGAGGCCGATCTCAACCCCAATACCTTCTACCGGCATTTCCGCGACATGGAAGACCTGGCGCTGACAGCGGTGGCCGAGGTCAGCGCCGAGTTGCGGCCGATGCTGCGCTCGGTGCGCTGGGCCGCCGCGCGCGACAACCCCAACGAGGTGGCCAGCCGCGCGTGCGAGGCGCTGTTCCTGTATGCCCGGCATCACCCCGATGCGTTCGTGGTGGGCGTATGCGGCATCACCGGTCCGCAGCCGGCACTACGTGCGGCAATCCGCGCGGTGCTGGACGACATTGCCGCCGAGATGGCCGACGACATCGAGCGGCTCGATCTGTGTCCGCAACTCACGCGCCCGCTTATCGATGAATTCTGCGCCTATGTCGTGCCCTGCCTGTTTCACCAGTGCGTTGACTACATCGAAGCCGGCAGTGCCGACCGGCGAAGGCTGATGGAGCGTTCAGTGCAGCTGTGTTGCTGGTTGCTGGCGGGCGCAGCGGGAGCCAACGCGGCAGGGCAACCTGCTCAAGGCCGCGCAGCACGAAAGGCAGCGGCCCATTAGCAGCGCTGTGCCGCACTACGGCGCCTTGGGCGGCACGATCGTCGCGCCGGGCTCAATCGTGCGTTCGTGATGCATCTTCGGCATCATGTTGCTGTTCAGGTGGAACATCACCCACAGCGATCCGGTCAGCGTGATCACCACCAGCGTCAGCGTGAACATCAGCGACAGCATGTTCCATCCGCCTTCCGATTTGGCGTTCATATGCAGGAAGTAGATCATGTGGACCACGATCTGCACCGCGCCAATCAGCAGGATGACGATGGCGGTGGTGGAAGACTTCTCGAACACCCCGCCCATCACCAGCCAGAACGGGACCGCCGTCAGGAAAACCGACAGCACGAAGCCGGTCAGGTAGCCGCCCAGCGTGGCGTGCGGCCCGACGTCTTCCTCGTGTTCGTGGCCATGCCCGTGGCCATCCAGCGTCTCGTCGTGCGCGCTCATGGCAGCGACCCCATCAGGTAGACGAAGGTAAAGACGCCGATCCAGACGACGTCCAGGAAGTGCCAGAACATCGACAGGCACATCAGCCTGCGCTTGTTGGCGGTAATCAACCCGTGCCGCGCCACCTGCGTCATCAGCACGATCAGCCAGATGATGCCGAAGGTCACGTGCAGCCCGTGCGTGCCCACCAGCGCAAAGAACGAGGTCAGGAACGCGCTGCGCTGCGGCCCGGCCCCCTGGTGGATCAGGTGCGCGAACTCATACAGCTCGACCGCCAGGAAGGCCGCGCCGAAGACGCCGGTAATCGCCAGCCAGATCTGCGTGCCGGCGATGCGATTCTGCTGCATCTGCAGCATGGCGAAGCCATAGGTGATCGACGACAGCAGCAGGAAGGTGGTATTCAGCGCCACCAGCGGCAGCTCGAACAGCTCGCCCCCGCTCGGCCCGCCCGCGTATTCGCGGCCCAGCACGCCATACGCGGCGAACAGGCATGCGAAGACCAGGCAATCGCTCATCAGGTAGAGCCAGAACCCGAGCAGCGTGCCGTTTTGCGGGTGGTCCTCTTCGGTCAGGTGGAAGGTGAAGCCCCCCGGCGGCACTTCATCCGCCGCGGAGGTCCCGCTCACGTACTGGGGATAGGTCGTCTCAACCATGGCCGGCCATCAGTTGTGTGCGCGCCGATTCGGTCCCGACCACCTGCTCGGCCGGAATGTAGTAGTCGCGCTTGTAGTTGAAGGTATGGATGATCGCCCCGATGATGGTCGCCGCGAACGCCGCCACCACCAGCCACCAGATGTGCCAGATCAGGCCGAAGCCGCACAGCGTGGACAGCCCCGCCAGCACGATGCCGGCCGCGGTGTTCTTCGGCATGTGGATGGGATTGAAGCCCTGCAGCGGACGCGTGTAGCCGTTCTGCTTCATGTGCCACCAGGCGTCGGTGTCGTGCACCACGGGCGTAAAGGCAAAGTTGTACTGCGGCGGCGGTGACGAAGTGGACCATTCCAGCGTGCGGCCATTCCACGGATCGCCGGTCAGGTCGCGCAACTCCTCGCGGCGCAGGAAGCTGACTACCAGCTGGATGATGAAACAGGCGATGCCGATGGCGACCAGCGCGGCGCCGAAGGCAGCGATCTGGAACCAGATCTGCAGCGACGGATCGTCGAAACGGTTCATGCGGCGCGTCACGCCATGCAGCCCGAGCCAGTACAGCGGCATGAAGGCAAAGTAGAAGCCGGTCAGCCAGAACCAGAACGAGGCCTTGCCCCACGACGAGACCAGGCGATAGCCGAAGGCCTTGGGGAACCAGTAGTGGATGCCGGCCATCAGCCCGAACACCACCCCGCCGATGATCACGTTGTGGAAGTGGGCGATCAGGAACAGGCTGTTGTGCAGCGAGAAGTCCGCCGGCGGCACCGCCAGCAGCACGCCGGTCATGCCACCGATCACGAAGGTGACCATGAAGCCGATGGTCCACAGCATCGGCGCCTCGAAGCGGATCTTGCCGTGGTACATCGTGAACAGCCAGTTGAAGATCTTGGCGCCGGTCGGGATCGAGATGATCATCGTCGTGATCCCGAAAAACGAATTGACGCTGGCGCCCGAGCCCATGGTGAAGAAGTGGTGCAGCCAAACCAGGTAGGACAGCACCGTGATCACCACCGTCGCGTAGACCATCGACGCATAGCCGAACAGGCGCTTGCGGCAGAAGGTGGCGACGACTTCGGAGAAGATGCCGAACACCGGCAGCACCAGGATGTAGACCTCGGGGTGGCCCCAGATCCAGATCAGGTTGACGTACAGCATGGCGCTGCCGCCCTGGTCAGCGGTGAAGAAATTGGTGCCGACGTAGCGGTCGAGCGACAGCAGCGCCAGCGCGGCGGTCAACACCGGGAAGGCGGCGATGATCAGCACATTGGTGCACAGCGCGGTCCAGGTGAAGATCGGCATGCGCATCAGCGTCATGCCCGGCGCACGCATCTTGACGATGGTCACCAGCAGGTTGATCCCGGATAGCAAGGTCCCTACCCCCGCTACCTGCAATGACCATATGTAGTAGTCGACGCCGACATCCGGACTGTGGATGATCCCGGACAGCGGCGGATACGCCAGCCAGCCGGTGCGCGCGAACTCGCCGACGAACAGCGACATCATCACCAGGATGGCGCCACCCGTGGTCATCCAGAAGCTGAAGTTGTTGAGGAACGGGAAGGCGACGTCGCGCGCGCCGATCTGCAGCGGCATGACGAAGTTCATCAGCCCCGTGACCAGCGGCATGGCCACGAAGAAGATCATGATCACGCCGTGCGCGGTAAAGATCTGGTCGTAGTGGTGCGGCGGCAGGTAGCCCGCGTTGTCGCCGAAGGCAATGGCCTGCTGGATGCGCATCATGGCTGCATCGGCAAATCCGCGCAGCAGCATGATGATGCCCAGGATCACGTACATGATCCCGATCTTCTTGTGGTCGATGCTGGTGAACCACTCGTGCCAGAGATAGCCCCACAGGCGGTACTTGGTGACCGCCCCGACGAGCACCAGCCCGCCCAGCACCACCACGGCGAAGGTGCCGATCAGGATGGGCTCATGCAGCGGGATGGCTTCCCACGTCAGCCGTCCGAAGATCAAATTGGCGAGTTCCGAGCGCTCGGGCATGTTTGTCACCTGGGGCCTGAAGTAACCAACCGTGGCCGATGGTAGCTGGCCAGTACCGCTGGGAAATGGAGAAAAAGGAGGATTCGCGCCTACTGCAGCAGCAGCCGGCCCTCGTTGCGTGCAACGCCGGCCGCGAAGGCAGGCGCAACCGCCTGGGTATTGCTCGCGGTGCAGATCTCGCGTGACGGGTCGAACTTGCCGCGGCTGCGGTCCAGTGCCATGGTGTCGGCCATGCACCGGCCGCCGCTCACGCAGCGGTTCAGGATCAGGTCATAGAGGCCGGGCGCCACGCTGGCGTAGCGCTGCACCGGCACGCGCTCGCTGGGCTGCGCGAGCTGCAGGTAAGCATCCGTCGACAAGCCCTGGCCCGAGGACTTGACCTGCTGGATCCAGCGGTCGAAGTCTTCGTTCGACAGCCCGTGGAACTTGAAGCGCATGTTGGTGAAACCCTCGCCGCTGTAGTTGGCCGACATGCCCTCGTACTCGCCGGGCTTGTTGATCACGGCGTGCAGCTTGGTTTCCATGCCGGGCATGGCGTAGACCATGCCGGCCAGCGACGGCACGAAGAACGCGTTCATCACCGAAGTGGCGGTGATGTGGAAGGCAATGGGCCGGTCCACCGGCGCCGCAACCTCGTTGACCGTGGCAATGCCCTGCTCCGGATACAGGAACAGCCACTTCCAGTCCATGGCCACCACCTGCACCGGCAGCGGCTTGACGTCGGCGGAAACGGGCCGGTTGGCATCGATGCGCGTGAGCGGGCGGTAGGGATCGAGCTGGTGGGTGCTGACCCAGGTCACCGCGCCCAGCGCGATGATGATCAGCAGCGGCGCGGCCCAGATTGCCAGTTCCAGCACCGTCGAATGGTCCCAGTCGGGGTTGTAGGGCGCGTCGGTCGCGCTTTCGCGGTAGCGCCACGCGAACGCCAGCGTGAGGATGATCACCGGCACGATGATCAGCAGCATCAGGCAGGTGGCGATGATGATCAGGTCGCGCTGTCGCACGGCCATGTCGCCGGATGGCGAAAGCAGCACTGCATGACAGCCGGACAGGCATGCCAGCGCGACTACCGCGCCACATCCTTGCAGTAGTCTTCTCGGCGCACGGGAATGCAGTACTGCAGTGTCGAAGTGGCCCATAGTCACAGAAGTGGCGTCTGAGGGATATCGGCATGCACCGATGAATCCACCTTTCGATTTTCTATGGCAGTTTAGGCGCTATTCTTGTGACTGTGCGAGATTAAGTGCAGTATCGAAGCACTCCTGTCGAGAGGAGACTGACGATGGCCAGCCTGTCCCACCAGCACCGAGCGTCGCCGACTGCACCTCCGGCCCCCGGCCACCATGACGTGGCACCTGCCGAAATCGCCACAGGCGTGGTGATCGGGCGGGCATCGGAGTATTTCGATTTCTTCGTGTACGGCATCGCTTCCGTGCTTGTCTTTCCGGCGGTCTACTTTCCGTTCGCGAGCGAGCTGGCCGGGCTGCTGTACAGCTTCACGATCTTTTCCTTCGCGTTCATCGGGCGGCCGTTCGGCACGGCGCTGTTCATGCGCATCCAGCGGCGCTGGGGCCGCGGCATCAAGCTGACGGCGTCGCTGTTCCTGCTTGGCACCGCCACGGTGGGAATTGCGTTCTTGCCGTCGTACGCGTCGATCGGGACCGCATCGATCTACCTGCTGGCGCTGTTCCGCTTCCTGCAGGGCATTGCCTTCGGCGGTTCATGGGACGGCCTGCCGTCGCTGCTGGCGCTGAACGCGCCGGAAGACAAGCGTGGCTGGTATGCGATGGTGGGCCAGCTTGGCGCGCCCTCCGGCTTCATCATCGCCGGGGCGCTGTTCCTGTTCCTGCATACCAGCCTGACGGCGCAGGAATTTATCGAATGGGGCTGGCGCTATCCGTTCTACGTGGCCTTCGCCATCAACGTGGTGGCGCTGTTCGCGCGGCTGCGGCTGGTGGTCACGCACGAATACACGCGCCTGCTCGAAGAAGACGAACTGGAGCCGATCAGCACGCTGCAGATGGTCAATGCGCAGGGCTTCAACATCTTCCTGGGCGCGTTCGCGGCCCTGGCCAGCTATGCGCTGTTCCACCTGGTCACGGTGTTTCCGCTGTCGTGGGCGGTGCTGCACCAGGAGCAGAGCATTTCCGAGGTACTTGCCGTGCAGATCGCCGGCGGCTTTATCGCGTTTATCGGCACGTTGATTTCGGGCTGGCTGGCGGACCGCATCGGCCGCCGCACGACGCTGGCGACGATGGCGGTGCTGATCGGCGTCTTCAGCCTGGTCACGCCATGGCTGCTGGGCGGCGGCGCCACTGGCCAGAACATTTTCATCCTGGTCGGATTCGGCCTGCTGGGGCTGTCGTACGGGCAGGCGGCGGGCGTGGTGACCTCCAACTTCGAACCCCGCTTCCGCTACACCGGGGCGGCGCTGACCACGGACTTCGGCTGGTTGTTTGGTGCCGCTTTTGCGCCGCTGGTGGCGCTGGGGCTGTCCTCGCTGTTCGGACTGGTGGCGGTCAGTCTCTATCTGCTGTCTGGAGTGATCAGCACGCTGGCGGCACTGCGCATCAGCCGGGCGCTGGGGACGCCGGAGTTGTAAGGGCGCGCCCGGTACGCGCCCCCTTTCAGGACAAATCAAAAATCGGCGCTGCGGACGCGGCGACGAACCGCGGCAGCACCAGGCGATTGTCAGTTGCCGATCAGCGCAGGCCGAAGAAGCTGAGCACCGCGAGGATGATGACAACCGCGCCAACTAACCAGACGATATTCATGGCGGCTCCTTGGTGATGTCCATAGGGACGTGGGCGAGGTGACGGGCCGGATGGCTCACCTGCCCTTGTCCAGCAACAAACGTGCCGTAGATCCGTACGCACTTTTCCATGGGGCGGAGGCAGTATGCTGCCCCGCGTTGCGGAGAGCCGCCCGGCGGGCCATGAGCCCGTGCCATTGCGCTGGGTGGTTATTACAAAAAATTTTCAATGCGCGTAACGCTGGAAGGCGATGCCGATCGGCACCAGCGACAGCCGCCTGCCCGAGGCCTTGCCGGCTTCCCATTCGCGTTCCATGGCGTTGTCGAACCGCCGGCGGTTGCCCACACCGCTCGCTATGCCGCCCGCTATACCGCCCGCTATACCGCCTGCGATTCGACACCGCGCGCCAGGCGCCGGATCGCCTGCGGCGGCTGGCCAAAGGCCCGCAGGAACGCACGCCGCATGCGCTCGCGGTCGCCAAATCCGGTATCCCGTGCCACCACGTCGATGGCATGGCGCCCGCTCTCCATCATCAGCCTCGCTGCTTCGACGCGCAGGTGCTCGACGGCCTTCGCCGGCGTCTGGCCGGTCTCATCCCGGAATGCGCGTGCGAACTGCCGCGGGCTCAGGTGCGCCGCCTCGGCCAGCTGCTCCACGGAGAGTTCGCTTTGCAAATTCTGCCGCGCAAAGTCGAGCGAGGCACGGATGCGGTCGGAGCGCGGCTCCAGGTCGAGCAATGCCGAGAATTGCGATTGCCCGCCGGCACGGCGGTGGTACACCACCAGCTTTTTCGCCACGTCGCGCGCGACCGCACCGCCTGCGTCCTTCTCCACCAGCGCCAGCGCCAGGTCGATGCAGGCCGACATGCCGGCCGACGTCCACACCGGGCCGTCGATGATGAAGATGCGGTCCTCTTCCACGCCCACGTTGGGGAAGCGCCGCCGCAGCTGCTCCGCGTAGTACCAGTGCGTGGTGGCGCGGCGGCCATCCAGCAGCCCGGCCTCCGCCAGGTTGAAGGCACCGGTGCAGGTGGCCCCGATGCGCCGCGAGGTGCGCGCCGCACGTTGCAGGAACCTGACCAGCGCCGGCGGCGTGGGCGTGATGTCGTTGTCGCCGACCACCAGCACGGTATCGAAGCGGCGCCTGCCGAATGGCTCGGTGCTGACGGCAAAGCCGCCGGAGCACATCACCGGCCCGCCCTGCTCAGACAGCAGGTGGACCTGGTACAGCGGCGTGCCGAGCGTCCGGTTGGTGAACTCCAGCACCGTGGAAACCGCCAGGTTCATCGCCTGGAAGCCGGGGTACAAGGCGAGGGCTACGTGATGCATGATGGGCGTCCTTGCATGGCAGGAAAGGTGGCATCTATGCCATTAGTGCCGCATCATTGTGCACCGGATTCTGGTTTCAGGCAGGCGGCCAGACAGGCCCAGAGCAAAGTGATTGCCCTGTCATTTTGTACCGCTTTGTATCCGACAGGGGCAACGATACGTGTCTTGACAGTATCGCCGTCAAGTCGCTACAGGGCAGATACACCGGTCTCCTTTAATGCCTCTCATGGCCCGGCGGCGAACGTCAGCAAAACGAAGTCCCGGCCGCGCAGATACACAACCCCAGGCAGATCCACTGAGACATAAAGGAACCGATCATGGCTACCCAATTCACGCAACACATCGTCTTCGCCATCGCCCTCGCCGCTGCCGCCGGCGCACAAGCCGCGCCCGGCGCGCGGGACCCGTTCAGCGAAGGCGCACGCGCCGTCCAGGACGCACGCAACCCCTTTGCCGATGGCGCACGCGGCGTGCAGGACGAACGCTCCCCGTTTGCCGACGGCGCACGCGGCGTGCAGGACGCGCGGTCCCCGTTTGTTGACGGCGCGCGCAATGTCGATCCGTACACCGACGGCGCACGCACGATCGCCGGCCTGGACCGCACCGGCCCCTCCGCCGATCCGGCGCGCGCCATCGATCCCTACCTGGACGGTGCGCACGCTTGAGGGCGCGCATCGCTTGCCGCAGTCGCGGCCCCGCACTACTGCGCGGCCAGGCTCAGTGCCCGCTTCCAGGCATGACAAGAAAGCAGGCTCTCCGTTGCATCCGATGCAACGATGCCTGCGCTGCCCGCTCAGATCATGGGGAATGCCTTCATCACATGCCGCAGCATGCCGCTGGCCACCGGCGACAGGTGCCTGCCCGCCCGCGTGATGATATGGATGCGGCTGTTGTTCAGGATCGGATTGGCGAGCGGCAGCGACACCAGTTGCCGGAACTGCGCCCCCTTCAGCGGCACCGAGCGCGGCGTCAGGATGTAGCCCAGACCCATCGCGGCGAATTCCCACAGCACCTTGAACGAGTTGGTCACCAGCATCGGCTTCAGCGTGATGTGCTCGTCCAGCTCTGCCGCCTGCACGTGCTTGCGCACGCCGAACGACTCCGCCAGCGCCGCGCCCTGATGCGCGGCCAGGTCCGCCAGCGTCAACGCGCGCCGGCGCCGAGCGAGCGGATGGTCCTTGCGCACATGCACGCGGATCGGCGACAGCCGCGAATAGTGCGAGCGCAGGCGCACATCATCGGGCGGCTGGAAGGCGAAGCCAATATGCGCCAGGTCTTCCAGGATATGGCGGACGGTTTCGTCGGTGCCCGCCACCTGGATGCTGCAGGTGACGTCCGGGTGCTTGCCGAGGAACCCTTGCAGCACCGGCTCGAGCACCAGGTCGACAAAGCCTTCGCCGAAGACCAGCTCGACGTGGCCGCGCCGGGCGTTCTTCAGGTTGTTGACCTCGGCCAGGAAGGTGTCGTTGAGATCCTGCTGCCGCCGCGCGAACAGCGCCAGCAGGCGTCCCGCGTCAGTGGCGACCACGCCGCGCCCGCGCCGCTCCAGCAGCGTCAGTCCCGTGTCCTGCTCCAGCCTGGCCACGGCGCGGCTTACCACGGAGGGATCCAGCTCGAGTACCTCGGCCGCGCCGCGCACCGTGCCGGTTTCAATAATCTGCAGCAGGCACATCGCCCGCTTGCGGTCCAGCACGTCATCCATGTTGTTGCTCCCCCTTTCCCTGTTCATGCCGCCGGTCCTGCCGGGGCGTTTTTGGATTGTTGCTATTTATACAACGTTTCTGCCACAACATTGTCATGGATGCGACGACCAAGGGCGTAGAGAATAGGCCGCAAGACTACGCACGCCGACAACCATGACCCAGTCCCCCACCGCCAGCCTGCGGCAGGCCGTTCAGGCCATCGCGCCCGAGTTTGTCCAGATCCGCCACCAGATCCACGCCCATCCCGAACTCGCCTTCGAGGAGCGCTGCACAAGCGACCTGGTGGCCGAACAGCTGGCGGCGTGGGGCTACGCGGTGCATCGCGGCCTGGGCACGACCGGTGTGGTCGGCACCCTGCGCAAGGGCGACGGCAGCAAGGCAATCGGCATCCGCGCCGATATGGATGCACTGCCGATCCAGGAGCAGACCGGCCTGGCCTACGCCAGCACCATCGCCGGCAAGATGCACGCCTGCGGCCATGACGGGCACACGGCGATCCTGCTGTGCGCGGCGAAATGCCTGGCCGAGTCGGTGGATTTCAACGGCACGCTGAACCTGATTTTCCAGCCGGCCGAGGAAAATGAAGGCGGCGCGCTGCGCATGCTGGAGGATGGCCTGTTCGAGCGCTTCCCGTGCGACGAAGTCTACGCGCTGCATAACTCCCCGGGAATGCCGGTCGGCCAGATCGGTGTGATCGCCGGCCCGGCGATGGCATCGTTCGACCGCGCCACGGTCACGCTGCGCGGCCGCGGCGCGCACGGCGCCATGCCGCACCACGGCATCGACCCGATGCAATGCGCGGCCAGCATCGTGCTGGGCCTGCAGTCGATTGTCAGCCGCGAGATCGATGCGTTGAAATCTGCGGTCATCACGGTTGGCTCGATCCAGGCCGGCAGCACCTACAACGTCGTGCCGGAAAGCGCAACCATCAAGATCGGCGTGCGCACGCTGGATCCCAAGGTGCGCACCCTGGTGGAAACGCGCATTCGCGAATTCGTCACGACACAGGCGCAGAGCTACCAGCTCCAGTCCGAGGTAGTCTACGAACGCAAGTACCCGGTGCTGGTCAACCATGCCGCGCAGACTGAATACGCGCGCGAAGCAGCCATCCGGCTGGTGGGCGCCGACAACGTGGTCGAGCGCCCGCCGGTGATGGGCAGCGAAGACTTCGCCTACATGCTGGAGCAGCGGCCCGGCGCCTATGTCCGGCTCGGCAATGGCCTGGGCGAGGACGGCGGCTGCATGGTCCACAACCCCTTGTACGACTTCAATGACAAGGCCTTGCCCGTGGGTGCCGCGTTCTGGGCGCACCTGGCGCAGAGCTATCTGGTTTGAGCATCGCTATTTTCGGGAGTCTTCATGCATTCACTGAACCGCCGCCGCTTCCTGCAACTGGCCGGCTGTGCCGCCGGCAGCCCGGCACTGGGCGCACTCGGCGCATTCGGCACACTACCCGCGCTTGCCGCTGAAACCTTCCCCGCCCGGCCACTGGCGCTGGTGGTGCCATATCCGGCGGGCGGGGCCAGCGATACCTCGGCCCGGATCTTCGGCGAATCGATCAGCAAGAGCGTCAGGCAGCAGGTCGTGGTCGAGAACTACGGCGGCGGCACCGGCCTGATCGGCGCCAACAAGGTACTGGCCGCACCGGCCGATGGCTACACCTTCTTCCACGGTTCGATCAATGAAGTGTTCCTGGCGCCGCTGCTGAACCCGGCCGCGCGCTACAAGCCGCAGGACTTCATGCTGGCCGCGCCGATCAGCGATGCCAATATCGTGCTGATGGCCAGGAACGGCCTGGCCGCCGACAGCCTGGACAAGTTCCTCGACCTGGCGAAGCAGAGCAAGGCCAAGCCGCTGACCTATGCGACCGTGGGCATCGATTCGATCTATCACCTGATGGGCGACGCGCTGGCCGCCAGGCTCGGCGTACCGCTGCTGCACGTGCCGTACAAGGGCGGCGCGCCGGCGCTGCAGGGGCTGGCCGGCGGCGAAGTCGACTTCGCCATCCTGCCTTACCAGTCGAGCTTCGACGCCATGCAGCAGCAAGGCCGGCTGCGCATCCTGACCTGCTTCTCCAGGTCGCTGCCGCCGGCGCTGAAGCATATCCCGCTGATCTCGCAAAGCAAGCAGATTCCCGACTTCGAATACACCATCGGTGGTGGCTACTTCGTCAAGGCCGGCACGCCGGCGGAGCGTGTCACGGTCCTGCGCAAGGCGATCGGCGAAGCGCTGGCCAAGCCGGATATCCTGGGCAAGCTCGAGGCGGAAGGACGCACCGTCGCCAAACCCATCGACAGCCAGGCTCAGGCGGACCAGGCGTTCGACCAGTACATGACGCGGGTTACGCAGTTGATCCGCAGCGTGGGGCGCAAGACCAACGCTTGATTTGCGGCCCCGCCGCTGCGGACCATGGTGGTGTTGGCGGATAATGCGCGATTCGCCAACACCTCTTTCGCCATGCAAGCAAGCCGCGCCGGCTCCGGACGCATTGACTGGGCCACCCTGTTCCTGCTGACCTTCCCGCCGCTGAGCTGGGCCGGCAACGCCATCGTCGGCCGCATCGCCGCCGGCACGATTCCGCCGGTCACGCTGAACGCCGTGCGCTGGGTGCTGGCCGGCCTGCTGCTCGCACCATTCGCCTGGCGCGGTGTGCTGGAACATCGTGCGGCACTGCGCCGGCACGCCGGCGTCATCCTGGCCATGGGCGTCCTGTCCATCGGCAGCTATAACGCGCTGCAGTACCTGGCACTGACCACGTCGACGCCGATCAACGTGACGCTGATCGGTGCGTCCACGCCGCTGTTCCTGATCGTGATTGGCGCCCTGTGCTTCCGCGAGCGGGTCAAGCCGCTGCAAGTCGCCGGCGCGCTGCTGTGCCTCGTCGGCGTGTCCTTCGTGCTGGTGCGGGGCGAGCCCGCGCGGCTGGCCCAGCTCGACCTCGTGCCTGGCGACCTCTACATGCTGGCCGCCACCGTTGCCTGGAGCGCCTATACCTGGCTGCTGCGCAAGCAACGTCCCGATGTACCGCTGCCGGTCCTGCTGTTTGCCCAGATCGTCGCCGGCGTGCTGGCGAGCGCACCGGTGACGGCATGGGAACTCATGACCCAGGACCAGCCGCTGCCATGGAACGGCAAGGTTGCCGCGATCCTGCTCTACGTGGCGACGATTCCGTCGCTGCTCGCCTACTTCGCCTGGGACCGCGCCATTGCTCGCGCTGGCGCGCAACTGCCGGTGTTCTTCATCACCCTGACACCGGTGTTCGCGGCGCTGCTGTCCTCGCTGCTGCTGGGCGACTGGCCGCGGTGGTACCACGGCGTGGGGCTGGCCGCGATCGGGGCGGGGATCTGGCTGGCGCAGCGGCGATAGGGACTGCGTGCCGATTGCGCCAGGACCCATGGCCTGACGTCTATCGACCGCTGGCCTACAGGTGCGCACGGGAAAAGCCGTAGAATTCGCGGTGACCTATCGATCCCACACCGTGAATCCGTTCAGCACCCTGAAGATGAAGAAGGCTCTCCCTCACTGCGCCGCGCTGCTGGCCACCTTTGCAGCAGTTGCCGCGCAAGCCGCGCCGCAGGCAACGGCCAATGCCACCGCCACCACGGCCACCATCACCGCCGCCGCGGCCAACACGGCGGCACCGCTCGGCCTGGAGCTAGGCAAGTCGAAATGCGCGCGGCTCGCCCCAGCCGAAAACCACGCCCGCACCGGCAAGTCTGAATGGGCCGGCGGCGATACGGTGGAACTCAAGCGCCTGGAGCGCTTCCACCTGTCCGGCCTGACACGCGTGACGCTGAACTGCGACACGCAGGATACGGTGGCGTTGATCACCATGACCTTCGACCGTTCGGCACTGGAAGACGTGCGCGGCAAGCTCGACGCGCGCTACGCCTCGCTGCGCAAGACCGAAGCCTCGGCAGAGAACGGCTATGCGGAATGGGCCGCAGCCAATGGCAGCCTGGAACTGCTGTACGGCCGTGACGGCAGGCACTTCACCGTGGCCTACTGGGCCCGCAACGCCAAGGCAAAGTACTTCTCCTACAGCGGCGCCGGCAGCAAGCCGGCTGCGGCGGCCGCTCCTGCCGCGCCGGCAGCGCCGCAGCCCGCGCCGCTGTAACGCAACCCGGGCGCGCGCTCGCTCAGTAGCCGGCCTGCCGGTCCACCCGGTTCAGCAACGGACGCCCGTCGCGCGCGCGGCGCAGGTTTTCGATGCACTGCTGCGCTACCAGCTCATACGAAGGATCGGCGGCGATATGCGGCGTCGCTTCGATGCGCGGGTGGGTCCAGATCGGGTCGTCCGCTGCCGGCGGCTCCTTGGCGAACACGTCCAGCGCCGCGCCGGAAAGATGGCCTTCGTCGATCAGCGCGAGCAGGTCGGCTTCGACCATATGCTCGCCGCGCCCCACGTTGATGAAGTAAGCGCCCTGCGGCAGCCGCGCCAGCGTTTTGCGGTCGAGCATGCCGTTGGTGTGCGGCGTCAGCGGCAGCGTGCAGACCAGGATATCGGTCTGCGCCAGCATGGCAGCCAGCCCGTCGTCCCCGGTAAAGTCCGCCACGCCGGGAAGGTGCTTGGGGCTGCGGCTCCAGCCCGCCACCGGAAAGCCGATGGCCGCGAACATGCGCGCCACCTCACTGCCGATCTCCCCCAGCCCCAGGACGCCCACGCGGCAGCGCGACAGCGCGCGCCCACGATGACGCTTCCATTCGCCGCGGCGCTGCTGCTCGGCATACACACCCAGTTCACGAGTATGGCGCAGCGCCATCGCTAGCACGAAGTGGGCGATGCCGGTCTGCTGGCCGGGATCGACAATGCGCGTGACCGGCATGTCCTGCGGCAGGTCCGGCGCGGCCAGCAGCTTGTCGACGCCGGCGGTGGCGGCGCAGACCAGCCGCAGCTTCGGGTAGGCCGGCAGCACGCCCGGCTTCAGGCCCCAGGCAACGATGGCCTCGACCGCTTCCGGCACGGCGGCTTCGCGGCCGTTCCAGACGGTGATATCCGGCGCCGCCTCGCGCAGCAGGCCGGTGATGGGGACCGCCATGAACGACGGCAGGTGAACAAGGATGGCCATGGTCAGTTTCGGCTCAGTTGCGATAGTCGGGGTTGATGCGATCGAGCCGGCGCAGCAGGCCCGGCCAGGCCAGGTTGGAGCCCTTGCCCTTGGTGGCCTGGCGCGCCTGCTGGCCCATGTTGGCGCTGGCGGATTCCGGCACCCTGGTCAGTGGCGTGCCACCGCTCTGCGCCAGGATCTGGATGCGGCAAGCGGACTCCAGCGTGTACATGGTCAGGAAGGCATCGGACACGGTGCGCCCGCACGTCAGCAGGCCATGGTTGCGCAGGATCATCTGCTTGCAGCGGCCCAGGTCGGCCACCAGCCGTGCCTTCTCGTCCTCGCGCAGCGCCACGCCTTCATAGTCGTGATAGGCCAGGCCGGTCAGCGCGAACATCGACTGCTGCGAGATCGGCAGCAAACCCGCCTGCTGCGCCGAGACGGCAACGCCGTGCGAGGTGTGGGTGTGCATCACGCAGCCGACCTCGGGACGTGCCTCGTGGACCGCGCTGTGGATGATGAAGCCGGCCGGATTGACGTCGTAAGGCGTCTCCAGCACGGGCTGGCCCTCATGGTCGACCTTGACCAGGCTCGAGGCCGTGATCTCGTCGAACATCATGCCGTACGGATTGATCAGGAACTGGTCCGGCGCATCCGGCACCCGTGCCGAGATATGCGTGAAGATCAGGTCGTCCCAGCCGAAGTGGGCCACCAGCCGGTAGGCCGCGGCGAGGTCGACGCGCATCTGCCATTCCGCGTCGGAAACGCGGTCCCTTACTGAATCGACGAGCTGGATCTGCGCCATCTGCGTGGTCTCCCGGGGGTGAGTTCTGTGAAGTAGCCCGGGCATTGTCGCGGCGCATCGTGCCAAAGTCTGTTAAGTATTAGACAATCTCGGCTCTACCGGAACGGCAATGAGAAAGCAGGTGGCCAGCAAAGTGAAGCGCATCGAACCCGTGCGGGCGCTGCCGCGCAGCGTGCTGGCCAGCGGCTGGCTGCGCAATGCGCCGCCGGGCGTGCTCGATGCCGTGGCCGGCGCGGCACGCCGGCTGCGCTTTGCCGATGGCGAAATGATCTTTGCGCGCGGCGATCCGCCGACTTACTTCTGCATGGTGGTGGCGGGGCGCGTGCGCATGAGCCGGGTCAGCAGCGGCGGGCGCGAGTCGGTGTATTCGGTGATCGGGCGCGGCCGGTGGTTCGGCGAGATTTCGCTGCTCGACGGCAAGCCGCGCACGCATGATGCCTTCGCCGTGGGCAATACCGAGTTGCTGGTGCTGGACCGGCGCGCATTCGACCAGATCCTGGCGCAACACCCGGAGGGGATGCATCTGATCGTGCAGCAGATCTGCGCACGCTTGCGCGTCGCCTTTGACCATGCCGAGAGCGCATCGCAGGCACCCGTTGACGCGCGCATGGCGGCGCGGCTGCTGGAACTGGCCGACCGCACCGACCATGTCGTGCATATCAGCGCCGAAGACCTGGGCGACATGGTCAACCGCTCGCGCCAGACCGTGGCCAAATACCTGCAGGCATGGGAAGACGCCGGATGGATCCGGCGCCAGTACCGGCAGATCGAACTAGTGGAGCCGGGGGCGCTCAAGCGGCTGGCGCGGGGCTGAGTATTGCAAACGGATTGGCGCTTGCTGCCGCCCGACATGCATGCCTTCGTGCAAACCCTCGCGCCGGCATTCGCCTTTCTCCCCGGCAAACGAAAATCCTCCCTGCGATTTCAGATTCTTCTATTTCTGATTGCGAACAAAACGAGTCTTTCTTTGGATTCGTCTGATTTACCCAAAAAATCGTCGTTCATACCATTCGACATGCATTGATGCGTCTTAAATGCGGGCGCAGCGATTGCTTTGCAAAATAGCCAATTCTTGGCTGTTTGCGGCAGCCACCAATCCATTCTCGCGGAGCGTGTTCGCATGGGTCACCGATTGCGGTTTTCCATTCGTACCGTCACGGTGTCCGGCGACGGCCTGCCGGAATGGCTGGGACAGCCCCTGCTGGTGTTCTCAAGACTGTCCGGCACCGAAGGTATCAATTCCCTGTTCGAATATGAACTGGAACTGAAAACTCCCGACGACCGCAACGCGCTGTACGGCCCGGCGGGCGACTTCGACATGGAGGCGGCCCAAGGCAAGGAGGTGACCATCAGTATCGAGCTGGATGGCTCCGGCAGCGGCCTGGCTGGCGGCATCGGCAAGGGCAAGCGGGAAATAACCGGCCTGGTGACGGAAGTGCGTGGTCCTTTCCACGAGAACGAACGGATACGCTATCGCCTGACCCTGCGCCCGTGGCTGTGGCTCGCCACCCTCACCAGCACCTTCAGGCGATACCAGAATATGAATGTCCTGGAAATCGCGGAAGCAGTGTTAAGCAACTACACCTTCCCGATCGAGCGCCGCCTGCTGGATATCCAGTACCCCAAGCGCGAATATCAACTGCAGTCCGGCGAGACCGACTACCAGTTCGTGCGGCGCGTTCTCGCGGAATGGGGCATCTCGTTCTTCTTTGAGCATTCGAACGGCCATCACCGCATGGTGCTGACCGATGGCAACGGCGCCTTTCAGAACATCCCCAGCCCCGCCTATCACACCATTCCCTGGTATCCCTCCTCGGACCGGGTCGACGAGGAACACCTCTACCAGTTCGAGACGCAGGACCGCTTAACCACAGGAAAGTGGGCGCATGGCGATCACGACTTCAAGCAGCCGCGCGCCAACCTGAATGTGTCCGCCGACGACCCGCGCAACACCAGTCACGCGAACTATGAACGGTACGCCTGGCCGGGTGACCACGCCGAGCCCATGGCCGGTAGCGAGGCCCGGGCCGAAGGCGACATGCTCGCGCGCATCCGCATGGAAGCCATCCGACAGCACGGCCATCGCGTGCGCGGCAAGGGCAACGTGCGCGCGATGGCGCCCGGCCACACCTTCACGCTCGCCCGCTTCCTGCGCAAGAAAGCCAATTGCGAATACCTGATTTACGATACGCGCCTGCAGATCGATGACGTGGGCGAATTTGCAGGCAGCGGCCAGCAATGGCGCTGCGAGGTCGAATTCGAGGCACAGCCTGCCAGCGAAATTTTCCGGCCGGAATGGATCAAGAAGCCCTACATCGGCGGCTATCACATTGCCAGGGTCACCGGTCCGACCCAACAGGAAATCTGGTGTGACAAATGGGGCCGGGTGTGCTGCGAATTCGCCTGGGACCGCTTCGGCAACAATGACGAGAACAGTTCCTGCTGGATTCGTGTGTCCAATTTTGCCTCGGGCGACCGTTTCGGCAATACGCACCTGCCGCGCATCGGGCAGGAGGTCATCGTGGCCTACCTGGGCGGCGACCCGGACCGCCCCATCATCGTCGGGGTGGTCAACAACCAGCTCAACCTGCCGCCGTGGGACCTGCCGAACCAGCTTGCCCTGTCCGGCTACCAGAGCAAGGAACTGTTCGGCGAAGGCCGCAACCAGACGCTCTATGACGACACGCAGGGCCAGCAGCAGGTTCAGGTGGCCTCAGATCACCAGAACAGCCTGCTGGCGCTCGGTCACAACGTCCGGGTCAACGACTGGGAGGGCCGCAAGGACAAGCGGGGCGAGGGCTTCGAGTTGCGCACCGATGGCAAGGGTGCCATCCGCTCGGACGGGATGCTGATTACTACCGAGGCCCGGCGCAAGGCCGACGGACACGTCCTGTCGATGCAGGAAACAATCCGACGCCTGGAGCAGGCTCTGGCCGACGCGCGCAATGTGCTCGATGCCAGCGTCGCAGCGCTCGCGCAGACCAGCGAGCAGCAGGACGTGGCCGAAGCCATTGCCGCGCAGAACGATGCGATCCGGGGCTCCGGCGAGGCGCTGGGCGAACTGAGCGAACCTCTGTTGGTCATGGCGAGTCCGGCCGGCATCGCCAGCACGACCCCGAAGACAACCCATTTGCACAGCGGCGATCATACGGCATTCACCTCTGGCAAGCACCTGTCGTTTTCCAGCGGGGCCAGCATCGTCGGCAGCGCGGCCAAGGGCGTCTCGCTGTGCGGCCACACCGACGATGTGAAGGTGATTGCGCGCAAGGGCAAGCTCATCGCACAGGCGCAGAACAATGAAATGGAACTCGTGTCGCGCGATACGCTGCGCGTGACCAGCACCGAAAAGAAGGTCGAGATAACCGCCGCCGAAGAGATCCTCTTCAATGTGGGCGGCACCTACTACCGTATGACGCCCAGCGGCATCGAGAGTGGCACCAGCGGGTCGTGGGTGGTGCATGCCGGCAGCCGCGTACTGACCGGTCCGGCAACCAGTTCCGTGCCGATGCCAAGTTTCGGCAAGGGCTACTCGGGCCTCTACAAGCTGCATTGGAAAGGCAGCGACCAGATTGCGCCCTACCACCCGTACCGCATCACGCGGGCCGATGGCAGCGTAATCGAAGGCGTGACCAATGCCGATGGCGAAACTTCGCTGCGCCTGGCCGAATTTGGTGAAACCTTGAAAATCGAACTCCTCTAAGCACCGTATGGCAACCAAGCCCAATACCAAGCCAGCCGCCAAGTCCACCCCCACCCCCACCCTGACCCTGAAGCCGGGAGGTGCCGTGTGCAAGGTAGAACTGCCGCTGCGACCTCTGCGTATCTACTTCCAGCGCTACCCCGGCATGAGCGGCCAGCAATCCGAGCGCGCGCTGGCCGGCATCCCATACAAGCTACGCATCCTCGGCCAGCCCGAGGTCGAAAGCCAGACCGAGCCCAACGGACAGATTTTGCTGCCGGGACTGCGCCCCGGCATCATTGGCGAGCTGGAGATACTTGGCACGCTGATCCACCTGATCCCGCGCGACTACAACGTGAAGGAAATGACGGACGGCAAGACCTTGATGAGCATTGAGGGTGCCAAACGGAGATTGATGATTCTCGGCTACTACGACAGGCCGTACCACTACTTCGCGCCTAACACACGCGTGGAACCCCAAACGCCGAATGACAACCTGGACCATCTGGAAGTTGAGGATGCCATCCTGCGCTTCCAGGTGGATAACGGCCTCATGCCGACCGGCGAAATCGAGCGGCACGAAGTGGTGGGCGGCAAGATCGACCCAAGCCAGAGGTATGGCTTCCATACCGACACGGCAAGCTCAACCATCAAACAGTTTCATCCCGATTTCGTTGCCAAGCTGGCGGCAGGTGGCGCCAGTGCCCCGCCGGACACGATGACGCCGTGCACCGTGCCACCGCCCGCGCAGAGCAAGGTCCAGCCGAACGCCTCGCCGCCGCTGGCTCGCGAAATCTATGAAGGCCACCGGTTTGTGCCGGTACGCTTCATCCGGCAGAACTACAACAAATTCGACCCGCAGTACCCAGAACTGGATGATCGCGGCTATGTCGATACCGGCCTGGGCCGGTCGTGAGCCTAATGAAGGGGCAGACGATTCAGGTCTATCTCCAACGCCTGCACCTGTTCAAGGCCGTGCCATTGGCCGTTATCAGCATGGATGAAAGCGTGGTGACAGTGACCCAGGGTTCTGGTGACCTCTGGAAATTTACGGGCGTCCAAGGTGGAAAAGGAGAAAGTCCGCAAGGCGCCATGATTGAAGTGCATTACCGCAATGCAAGTGGCCCACTTCTGCATCGCCTGTATGTCGAGGTCTATAACCGCATCACGGTCGCGGTGGTGGTGCATGCGATGACGATCGGCCAGATAGATGACGCGTCCATTGCACCAGCCGGACCGAGTTTGTCACGCAGTGACATCGAGACACTGTTCAATGGCGTCAATGATATATGGCGCGCAGCCGGCATTCAGTTCGAGGTCGAAAGCTGGCTGACCGAGCAAATCGAGCTCAGGCAGGCTGGCACGATGGATGCCAGCGAGTTTTCCGCCCTTACAAGCACCAATCGAGTGCCAGATAAGCTCAATATGTACCTGGTGCGGTCCATGACCGGGGCAGGCATTGGCTGGGGTGCACCCAGCACCGCGCTGGTAGTGGGCGAAATGATGGCTGGCGCAACCTATCATCAGCAACCGCCAGAGGTAGTGCAAGCAATCGCCCACGAAATTGGGCATTTCCTGAGCCTGATGCACCCCGGCACATTAAGCTCGAACGGAGACAACTTGCCAAATCCCGCGGCAGGGCAAACAGAGGACTATGCCATGCAGGATTACTGGTCGCGCCGCAGTCTGATGTATGTTGCCACCGCGTTGTGGCCGACTGGCAGCTCACTGCAACCCACCGTTCGTCAGCGGGGGCGCCAAAGCGACGTTGGGTACGGCAACATTCCGTACCCTAGTGGCGGCTTTAAACGTAGCGGGGGAAAAATGTTGTGCTGCAAGATTGTCGGCAGTATCAAATCAAGCGGGAAACTTTCAGAAATTTCCGCCGCGCGTAAGATCGCATTTCAGCACCGATCCAAGTCAAATGAAAACAACAACACCGCATGGAACCAAAACATAGATTCAAAACCGGGGCATGGCGTGTTCGCCTGACTATCGCCTGCGGCATTGTCATGATGCTGCCTACCTTTTTCACTACCCAAGCCGCATCCGCTCAGGAGGTGCAAGCCATGCCAACTCTGGCTCAACTGATTCGCCAGGAAAAATGGGACGAAGCCAATACCTACTGCCGCCTTCAACAGAACGAGGCCATCCCTGAAATCAAGGCGATTCTTGCCAATCCTGATATCTCTGACACCACGGAAAATTTCATCTATGGCTGCCTGAGGCAGTTTCGTACCCTGGAATCGGCCCAGTTACTGGCGAAAGGGCTCACTGAGGGAGGCGCGTACAACAGCGCGTATGGGCTGGTTGAAAACCCTCGCCCTGAGATCTACCCCATACTCAAGGCTCAGCAAAAACCCGTTTCATCGGCAAAGGGAGGCGAACAAGCCAGATTGCTGCTGACGATGGCGCAAATACTGGTGCCCGCTGAGCAGCGTATCGCCGACATCCAGCCATACCTGGGTGCGAAGGACTATGAAGTTCGAACTAGTGCCATCTTTGGTCTCGCATTGCTGGATCAACCCGGCAATATGGAGAGGCTGACACATGAACTTGGCACGGATTCCAGGCAAGGCAAATGGATTCTGCTGCAAGTCTTTTACCAGTTCCGCGCCTGGCGCATTCCCAAGTTCGTGCCGTTGCTGATCCCCGTGCTGAACGACCCGCAGCCGCTGGAGGATATCGGTGTCCGTCTGTACCTGCCGGACGGCAGCGAGCAGTCCATGACGCCCGAGGAACTGCGCTATTGCCGCGCCCGCGACTACGCGCTGAACATCATCGCCAAGACCCTGAAACTCGACCTGCCGTTCAAGCTTGAAGAACATGTCACCTACAACGAGGAGCAGCGCGAATTGGTCAAGCAGAAGCTGCGCGACCTGGGCTACACAGTGACCAATGAACCGTATCCGGTGACGCCGGAAAGTTGAGGAAGCATGACTATGGACCCTCAACAGAAGGCCGAGCCAAGCCTGGCCAATCCATCGGCAGCCAATGAGCCGCAGGCCGGGCCGAACAAAGCGGCCACACCCGCCGCTACGCATTCACCTGTGAGCAAACCGAAGCTGCGCCCCGTTCCGCCGCCCAAGACCTTTGAGCAACGGCTACAGGAAATACTGGCGGCGAAGAACCCGCTGGAAGAAGCGGCCTATCCCCTCATCCGTGCCTACACGGAAATCCCCGCGGAGCTGGACCATGAAGCGGTTCCCCGCCTGCACGAACTGATCTCAGAGGAACTGAGGCGATTCAAGGAACTCACGGAGCGCGCCAACCTCAAGCGCGAGCACATTCTCGCCGTGCAATACTGCTTGTGCACGGCAATCGATGAAGGCGTGCTGCAGTTCGACTGGGGCCAGGGCTGGTGGGCCTCCAACAGCCTGCTGGTGAAATTCCATCAGGACTCCAGGGGCGGCGAGAAGTTCTTCCAGGTGCTGGGGCGGCTCGTGGAGAACCCGGCGGAGAACATCGATGTCATCGAGGTCATGTTCATCCTGCTATCGATGGGGTTTCAGGGCCGCTACCGCAACCATCCGGACGGCGACCGCACCCTCACTGCGGTTCGCCAGCGGCTGTATGACATCCTGCTGAAGAAGCTCGGCCCCGTCCCCAAGGAGGTTTCGCCAAACTGCAAGGCCGCCGCGCCTGGGCGCTTCCATCACCTGCGCGGCATTCCTGTCTGGATGAGCTGGGTCTTGGCTGCGCTGGTGCTAGCCGGCTTAGCCGGCTGGTACAAATACCAGTTGCTGCTCAAAGAGCACGACCTGTTGCAGGAGATTGCCGCCATCGGCAACCTGGCGCGGCCCCCGTCACCCAAGGCGCTGCGCCTCGAAGCCATCGGCAAGGGCGACAGCGAGCCCGTCAACGACAACAAGACTCCCGCCGCACGCGCCTCGAACCGGCGCGTGGAAGTGGTGGCAATCCAGTAACGCAGAAGCTTTCCCGATGCCAGGCACACTGATCAAGAAGGGCGATGCGACCAGCCACAAGGGCGTGGTCATCACCGGGTCCGGAGACGACCTGCTCGACGGCCAGCCGATGGCGCGGCTCGGCGACCTTGTGGACTGCCCCGAGCACTACCCTGACGGACGGCCGCACGGTATCAATCCAATCATCACCGCGACCTCGGGCCTGATGCTGGGAGACCGTGAAGCCGCCTGTGCCGGCGACATGACCGAATGCGGCTGCGTGCTGATAGGCAGTTCCGGCACGCGCGCCGAGTAGCAAATTGATGCGTGTTCCGCTATTTGGGCTGGATTGGCATTGAGTAATTTTGTGGGTAGACCGTGGCATTTTCCAGTTAATCGCCACCAGCAAGACCTTACGGTTTGCTGTTGCGGAACAAGCCGGCAGTGCGCGCAGCGTTGGCGCGTACTGCCGTCCCTTCCATCACTGACCCACTCCCGCAAAGTGGAAGAGTGCCAGCGGAGCTCCTTGATCAACGGGCTCAATCAGCCGTGATCTTGCCCACCTCGATCACCTTCTTCCAGCGCGCATACTCTGACGCCTGGAACGCCGTGAACTGCTCCGGCGTATTGGCGACGATCTCGAAGCCCAGGTCGAGCAGCTTGGGCTTGACTGCCGGGTCATTGAGCGCCGCGACCACGGCGGCATGCAGCTTGGACTTGATCTCGGGCGGCAGCCCCTTGGGCGCGGCGACGGCCTGCCACGAGTAGACCGTCACACCCTTCACGCCCGCCTCATCCATGGTCGGCACGTCAGGCAGGATCGGCGAGCGCTTGCTGCTGGTGATGGCCAGTGCGCGCAGCTTGCCGGCCTTGATATGCGGAATCGCGGTGTTGATGTTCATGAAGGTGGCATCGACCTGCCCGCCGAGCAGGTCGTTCAGCGCCGGCGCGCCGCCCTTGTATGGCACGTGCAGGCCGGTGGTGCCGGTCTGCTGCCAGAACAGCTCGGCAGTCAGGTGGTCGCTGGTGCCGTTGCCCGCCGAGGCGAAGGTCATCTTGCTGGGATGGGCCTTCTCGTAGGCAATCACGTCTTGCAGGCTCTTGTGCGGCGAGCTGGCGGGAACGGCCAGCACATTGGGCGCCTGCACTGCCACGCTGATGTAGTCGAAGTCCTTTAGCGGATCGTAGCCGGCGTTCCTGGTCAGGTGCGGCCCGATCACAAACGGGCCCAGCGACGACACGAACACCGTGTAGCCGTCGGCCGGCGCGCGCTTGACCATGGCGGCGCCGATCATGCCGGCCGCGCCCGGCTTGTTGTCGACAACGAAGCTGCCGCCGAACTGCGACTGCATCCTGGCGCCCAGGATGCGGGCGACGTTGTCGCTGGAACCGCCCGCGGGGAACGGCACCAGCAGCGTGACGGGTTTTTCCGGCCAGGCGGCGTGCGCGGTGGCCATGGCTGCGCCGAGCAGCAGGGATGCGATCAGCTTTTTCATGGGTTGTCTCCTGTATTGCTGTGTGGCTTGTGTCTGGTTAGTCCGGGGTTACGGCTGCTGGCCGAATTCAGCCTGCTGGCGCGTCCAGGCCCTGGCCTGCTCGCTGAGGCTCAGGCCCAGCCCCGGCGCGGTCGGCACCTGGATGCGGCCGTTGCTGATCTGCAGGCGCTCGTTGAAGAGCGGCTCGAGCCAGTCGAAATGCTCGACCCAAGGCTCGCGCGGATACGCGGCGGCAAGATGTACGTGCAGTTCCATCGCAAAATGCGGCGCGAGCATCAGGCCGGCATGCTCGGCCAGTGCCGCCACCTTGAGGAAGGGTGTGATGCCCCCTACCCGCGGCGCATCGGGCATCAGGTAGTCCGCGGCGCGATGGCGGATCAGGTCCCAGTGCTCGGCGGCGCTGGTCAGCATTTCGCCGGTGGCGATCGGGGTGTCGAACTGCGTCGCCAGTGCGGCGTGGCCTTCGTGGTCGTAGGCGTCGAGCGGCTCTTCGATCCACACTAGGTTGAACGATTCAAAGGTGCGGCACATGCGCTGCGCGGTCGGACGGTCCCATTGCTGGTTGGCGTCGACCATGATCGGCACCGTGTCGCCCAGGTGCTCGCGCACCGCGGCCACGCGCTTGATGTCGAGCGCGCCGTCGGGCTGCCCCACCTTCAGCTTGATGCCGCCGATGCCGCGCTCGACCGACGCCGCGGCATTGACCATCAGCTGGTCCAGCGGCGTATGCAGGAAGCCGCCCGAGGTGTTGTAGCAGCGCACCGCATCGCGATGCGCGCCCAGCAGCTTGGCCAGCGACAGGCCGGCGCGCCGGGCCTTGAGGTCCCACAGCGCCACGTCGAAGGCGCCGATGGCCTGCGTCGACAGGCCGCTGCGGCCGACCGACGCGCCCGCCCAGCACAGCTTGTCCCACAGCCGCGCGATATCGCTGGGATCCTCGCCGATCAGCGCCGGCGCGATCTCCGCCGCGTGCGCGAACTGCCCGGGGCCGCCCGCGCGCTTGCTGTAGCTGAAACCCAACCCCTCGTGGCCGTTGGCGGTGCGGATCTCGGCGAACAGGATCGCCACCTCGGTCATCGGCTTCTGCCGGCCGGTCAGCACCTTGGCGTCGCTGATCGGCGTGGCCAGCGGCAGGTAGCTGGAAGACAGACGGATCCAGGCGATGCTGTCGGCGGGCTGGGTGGACGTTGTGGTTGCAGTCATGTTCAGGATCCGATTTCGTGGTTGGCCAGCAGCTCCAGCGCGCGCACCAGCGCTGAATGGTCCCAGCCCGCGCCGCCGTGGCTCGCGCAGGCGTTGAAAAGTTCCTGGCAGGTCGCCGTGTTGGGCAGCGACAGGCCCATTTCGCGCGCATTGGACAGCGCGAGGTTCAGGTCTTTCTGATGCAGCCCGATGCGGAAGCCGGGCTCGAAAGTGCGCCGGATCATGCGCTCGCCATGCACCTCCAGCACCTTGGACGAGGCAAAGCCTCCCATCAGCGCCTGGCGCACGCGCGCCGGGTCGGCGCCGGCCTTGGCGGCGAACAGCAGCGCCTCGGCCACGGCCTCGATGTTCAGCGCCACGATGATCTGGTTGGCGACCTTGGCGGTCTGGCCGGCGCCGTTGTCGCCGACCAGCGTGATGTTCTTGCCCATCAGCTCGAACAGGGGCCGCACCGTCTCGAAGGTGGCTTCGGGCCCGCCCACCATGATCGAGAGCGTGCCGTTGCGCGCGCCGACCTCGCCGCCGGACACCGGCGCATCGAGGTACCGGCAGCCCAGCGCGTTGATGCGGCTGGCGAATTCCTTGGTGGCGATCGGCGAGATCGAGCTCATGTCGACCACGATCTTGCCCTCGGTCAGGCCGGCGGCCACGCCGTCTTCGCCGAACAGTGCCGCTTCCACGTGCGGCGTGTCCGGCACCATCAGGAAGATGATGTCGGCGCCCTGCGCCACTTCGCGGCCCGACGCGCAGCCGATGCCGCCCAGGTCGACCAGGGCCTGCGGCGCGCCGCTGCGGCTCGACAGCCTGACTTCATGCCCGCCGGCGATCAGGTTCTGCGCCATGGGGCTGCCCATGATGCCAAGACCAATGAATCCGAGTTTCACGTTTCGCTCTCCTTGCGTTCGGTACGGTTCGGTGTTGTTTGCAGCCAGGCGCGTTCAGTAGCCGCCGCTGTCGGGCGCCGGCGCTGCGGTCTGCCGTGACTGTCCGGCGCGCATCTCGGCCATGACCTGCTGCGCCCCCGCGGCCATCAGCCGCGCATCGGAACTCACGGTGACAAAGCTGAAGCCTTGGCCGATGCGGCGCAACGCGGCCGTCGGCGCGCCGTTGTGGACGCCCGCGACACGCCCATGCGCTTTGGCACGGGCAACCACGTGCTCGATCGCCTGTGCCACGGGCGGGTCGACGTCGTCGAAGGTGGGCCGGCAGCCAAGCGCGAGCGACAGGTCGGACGGGCCGATATAGACGCCGTCGAGCCCGTCGACCGACAGGATCTCGTCCAGGTTTTCCAGCCCTTGCCGGGTCTCGATCATCGCCAGCACCACCACGGTGTCGTTGGCGTGCTGCGCGTAGTCGGCGCCGCCGTACAGCAGCCCGCGGATCGGCCCGAAGCTGCGCGTGCCCAGCGGCGGGTAGCGCGTGGCGGCCACCAGGCGCTCGGCATCGGCGCGGGTGTTGACCATCGGGCAGATCACGCCGTACGCGCCGGCATCGAGCACCTTCATCAGGATGCCGGGCTCGTTCCACGGCACGCGCACGACCGGCACGGTGTTCGTGGTCGAGATGGCGGTCAGCAGTGCCAGTGCATCGGCGTAGTCGAGCGCGCCGTGCTGTAGGTCGATGGTGAGCGAGTCCCAGCCCTGGTGTGCCATGGTCTCGGCGGCAAAGGCGCTGGGGATGGACAGCCAGCCATTGACCACCGCCTGGCCTGCCGCCCACATCTTTCGGATCCGGTTTTCGCGCATATTGGCTCTCCGCTGACTTTGTGTAATACGTTGTCGTACAACATTTTACGAGGTTGCGGCAAAGATTGTGCTGGGGATTACCCCGGGGGCCGGCAGGCAAAGATGGCGTAATGTGCCATACATTGCCCTTGTTCGCCGCAGCAAGGTCGGGTGTAAACCCTTAACCCAACCAGAATCTTCTTGGCGCGAGTTCTGGCCATGTCATAGGATGACTGATGACAAGCGACGCATCTATCTCTGTCCACGGCCCGTCCTCCTCGCCAGCCATCACTTCCCTATGAAGCCAGACATCCTCCAACTGAACCCGATCCTGATCCCCGCCATCAATGACAAGCTGAACACGCTCTACACCGTGCACCGGCTGTTCGAGCAAGCCGACAAGGACACCTACCTGCGCGAGCACGGCGCGAAGATCCGTGGCGTGATCACCGGCGGCCATACCGGCATCACGCGCGCGATGATGGAACTGCTGCCAGCGCTGGAGGTAGTGGCCGTCAACGGTGTCGGCACCGATGCGGTTGATCTGGAATATGCCCGCTCGCGCGGCTTGCCGGTGACCGGCACCTTCGGCGCGCTGACCGAGGACGTGGCCGACCTGGCCGTAGGCCTGCTGATCGCCACCTGCCGCGGCATGTGTTCGGGCGACCGCTTTATCCGCGCCGGCGACTGGGTGCGCAACCCGCAGCCGGGCGCAATCCCGCTGGCGCGTCGCGTCAGCGGCCTGCGCGTGGGCATCGTCGGCATGGGCCGCGTGGGCCGGGCCATCGCCACGCGCCTGGCCGCATTCGGCTGCCCGATTGCCTACACCGACTTGCGCAGGATGGACGACGTACCGCACGCCTTCGTGCCGGAACTGATCGGGCTGGCGCGCCAGAGCGACGCGCTGATCCTGGCCGCTGCCGCGGACAAGGCCGAAGGCATCGTCGATGCCGCGGTGCTCGATGCGCTGGGCAAGGACGGCTACCTGATAAACGTCGCGCGCGGCCGCCTGGTGAAGGAAGCCGACCTGGTCGCGGCGCTGCAGGCCGGCCGCATCGCCGGCGCGGGGCTGGATGTGTTCGTCGACGAGCCCAACGTGCCCGAAGCGCTGTTCGGCATGGACAACGTCACGCTGCAGGCGCACCGCGCCAGCGCCACGCACCAGACCCGCGCCGCGATGGGCGAGATGGTGCTGCACAGCCTGGCCCAGGCACTGGCCGGCAAACGGCCCGAGTTCAGCCTGACCACCTGATCCCCCAGCCGCCCGCCTGGCGCGGGCGGCCCGCGGCAAACCCACATAACAGACGCATAACAGACGCATAACAGACGCATAACAGACTCATAACAAACACAGGAGACATCATGCGCATTACCCACGTTACCCGCCTTGCGGCCCTTGCCGTGGCGCTGCTCGCGCCCTCCCTGGCCGGTGCACAGACTTACCCGTCCAAGCCCATCACCATCGTGATCGGCTCCAGCCCCGGCAGCACCACCGACGGCCTGGCGCGCGCCGTGGGGGCGCAGATCACCAGGGAAACCGGCCAGCCCGTCGTCGTCGACAGCCGCCCCGGCGCCTCCGGCGGCATCGCCGCGCAGCAGGTCGCGCGCGCGGCGCCCGACGGCTATACGCTGTTCATGACCACCAACACCACGCAGGCAGCCAACCCCCACCTGCTCAAGTCCATGCCCTACAACCCGATCAAGGATTTCACGCCGATCGGCCAGCTGGTGCAGGGCTACATGCTGATGGTGGTGAACCCCAGCGTACCGGCCAAGACCGTGCCGGAATTCGTCGCCCTCGCCAGGAAGGAGCCGGGCAAGCTGACCTTCGGCTCGGGCTCGTCGTCGGCGCGCGTCGCGACCGAGAAGTTCCAGCACATGACCGGCACCAGGCTGACCTACGTGCCGTACAAGGCCAACCCGCCCGCGGTGATCGACCTGGTGGCGGGGCAAACCGACGTAATGATCGTCGACCTGACCACCAGCCTGCCGCAGGTCAAGGCCGGCAAGCTGCGCGCGCTGGGCGTCAGCAGCCCGCAGCGTTCGGCGCTGCTGCCCAACGTGCCGACGATCGGCGAGCAGGGCGTCGCGGGCTACGAGTTCGGCTACTGGAATGCGCTGTACGCACCGGCCGGCACGCCGCCAGCCGTGGTCAACCGCGTCTACGAACTGATGCACAAGGCCATGGCCACCGAGCAGGTCAAGCAGTTCGTGGCCGAGAACGGCATGGAGGTCAGGGTCTCGTCGCCGGCCGAGTTGGCGCAGTTCCAGCTGGCGGAGCTGGACCGCTGGGGCAAGATCATCAAGACCGCCGGCATCCAGCCCGAATGAGAGGCGGCTGATGGCCGCCGAATAACAATCGATTACACCCATGGCCCGGGAGCTCGGCTATGCTCCCGTGGCCCGCACGAAGCCGCGACACATCCGTCTGCCGCGTGCCGTACGGCACCGACGACCGGAACCTTCCATGCATCGCCTCCCCGCCCTTCCCCTTGTTGCCGCCGCCCTGCTGGCCACGGCCTCCGGCATCGCCCATGCGCAGCACGTCACCGGCGGCATGGGCGAGCCCGTCAGGATCGGGGCATTCTCCGCGCCGGCGGAGCGCATCGACGGCGACCGCCGGCTCGCTGCGCCTCGCGCATCCGGGCAGGCCAGGGCCGGCATGACGCGCCGGCAGGGCTCGGCGGGCCAGGCGGCGCGGCCCGGCGGCGCGCCGGCGGCCCCGCTGCCCGGCCGGCACCTGCCGTAGCATCGCGCCTGGGGATGTCCCCGCACGCATCTGCAGCACCCTTCCGGGCGCCACGCGCGGCTTGCCTGCTCACGATTACTTACAATTGACGACAGGCCGAAGCTTTATCCTCGGGCGCATCCAGATCCCCACAATAAGGAGAACTCAATGAAACCAGTCCTGGCCTTGCTCGCTGCCTGCAGCGTCCTGCTTGGCGGCTGCGTGGTTGCCCCGTATGACACCTACGGCGGTGGCGGTCCCGGCTGCCCGCCGGGCCAGGCCAAGAAGGGCAATTGCCGCGTCGATCCGTACGGCAACGAATCCTTCTGTCCTCCGGGCCAGGCCAAGAAGGGCCGCTGCTGATCGTCCTGCGGCACCCGGCGTCCCGGCACGCCGGGGCGCCTGTTGCACCGGCCATCGCACTAGTCGGAGAATGGCGGATGCGGGCATGACACCCGCAGGAGAACGCCATGGAGCTTCGCATGCAACTTCGGCTGGCCGGCCGCCTGTGCGCGGCCGCATGGCTGGCCGGCACGCTCGGGGGCTGCGCCACGCTGCAGCCTTTTCAGACCGGCCAGAAGCTGATCGGCAGCCCGGAAAGTGCCGTGCGCGATACTTTCGGGCCACCCACCGAGACTTTCCGCCTGGCCGACGGCACCACCCGCTGGCTGTGGTCGCGCCAGCCCTTCGGGCATGAGGTCTACGCCGCCGATTTCGATGCCGGCGGCAAGCTCACCAACTACCGCCAGATGCTGACCGAAACGGAGGTTTACCGTGCCCAGGTCAATGTCTGGACCAAGAAAGACATGCAGGAGCATTTCGGCCTGCCCCGCGAACCCATCCAGTACTATCCCCTGATGAAGCGCGAAGCCTGGTCGTGGCGGATGTACAAGGACGGCCTGCAGACCGCGCATTTCAGCGCCTACTTCGATGACGGCGGGGTGCTGCGCCAGACCATGATCATCGTCGACCCGCTCGGCGGCGACTCGCGCCGCTCGCGCTGAACCGGCACGGGGCAGCGCACGGGCGCGTTGCCCCAGGCACGCCTGTATCGACGCCTGTATTAACGCCGGTGTCATTGCCGGCAGCAGGGACTCCCGGGGTCCAGTGCCGTTTTGCGCGCACAATGGAGGCGTATCCATCCCTCCACGCGGAAGACGAACGTGACCACTGCGATCCTGCTCGAGAACATCCACCAGAGCGCCAACGCACGGCTGGCTGAAGCCGGCCTGCAGGTCGAGCGCCGTACCGGCGCACTGGCCGGCCCTGAATTGCGCGAGGTGCTGGCCAGCCACGACGTGGTCGGCATCCGCTCGGCCACGCACCTGCGCGGCGACGATATCCGCAGCGCCCCGGGGCTGCTCTCGATCGGCTGCTTCTGCATCGGCACCTCGCAGGTCGACCTGGAGGCCGCCACGCACGCGGGCATCCCGGTATTCAACGCACCCTTTTCCAACACGCGCTCGGTGGCCGAACTGGTCGTGTCCGAAGCGGTGATGCTGCTGCGCCGGATCCCCGAGAAAAACACGCTCGCGCATGCCGGCAAGTGGGCCAAGGGGGCCAGCGGCGCCTTCGAGGCACGCGGCAAGACCATCGCCATCGTCGGCTACGGCAACATCGGCTCGCAGGTCGGCGTGCTGGCCGAATCGATGGGCATGCGCGTGGTCTACTACGACGTGCTGGCGCGGCTGTCGCACGGCTCCGCGCGTGCCGCGGGCTCGCTTGAAGAAGCGGTGTCGCAGGCCGAGGTGGTGACGCTGCATGTCCCGGCCACGCCGCGCACCAGGAACATGATCGATGCAAGCGTGCTGGCGGCCTTCAAGCCAGGCGCGATCCTGATCAATGCCTCGCGCGGCAGCGTGGTCGACATTGCCGCGCTGGCCGCGGCGCTGCGTGAAAAACGCCTGGGCGGCGCCGCCATCGACGTGTTCCCGCAAGAGCCCAAGACCAACAACGATCCGTTCGTCAGCGAGCTGCAGAACCTGCCCAACGTCCTGCTGACCCCGCACGTCGGCGGCAGCACCGAAGAGGCGCAGGAGAATATCGGCGCAGAGGTGGCGGCCAAGCTGGCGCACTTCCTGGCGACCGGCGGCACCATCGGTGCGGTGAACTTTCCCGAGGTCGATCCGGGGCCGCTGCAGGCACCGGCGCGCCTGCTCAACGTGCATGGCAACGCGCCGGGTGCGCTGGCCGCGCTCAATACGCTGCTGGCGCAGGAGGGGGTCAACATCACCGGCCAGCACCTGCAGACGCGCGGCACCACCGGCTATGTGGTGACCGATCTCGACCGCGTGCCGTCCGAGCAGCTGATGCAGGCGCTGCGCACGCACGCGGGTTTCGCGCGCTCGCGCCTGATCCTGCGGGAAGGCACTGGCCCGGCTGCCTGAAACCATGCAGGGCGCCCTCGCGCCCTGGCCCGCTGCGGGGGGCAATGGTCACAGCATTGTCCCAAATCTCAATAAATCACTATTGCGGCACTAACATCAGGTGGCGCATGTACTGCCCTTCCGGTGGCGCAGTGGCAGCACCGCATCGCTCGGGGGCTTGCATCCGCACTACACCGACAGCGGAGTGATGACATGAGATCCATGAGACAAAGCGGGACAGTTCCCGGCATCACCGGGCAGCTGATAGCGGGTGGAGTCCTGACGCTGGCGCTGGCCGGCATCGCGGCGGCGCAGACGGGTACGATCACGTTTCGCGGCGCCATCGCCAATCCGTCATGCGGCTTCACGCCCGCGGCGGCACACGTGCAGGCGCGCTGCATCGATGCTTCGGGGCGGACGGTCTCGGCGCCGGTGCCGATGCCGCCGGTGCGCGCCAACGGGCACGCGCATGTCGCGACGGCGATGATGCGCGTGGAGCCGGTGTTCCGCAGCCTGCCTGGCTGGCGGCGCGGCAAGCCGGATGGCTTCGTGATGGTGGTGACTTACCGGTAGGCGTGGCACACGGGCGGCGCGGCCGCCCGTTCTTTCGTTCAATCGAGCCGGATATCGGAGGCGCGAATGGCCTCGGCCCAGTAGGCCTGCTCCTGCTTGACCACGCCGGCAAATGCCGCCGGCGATGACCCTTTCAGCAAGATGCCCAGTTCGACCATGCGCGCGCGCAGGTCGGCGTTGGTCAGCACGCGATTGACGTCGACCGACACCTTGTCGACGATCGCGCGCGGCGTTCCCGTGGGCGCGAACAGGCCGATCCATCCCTGCCGCTCCAGGCCAGGCACCCCGCCCTCCTGGAACGTCGGCACGTCGGGCAGCAGCGGCGAGCGCGCCTGTCTAGGACGCAACCCTGAGGCGCGTGGAAGAATCGGCCCGCACTCAAGCCCCGCCCGCGCTCGGGCGGCCCAGGAACGCCTTGCACCCGCCTGCCCTTCACGCCACCTCCGGTGCCGTGCCGCCCCGGCCCGCCCCAAGCTCGCCCCACCGGTGGCGCATGCGGCCATGCTGCACCGCCCGCAGCTGGTAGCGCAGATGGCCGAAGCGCGCGCGGCGCGCGTGATCGTGCTGCGCGCCGCCGCCGGCTTCGGCAAGACCACGCTGATGCAGCAGTACGCCGCGCATTGCGTGGCGCAGCACCAGGCGGTCGCCTGGCTGCGCGTGGATGCCGGCGACAACGACCTGGAGCGCCTGCTGGCGCACCTGGAAGCGGGCCTGGCGCCATTGCGCGGCAAACGCGGGGCGCCGGCCGAACCGGGTGACAGCGGCCCGCGGCTGGCGCACGCCCTGCTCGAGCGGGTGGGCAGCGCGTCACAGCCGTTCGCGATCGTGCTGGACGATCTGGAAACGTTGCATGACGCGCCCGCGCTCGACTTCCTGCAGCAGCTGATCGCGGCGCTGCCACAGTGCGGCACGCTGGTGGTCGGGTCCCGGGCCACGCCGGAGCTGGGCCTGGGGCGCCTGCGCGCGCGGCCAGTTGCTGGAGATCGCGCCGGCGGCGCTGCGCTTTTCGCTGCAAGAGACCAGCAGCAAGGCCCTGATGCCGGTACGCAGGCAAGCGTGCCCGCGGAAGAAGCGCGCGCGGCCAGGGTAGGATCGGCAGATTCGCTGACCGCGCGCGAACTCGAAGTCCTGCACATGCTGTCGGCGGGATACCGCAGTCGGGTTATCGCACAGAAGCTGTTCGTCTCGGAACTGACGGTCAAGTCGCATCTTCGCCGCATCCATGCAAAGCTGGGCGCGCAGAGCCGCACCGAGGCCGTCGCGCTGGCGCGTGCGCGCGGGCTGATTGCCTGAGCCGTTGCACAAGACATTGCATAAGCCGCCAGAACGCCGCACGAGTGCAGTCTTGACACCTTCGACCTTGCTTCCTTTAATGGTTTTACGCATCAGGTGCATTGCCCTGACCATGTTCACCGATTACGTCGAGCCATGATGGAAACCGGGGAAGTCCACGATCCGCAGCGCAAGAAGGAAGAACTGCGCAGCTTCCTGTTCCTGACCGCCGTGATGGTGCCGGTGCTTTCCGTCATCGTCGTGGCAGGCTATGGGTTCATTGTCTGGATGACCCAGCTGGTCAGCGGCCCCCCAACGCACTGAACGCGCGGCGCGCCATTGGCGCGATGTTGCAAGATAAAAACAAGCTGCAGCACAGACTGAAACGGCATTGAACCGGAGCTTCCGCATGCCCGCAGCCAGATGTGCAATCCCCATCCAGCCGCTGCCAGCCAGTGACGAGTGGCACATTGCCGGCATCGTCGTGCATGCGCATCCGGCCAGCGTGGCGCAGGTACGCAGCGCCATCGAATCCCTCACCGGCGCAGAGGTCCACGCCGCCAGCGATGCCGGCAAGCTCGTGGTCACTATCGAAGCGCCCACCGCGCGCGCCATTGCCGCGCACCTCACCTACCTCCACCAGCTCCCCGGCGTGCTGTCGGCTGCGCTTGTCTACCAGCACAACGAAGACGCCGAAGCCATGAGCGAGACCATCTACGAGGAGGGCGCAAGATGAACATCTCCCGCCGCGATTTCATCAAGCAGACCGCCGTCGCCGCGACGGCATCGGTGGCCGGCGTCACGCTGCCCGCGGGGGCCGCGAATTTTGTCACCGACAGCGACATGACCAGGCTGAAATGGTCCAAGGCGCCGTGCCGCTTCTGCGGCACCGGCTGCGGGGTCACGGTGGCGGTCAGGGACAACAAGGTCGTGGCCACGAACGGCGACCCGCAGGCCGAGGTCAACAAGGGACTGAACTGCGTCAAGGGCTATTTCCTGTCGAAGATCATGTACGGCCAGGACCGGCTGACCAAGCCGCTGCTGCGCATGAAGAACGGCAAGTACGACAAGAACGGCGAATTCGCGCCGGTCACGTGGGAGCGCGCCTTTGACGAGATGGAGCAGCAATTCAAGCGCGTGCTGAAAGAGAAAGGCCCGACCGCGGTGGGCATGTTCGGCTCGGGCCAATGGACCGTATGGGAAGGCTATGCCGCGTCCAAGCTCTACAAGGCCGGCTTCCGCTCCAACAACATCGATCCCAATGCGCGCCACTGCATGGCCTCCGCGGTGCAGGGCTTCATGCGCACCTTCGGCATGGACGAGCCGATGGGCTGCTATGACGATTTCGAGGCCGCGGATGCCTTCGTGCTGTGGGGCTCGAACATGGCCGAGATGCATCCCATCCTGTGGACCCGCATCACCGACCGGCGCCTGAGCTATCCGAAGACGCGCGTGGCGGTGCTGTCGACCTTCACGCACCGCTCCTTCGACCTGGCCGACATCCCGATCATCTTCAAGCCGCAGACCGACCTGGCGATGATGAACTACATCGCCCACTACATCATCAAGAACAACAAGGTCAACAAGGACTTCGTCAACAAGCACACGGTCTTCAAGGAGGGCGTGACCAACATCGGCTACGGCCTGCGCCCGGAGCATCCGCTTCAGAAGGCGGCCAAGAACGCGGCCGACCCCGGCGCCTCGCGCCCGATCACGTTCGATGATTTCGCGCGCTTCGTGGCCAAGTACGACGCCGATACCGTCAGCAAGCTGTCGGGCGTGCCCAAGGCCAAGCTCGACCAGCTGGCCGAGCTCTATGCCGATCCCAACATCAAGGTGATGTCGCTGTGGACCATGGGCTTCAACCAGCATACGCGCGGCAGCTGGGCCAACAACATGGTCTACAACCTGCACCTGCTGACCGGCAAGATCGCCACGCCGGGCAACAGCCCGTTCTCGCTGACCGGGCAGCCGTCGGCGTGCGGCACCGCGCGCGAGGTGGGCACCTTCTCGCACCGGCTGCCGGCGGACATGGTGGTGACCAATCCCAAGCACCGCGAAGAAGCCGAGCGCATCTGGAAGCTGCCGGCGGGCACCATTCCCGACAAGCCGGGCTACCACGCCGTGCTGCAGAACCGCATGCTCAAGGACGGCAAGCTCAACGCTTACTGGGTGCAGGTCAACAACAACATGCAGGCCGCGGCCAACCTGATGGAAGAGGGCTTGCCGGGCTACCGCAATCCGGCCAACTTCATCGTGGTGTCGGAAGCCTACCCCACAGTCACCGCGCTGGCGGCGGACCTGATCCTGCCCAGCGCGATGTGGGTCGAGAAGGAAGGCGCCTACGGCAATGCCGAGCGCCGCACGCAGTTCTGGCACCAGCTGGTCGATGCGCCAGGCGAGGCGCGCTCGGACCTGTGGCAGCTGATGGAGTTTTCCAAGCGCTTCAAGGTGGAGGACGTCTGGCCCGCCGACCTGATCGCGAAGAAGCCGGAATATCGTGGCAAGACCTTGTTCGACGTGCTCTACCGCAACGGGCAGGTCGACAAGTTCCCGCTCAAGGAAGTCAACGCCGAGTACAACAACGCCGAGGCCAAGGCCTTCGGCTTCTACGTGCAGAAGGGGCTGTTCGAGGAATACGCGAGCTTCGGCCGCGGCCATGGCCACGACCTGGCGCCGTTCGACGCCTACCATGAGGCGCGCGGCCTGCGCTGGCCGGTGGTCAACGGCAAGGAAACCCGCTGGCGCTACCGCGAAGGCAGCGATCCCTACGTGAAGGCCGGCACCGGCTACCAGTTCTATGGCAACCCCGACGGCAAGGCGGTGATCTTCGCCCTGCCCTACGAGCCGCCACCCGAATCGCCCGACAAGGAGTATCCGTACTGGCTGGTCACGGGGCGCGTGCTTGAACACTGGCATTCCGGCTCGATGACGCGCCGCGTGCCCGAGCTGTACCGCGCCTTCCCCAACGCGGTGGTGTTCATGCATCCCGAGGACGCCAAGGCCATGGGCCTGCGCCGCGGCGTGGAAGTGGAAGTGGTATCGCGACGCGGGCGCATGCGCTCGCGCCTGGAGACCCGCGGGCGCGACGCGCCGCCGCGCGGGCTGGTGTTCGTGCCGTGGTTCGACGCCAGCCAGCTGATCAACAAGGTAACGCTGGACGCGACCTGCCCGATCTCGCTGCAGACCGACTTCAAGAAGTGCGCGGTCAAGATCGTCAAGGTCTAGCGCGGCCGATACAACAGGAGACGCCATGAAACCGAGTCGATCCTGGATGCCACTGCTGGCCTTGTTCACGCTGCTGCTGGCGGTGCTGGCGGCGCTGCCGCCGCCGGCGCGCGCACAGCAGCAGCAGCAGGGGCTGGTGGATGCCATGCGCGGGTCCACGCCCATCGGCAACGAAGCCAAGGCGCCGATCTTGTACCCGACCGAGAACAAGGACATCCGCCGCAACCGCAACTACACCATGCAGCCGCCAACGATCCCGCACAAGATCGACGGCTACCAGGTCGACAAGGACTTCAACCGCTGCATGTTCTGCCACGCGCGCACCCGTACCGAAGAGACACAGGCGATCCCGGTCAGCATCACGCATTACATGGACCGCGACAACAACGTGCTGGCCGATGTGTCGCCACGCCGCTATTTCTGCACGCAATGCCACGTGCCGCAGGCGGACGCCAAGCCGCTGGTGGGCAATACCTTCATCGATGTCGAGCAGATGCTCAAGCGCAAGCCCGGCGCCAAAGGAGCGGCCGACACCAAGGGAGCGGCCAAATAGCAGCGCACGGCCACGACATCAACCTCATTGCGGATGCGCGCCATGCTCGACCTGCTCAAGCGCTACTGGCGGACCATCAACCGGCCCAGTGCGCATTTCAGCCTGGGCTTCCTGACGCTGGGCGGCTTTATTGCCGGCCTGGTGTTCTGGGGCGCGTTCAACACCGCGCTGGAACTGACCAACACCGAGCAGTTCTGCACCGGCTGCCACGAGATGCGCGACAACGTCTACCAGGAACTGCAGGGCACCATCCACTTCACCAACCGCAGCGGCGTTCGCGCCAAATGCTCGGACTGCCACGTGCCGCACAACTGGACCGACAAGATGGCCCGCAAGATGCAGGCGTCCAAGGAGGTCTGGGCCAAGGTCTTCGGCACCGTCGACACGCGCGAGAAGTTCCAGGCACACCGGCTCACGCTGGCGCAGCACGAATGGGCCCGTTTCAAGGCCAACGATTCGCTGGAATGCCGCAACTGCCATGACTACCAGTCGATGGACTTCACGCGGCAGAGCCCGCGCGCGCAGGCCATGCACTCAACCTACCTGGCCAACAAGGAAAAGACCTGCATCGACTGCCACAAGGGTATCGCGCACCACCTGCCGGACGTATCCAAGGCCGAGGAGAAATGACGCGTGCTGCCACCCGCCGCCCGGCCAGATACCGCGCCCGCGCTGAGCGGTGAAGGGCTCGGCCTGTCGCGCGCCGGCCGCCCGGTGCTGCGCGGCATCGACCTGGCGCTGTCGCCCGGTTGCCTGCTGCAGGTTCTGGGCGCCAACGGCAGCGGCAAGACCAGCCTGCTGCGCGTTCTGTGCGGCCTCGCCGTGCCGGACGAAGGCACGCTGCACTGGCACGGCCGGCCGCTGCGCGCCGGCGATCCGGCCTACCTGCAGGCGCTAGCCTATGTCGGCCATGCCAATGGCATCGACCCGGACCTGAGCCCGACTGAAAACCTGCGCTTTGCCGCGCGCATGGCCGGCAGCGACGCGGCCGGCGCGGTCGCGAGTGCCTTGGCCGCGCAGGCGCTGGAGCGTGTCGCGCACGCGCCGGTGCGCGCGCTGTCGCAAGGGCAGCGGCGGCGCGTGGCGCTGGCGCGTTTGTCGCTGGCGCGGCGCGCGCTGTGGCTGCTCGACGAACCGGTGGCGGCGCTGGATGCCGACGCCTGCGCGCGCTTCGACGCGCAGCTCGACGCGCACCTGGCTGCGGGCGGCATGGCGGTGATCGCCACCCACCAGTTGCTGCGCGCCGGCGGCACGGTGCTGCGGCTGGAGACGATGGCATGACCCGCACCCTGGCCGCCATCGTCGCGCACGACGTGTCGCTGTCCTGGCGCCGGCGTGGCAGCCTGCTCGGCAGCGTGGTGTTCTTTGTCATCGCGGCGAGCCTGTTCCCGCTGGCGATCGGTCCCGAGCCGCAGCAGTTGCGCGCGCTGGCACCCGGGATCCTGTGGGTCACGGCGCTGCTGGCGTCGATGCTGTCGCTGTCGCGGCTGTTCGCGCAGGAGCACGCGGATGGCAGCCTCGACCAGCTGCTGCTGTCGCCGCATCCGCTGGCGCTGCTGGTACTGGCGAAGATCGCGGCGCACTGGCTGACCAGCGGCCTGCCGCTGTTGCTGCTGACGCCATTGCTGGCGCAGCAGTACGGGCTGCCGTGGAGTGCATCGCTGCTGCTGTCGGCCTCGCTTCTGGTCGGCACGCCGGCGCTGAGCCTGATCGGCGCGGTGGGCGCCGCGCTGACGCTGGGCGTGCGCGGCGGCGCGGTGCTGCTGTGCATCCTGGTGCTGCCGCTGTGCGTGCCGGTGCTGGTGTTCGGCGCCAGCGCCGCGGCGGCCGCCGACGCCGGGCTCGACGTGGTGCCGCAGTTCTCGTTGCTGGGTGCATGCCTGGCGCTGTCGCTGTTCCTGTGCCCGCTGGCCACTGCCGCCGGGCTACGCATCGCCATGGAGACGCCGGCATGAGCCAGCCGCTGCCATCGCAGCATACTGCCGGGGCGCGGCGGGCGCCGCGGCCACATACCGCCTGGATGGCGTACGCGGCGCCGGTACGGTTCTATCCGCTGGCCGGACGCATGGCGCCGTGGTGCTTCGCCGCGGCGGCGGTGTTCGCCCTCGCCGGCTTGTATGTCGGCTTTGCCGTGGCGCCGACGGACGCGCAGCAGGGCGAGGTCTACCGCATCATCTTCATCCACGTGCCGGCGGCATGGATGTCGATGTTCATCTACCTGGTCATGGCCGGCTACTGCGCGCTGGCGCTGGTGCTGCGCACACGGCTGTCGTCGATGATGGCCTCGGCACTGGCGCCAACCGGCGCGCTGTTCACGGCGCTGGCGCTCTGGACCGGTGCGCTGTGGGGCCAGCCGACATGGGGCACGTGGTGGGTCTGGGATGCGCGGCTGACCTCCGAGCTGATCCTGCTGTTCCTGTACCTTGGCTTTATCGCGCTGGAATCCGCCATCGACGAGCCGCGCCGCGCCGAGCGCGCGTGCGCGGTGCTGGCGCTGGTGGGTGTGGTCAATATCCCGGTGATCTACTTCTCGGTGCTGTGGTGGAACACGCTGCACCAGGGCGCTTCGGTCAGCCTGACGGCGGCACCGTCAATGGCCACCACCATGCTGGCCGGCATGCTGCTGATGACGCTGGCGTGCTGGATGTACACCATCGCCGTGGCGCTGGTGCGCGTGCGCTGCATCCTGCGCGAACGCGGCGAGGCGCCGCTTACCGGAGAGACATCATGACCCTGTCGCTGCTCCCGCATGTGCTGCCATACGGGCACCATGGCATCTTCATCGCCGGGGCGTTCGGCATGAGCGCGCTGCTGCTGGCGCTGGAACTGGTGCTGCTGGCGCGCCGCTGCCGCGCCAGCGCGAAGCAGGCCGGCACGCGCCGATGACGCCGCGCCAGCGCCGCTTCGGCATGCTCGCCGCGGCCCTGGCCTGCGGCGGCATCGCGCTGGCGCTGGTGCTCAATGCCTTCCGATCCAACCTGGTGTTCTTCTTCAGCCCGAGCCAGGTGGCCGCGCAGGAAGCGCCGGTGGCGCGCAGCTTCCGGCTTGGCGGACTGGTCGAACCCGGCTCGATCCGGCGCGAGGGCGACGGCATGACCGTGCGCTTCGTCGTCACCGACACCGCGCGGCAAGTGCCGGTGCGCTACCGCGGCCTGCTGCCCGACCTGTTCCGCGAGGGCAAGGGCGTGGTCGCGCGCGGCAAGCTGGAAGCCGACGGCACCTTCATCGCCAGCGAGGTGCTGGCCAAGCATGACGAGAACTACATGCCGCCCGAAGCCGCCGATGCGCTGAAGCAGGCTGAACAGGTGAACCGCCGCATGGCCGGTGCGCCGGCGCAGGGAGCGCCCCGATGATCGCCGAACTGGGGCACCTCGCGCTGATCGTCGCGCTGCTGGTCGCGCTGGTGCAGACAGCCGTGCCGCTGGCGGGCGCGGCGCACGGCAGGCTGGGGTGGATGGCGGTGGCGCGGCCGGCGGCGCGCGTGCAATGCGCGCTCGTGGCATTGTCGTTCGCGGCGCTGGCATGGGGCTTTGTCGCCAACGACTTCAGCGTGCGCTATGTCGCCGCCAACTCCAACAGCGCACTGCCGCTTGCCTACCGCATTGCGGCGGTATGGGGCGGGCATGAAGGCTCGATGCTGCTGTGGACGCTGATGCTGGCGCTGTGGTCGCTGGCGGTGGCGAGCTTCAGCCGCCAGCTGCCGCTGGCCGCGGTGGCGCGCGTGCTGGGCGTGATGGGCGCGATCAGCGCGGGCTTCCTGCTGTTCCTGCTGTTTGCCTCCAACCCCTTCGTGCGGCTGCTGCCGCCGGCGATGGCGGGGCGCGACCTCAATCCGCTGCTGCAGGATCCCGGCATGGTATTCCACCCCCCGCTGCTCTACATGGGCTACGTCGGCTTCTCGGTGACCTTCGCCTTTGCCGTGGCGGCGCTGCTGGCCGGGCGCGTCGATGCTGCCTGGGCGCGCTGGTCGCGGCCGTGGACCACGGTGGCGTGGGCCTTCCTGACGCTGGGCATCATGCTGGGCAGCGCGTGGGCGTATTACGAACTGGGCTGGGGCGGCTGGTGGTTCTGGGATCCGGTCGAGAACGCCTCGTTCATGCCGTGGCTGGCGGGGACCGCATTGATGCATTCGCTGGCGGTCACGGAGAAGCGCGGCGCGTTCCGCGCGTGGACCGTGCTGCTGGCGATCTTCACGTTCTCGCTGAGCCTGCTCGGCACCTTCCTGGTCCGCTCCGGCGTGCTGACCTCGGTCCACGCGTTCGCGGTCGACCCGAAGCGCGGCATCTTTATCCTGGCCCTGCTCGGCCTGGTCACCGGCATCGCGCTGGCGCTGTACGCGTGGCGCGCGCCGCGCTTGTCGCGGCGTGTCGAGTTTGCCGCGATCTCGCGCGAATCGCTGCTGCTGGCCAACAACGTGCTGCTGGCGGTGGCGGCGGCCACGGTGCTGCTCGGCACGCTCTACCCGCTGCTGGTCGATGTGCTGGGGCTGGGCAAGATCTCGGTCGGCCCCGCCTACTTCGAGCAGGTGTTCGTGCCGCTGATGGCACCCGCGGTGCTGCTGATGGGCGCCGCGCCGCTGGCGCGCTGGCGCCATGCCAGCCTGCCCGACATGGCGCGGCGGCTGCGCTGGGCCGGCATCGCCAGCCTGGCCATCGGCCTGGGGCTGCTGCTGGTGCTGCGCAACGCCTCAGCCATGACCGGACTGGGGCTGCTGCTGGCGGCCTGGTGCGTGCTGAGCGCGGTGGCGAGCCTGGCGGCAAGGCTGCGCCACCAGCAGGGGCGCCGGCTCGGCGCGCTGCGCCAGCTCGCGCCCAGCTACTGGGGCATGCTGCTGGCGCATGCCGGCGTCGGCATCTTCATCGCGGGCGTGACGCTGGTCACCGGGCAGGAAAGCCTGCGCGAACTGCCGATGCGCGCGGGCGATACCGTCAGTGTCGGTGGCTACGACTTCCGCTTCGCCGGCGTGAGGCAGGCCACCGGCCCCAACTACGACGCGCTGCGCGGCACGCTGACCGCATCGCGCGACGGCAGGCGCGTGGCGGTGCTCTATCCCGAGCGCCGCATCTACCGCAGCCAGGACATGCCGACCACCGAGGCCGCGATCGACAGCGGTCTGACGCGAGACCTGTACGTGGCGCTGGGCGAGAATGTCGATGGCAGCGCCTGGGCCGTGCGCATCCACGTCAAGCCCTTCGTCGACTGGATCTGGGCGGGCTGCGTGCTGATGGCGCTGGGCGGCCTGCTGGCCGCGTGCGACAAGCGCTACCGGCTGCGCCGCGGCGTCGCGGCCGACTCCGCTCCGGCGCCGACGACTTCGCCCGCGGCCCCCGCACTAGCCTCCACGCGCGAGGAGACGCCGGCATGACCCGCTTCCTGCTGCCGCTCGCCGCCTTCCTCGCGCTGGCCGTCGCGCTGGCGGCGGGGCTGCGTCACGATCCGCGCGAGCTGCCATCGCCGCTGGTCGGCAAGACCGCGCCCGCCTTCACGCTGCCGCTGCTGGAACCGGAAGGCCGCACACTGGCGTCCGCCGACATGCAAGGCAAGGTGTGGTTGCTGAACGTGTGGGCATCGTGGTGCGCGGCCTGCCGCACGGAGCACCCGGTGCTGGTCGACTTTGCCGCGCGCGCGCCGGTGCCGCTCTACGGCCTTAACTACAAGGACGAGGCCGGCGCCGCGCGCGACTGGCTGCAGCGGCTCGGGAATCCCTACACGGCATCGCTGGTCGACGCCGACGGCCGCGTGGGCATCGACTACGGCGTCTATGGCGTGCCCGAGACCTTTGTCATCGACCGGCGGGGCGTAGTGCGCTACCGCCAGGTCGGCCCGGTCACGCGCGAGGTGCTGGAGCAGAAGCTGATCCCGCTGATCGAGCGCCTGCAGCGACAGCGAGGCAGCCATGCGTAGGCTGGGGCTTGCCCTGTGGCTATGCTGCTGCCTGTCGATGCAGGCGGCTGCCGCGCCGACCGAGGCCGAGCTCGATACGCGCGTGCATGCACTGTCCAACGAACTGCGCTGCCTGGTGTGCCAGAACCAGACGCTGGCCGATTCCAACGCCGACCTGGCCGTCGACCTGCGCCGCCAGATCCGAGAGCAGCTGCGCGGCGGCGCCAGCGACCAGGCAGTCAAGGACTACATGGTGCAGCGCTACGGCGACTTCGTGCTGTACAAGCCGCCGCTGCGGCCGCTGACGTGGCTGTTGTGGTTTGGCCCGCTGCTCCTGGTTGCCGGCGTGGCGGTCGCGATCCTGCGCGCACGTGCGCGGGGCAAGCAAGCCGACGCGACGCTCGACGACCGCGCGCGCAGCCAGCTGGAAAACCTGCTTGATGACGCCGATCCTGCCCGCCCCCGACAACCATGACGACCTTCTGGCTGCTCGCCGCCGCTCTGATTGCCGCCGCCATGGCCGGCTTGCTGTGGCCGCTGCTGCGCCGCCACGCCACGCCTGACCCTGGCACCCCGGAGCGCACGCTGCTGGTCAACCTGTACCGCGACCAGTTGCGCGAACTCGACGCCGACCTGCGCAACGGCACGCTGAACGCAACCCGGCATGCCGAAGCCCGCGACGAACTCGGCCGCCGGCTGCTGGATGAAGCCGCAAATACCGCCACCGGCACGCGCCGCGCCAGCAGCTCGCCGCTGCTCGCCGCAGCGTTGCTGGCGGCGTTACCGAGCACCGCCATCCTGCTCTACCTGCACCTGGGCAACCCCGTCGCGCTCTGGCGCGCCGACGACATACCGCAAGCGAGCGGCAGCCAGCACCAGCTCAGCGGGGCGCAGGTAGAAGGCATGGTCAACCAGCTGGCGCAGCGGCTGCGCGAAGCCCCCGCCGATCCCGAAGGCTGGGCCATGCTGGCGCGTTCCTACAGCGTGCTGGAGCGGTATGCCGACGCGGCCGCGGCCTACGCCCGCGCCGTCGAACTGGCGCCCGAGGTGGCGCCGCTGCGCGCCGACTACGCCGACGTGCTGGCCAGCCTCAACAACGGCTCACTGCAAGGCCCGCCAATGGCGGAGATCAGGCGGGCGCTGGCACTGGATCCGGATGACCCCAAGGCCCTGGCGCTGGCGGCCAGCGCGGCGGTGGAACGCGGCGACACGCAGACGGCGATCGGCTACTGGGAACACCTGCACCGGCTGCTGCCTCCGGACTCGCAGACCGCGGCACGCGTTGCTGCCAACCTCGCCGCGGCGCGCGGCACTTCCGCCGCGCAGCCGGCGAAGATTACCGGCATGGTCACGCTCAGCGAGAAGGCCGGGCGCACGCCGCAGCCAGGCGACACCCTCTTCGTCTACGCCTTGCCCGCCGACGGCTCGCGCATGCCGCTGGCGGTCGTACGCCGGCAGGCGCGCGACCTGCCGCTGTCGTTCACGCTGGATGATGCGATGGCGATGCGGCCCGACCGCAAGCTGTCGGGCCACACGCAGGTGGTGGTGGAAGCGCGCATTTCCGCGAGCGGGAATGCCATGCCGCAGTCAGGCGACCTGGTCGGGCGCAGCGGTCCGCTGGCAGTCGGCAGCGAAGGCGTGCGGATCGCGATCGACGCTGCCGTGCCATAGCGCTCAGGGGGCGAGCGTCGCCCTCAGGTTGGCCAGCATGTCCGCGACCATTTCCTTCAGACCGTACTGCGCCTTCCACCCCCAGTCCGCGCGCGCCACCGAATCGTCGATCGAATCGGGCCAGCCTTGCGCGATCGCCTGGCGGTAGTCGGGTTCGTAGCGGATCTCGAAGTCCGGCACATGCTCGCGGATCGCCGCGGCGATCTGCGCGGGCGTAAAGGTGGTGCCGGCGATGTTGTAGCTGCCGCGTTCGCCCAGCCGTTCGGCCGGTGCCTCCATCAGTTCGATGGTGGCGCGCAGGGCGTCGGGCATGTACATCATCGGCAGGGCCTCGTCTTCCTTCAGGAAGCACGTGTAGGGCTCGCCCTTCACGGCCGCATGGAAGATGTCGACCGCATAGTCGGTGGTGCCGCCGCCCGGCGGCGTCTTGTGCGAGATCAGCCCCGGATAGCGCACGCTGCGCACGTCGACGCCGTGGTTGGCGTGGTACCAGCGGCACCAGCCCTCGCCCGCCTGCTTGGAGATGCCATAGACCGTGGTCGGCTCCATCACGGTCTTCTGCGGCGTATCCACGGATGGCGTGGTCGGGCCGAACGCCGCGATCGAGCTGGGCCAGAACACGCGCTCCAGCCCGGTCTGCCGCGCCAGCTCCAGCACGTTGAGCAGGCTCGTCATGTTCAGGTTCCAGGCCCACTGCGGCGCCTTTTCGCCGGTGGCCGACAGCGCCGCCGCCAGCAGGTAGACCTGCGTGATGCCATGACGCTCGACCACGGTGGCGAGTTCGCCGCGGTCGGTGGCGTTGAGCATCTCGTGCGTGATGTGCACGTGGCGGCCGGTCGGCACCACGTCAGAGGTGATGACGTTGGTGCGGCCGTAGCGCTCGGCCAGCGCCAGTGCCAGTTCCGAGCCGATCTGGCCGTTGGCGCCGACGATCAGGATCCTGGGAGTGCCGTTGGCCATCAGATCAGCCCCAGTTCGCGGCCGGCCTGGCCGAACGCATCCAGCGCCGCCTGCAGCGCGGCCTCGTCATGCAGCGCGCTCATCTGCACGCGGATACGGGCCTGGCCCTTTGGCACCACCGGGTAGAAGAAGCCGACCACGTACACACCCAGTTCCAGCAGGCGCTGCGCGAGCTGCTGCGCCTTCTCGGCGTCGTAGACCATGATCGGGATGATGGGGTGTTCGCCGGCCTTGACGTCGAAGCCCAGCTTGTCCAGCCCCGCGCGGAAGAACCTGGTGTTGTGTTCCAGCCGGTCGCGCAGCTCGGTGCTGCCTTCCAGGATATCGAGCACCGCGATCGATGCGCCCACGATCGCTGGCGCCACCGTATTGGAGAACAGATAGGGCCGCGAGCGCTGGCGCAGCAGCGCCACCACTTCCTGGCGCGCGCTGGTGAAGCCGCCGGACGCGCCGCCCAGCGCCTTGCCCAGCGTGCCGGTGATGATGTCGATCTTGCCGAACACGCCGCGCAGCTCATGCGTGCCGCGTCCGCGCGCTCCCAGGAAGCCAGTGGCGTGGCATTCGTCGATGCCCAGCAGCGCGCCATACTCGTCGCAGATCCCGCGCATCTCGTCGAGCCGCGCGATGGTGCCATCCATCGAGAACGCACCGTCGGTAAAGACCAGCATGAAGCGCGCGCCGTCCGCGCGCGCCTGCGTCAGCTGCACGCGCAGGTCGTCGAGGTCGTTGTGCTGGTAGCGGTAGCGGCGCGCCTTGCTCAGGCGGATGCCGTCGATGATCGAAGCATGGTTGAGCGCATCGCTGATGACCGCGTCCTCGGCGCCCAGCAGCGTCTCGAACAACCCGCCGTTGGCATCGAATGCCGAGCCATAGAGGATGGTGTCCTCGGTGCCCAGGAAAGCCGACAGCCGCGCTTCCAGCGTCTTGTGCAGGTCCTGCGTGCCGCAGATAAAGCGCACCGAACTCAGCCCGAAGCCATGCGTGCGCAACGCCTCGTGCGCGGCCTCGATCACTTGCGGGTGCGAGGACAGCCCAAGGTAGTTGTTGGCACACAGATTGATCACCTCGCGGCCGTCGGTGGTGCGCACCCGCGCGCCCTGCGGCGTGGCGATCACGCGCTCCTGCTTGAACAGCCCGGCCTCGCGGATCGCGTCGAGTTCGGTGCGGATGGATGCGTAGAATGGCTCGGCATTCGACATGGCTGGCTCCGGTGGTGTGCAGTGGCGTGCTGGGGATGTGCTAGGATTCGATCGATAAATCGAACGTGTTCTGTATATCGAACATTTTGCGCAATATAACGAACATCCATCCATGACGCAAGCCCCGGCCCAGACCCCGCAAGCCGAAGGCCCGCCGGCAGTCGGCCTGGCGCTGCAGGCACTGCGCCAGCAGCAGCGGCTGTCGCTCGACGAACTGTCGCGCCGCGCCGGCGTATCCAAGTCGATGCTGTCGCAGATCGAACGCAACCTGGCCAACCCCACCGTTGCGGTGCTGTGGCGGCTGGCCAATGCGCTCGGCGTAAGCCTGACAGACTTCCTCGCCGGCGGCGCCGCGGAGCGGCCCGGCGGTGGCATCACCGTGGTCCAGCCACACGCGATCCCGTCGTTGAAAAGCCCTGATACCCGCTGCGACCTGCGCATCCTTGGCCCGATCGAACTGGCCGGGCGCTTCGAGTGGTATGAACTGACCATCCAGGCCGGTGGCGTGCTGGCCTCCGAGCCGCATGAGGCCGGCACGCAGGAACACCTGACGGTATTGGGCGGGTCGATGACGGTGCGCGCCGGCGCGGACGAGAAGAAGCTGCGGCACGGCGAGACCGCGCGCTATGCGGCCGATGTCGCACATGCGATCTCCAATGGCGGCAAGACCACTGCCACCGCACTACTGGTTGTAGTGCATCCGGGGTAAGGCGGGCAAGGAAGGCCGCGCCTCCCGCCTACCCGGCCAGGGTTGTTCAGCGGGCGCCGAACAAACGTTTCACACGCTCCCACAGCACGCCGAAGAACATTGTCACCGGGTTCAGGCGCACGGCCTGGTTGCGTTCGGCCTCGCTGAGCGTGGGGTCCATCCTGCGCGACACCGACTTGCCGAAGTCGGCGATCATCCGCCGCACGAAGTCGCGCACCAGCCCCGAGCGCGAGAACTGGGCCAGCGGCCCTTGCAGCGAATACTGCAGGTCAACCGCAACTTCGGTCTCGCCGGCGGACAAGGCCTTGAGCGCATAGGCGATATCGCCCGCGGCCTTGGAATTGCTGAGCGAGTCCTGCCCCGCCCCTTTCAGCACGCCGCGCTGGTTTGCATCATCGCGCTGCAGGCGCGCGGCGCCCTCGAACCTCGCCGACATGGGGCCGAACTTGATGGCGATATGGCCCTTGACCTTTTCCCCCGCCACTTCCGTCAGCACCGCGCCCGGCAGGCAGCCCGCCACGGCCGGCAGGTCCGCCATGAAGGCCCATACGTCCTCCAGTGCATAGGGCACTGTAAAGCTGCCTTCAATGCGCGACCAACCCTTGCGGTCGGCCGAACGTTCCGGCTCGGCACTGCCCGCCGCAGCCAGGTGCGCCTGCGTGCCGAGCGCTTCAGCCGCGACGGTGAAACCCGCAAACGGCATCGTGGCGGCGGCCGCGCCGGCATGCCGTGCAATCACGCCGGCGGCTGTGCGGCGTGCATCCAGTACCGAACGGATGGCGGCAACGATGCCCATATAGCCGGTGCAGCGACACAGGTTGCCGGACAGCTCATGGCGGATGGTGGCCTCGTCGGCATCGGGCAGGCGCAGCACGATATCGCGCGCGGTGGCCAGCATCCCCGGCGTACAGAAGCCGCATTGCAGCGCGTGATGCCGGTTGAAGGCGGCACGCAGGTCGGCCATGACCGCGTCGTCCTCGTAGCCCTCCACCGTGACGATCTCGGCGCCCTGGCAGGCGGCGGCAAAGGTGATGCACGAGCGCACCGGCTTGTCGTCCACCAGCACGGTGCAGGCGCCGCACACGCCGTGCTCGCAGCCAAGGTGGGTGCCGGTCAGGCGATGCGTGTCGCGCAGGTAGTCGCCCAGATGCGTCCGGTCCGCGCACGCGCCGGACACCCGGCGGCCGTTGACAGTGAATTCGATGGTCTGCACGGGACGCTCCTCAGTTCAGCAGTTGCGTGACGCAGCGCGTCACGACGGTTCGGTACAGCTTGCGGTCGATGGCGTCCTTGCCCGGCGCGGCCTGCGCGACGGCTTCGGCAACGGCATCGGCCGTCAGCGCGGCCGCGCCCTGCGCCGCCACGGCGCGCGTCAGGCCGGGCAGCACCATGGGCGGACCGTCCAGCGCGCCGAGCACGATGCGGGCGAAGCGGCGGCTGGCGTCGAAGTAAGCGGCGCAGCTGGCCTCGGCGAATTCGCCGGTCTTGCGGCACAGCTTCTGGTAGCCCCAGCGGCTGTGCGCGGTCTTCAGCGGCACCCGCACTGCGGCGATCAGCTCGCCGTCGGCCAGCACGGTGGTGTAGGCGCCGATCATGAACGACTCCATCGGTACTTCGCGCATGCCGGCCGCGGATGCGATCTCGATGCGCGCGCCCAATGCGGTCATTGCCACGACCCAGTCGGCCGCCGGATCCGCATGCGCGAGGCTGCCGCCTACGGTGCCACGATTGCGGATCGCCCGATAGGCGATGCCGCCGGCAACGGCCTGCAGCATGGTGCCGCGCAGCGGTTCGAACACGCCGTCCTCGATCTGCGCGTGGGTGACGCAGGCGCCGATGCGGATGCCGTCAGCGGCTGCGGTCACGTCGCGCAATTCGCGCAGCGCCGACACATCGACCACCGTATCGGGCCGGGTCAGGCGCAGGTTCAGCATTGGCCCCAGCGATTGCCCGCCGCCCATGGCCTTGGATACATTGGTGGTCGCGCCCAGGCGGGACAGCGCCTCCGGCAGCGAGCCGGGTGCGTGGTAGGAGAATGCAACGGCTTTCATCGGTCAGGCAGCCTTCCGGTTATGCGCATCGGCCTCGGCCGCCTCCAGCGCTTCCAGGATCTTGCGCGGTGTCAGCGGCGTCTCCTTCAGCTCGACGCCGAAATCGCGCAGCGCGTCGTTGACGGCATTGAAGATGGCCGCTGGCGGCGCGATCGCCCCGCCCTCGCCCATGCCCTTGGCGCCGAACTCCGTATGCGGCGAGGGCGTCTCGAAATGATGGATGCGGATCGACGGGATCTCTGTGGGTCCCGGCAGCATGTAGTCCGCCAGCGTCGACGCCAGCGGCTGGCCATTGCCGTCGTAGTGCATGGCTTCGAACATCGCGGTGCCGATGCCCTGCGCCACGCCGCCGTAGGTCTGCCCTTCCACCACCATCGGGTTGATCATGGTGCCGCAGTCCTCCACCACCACGTAGTCGAGGATCCCGACGTGGCCGGAGTCGATATCGACTTCCACAGCCACGGCATGCGTGGCGTAGGTGAAGCTGCCGGTATCGACGGCGGGCTTGAAGCCCATCGTGACTTCCAGCCCCTGCGCGTCGACGTCCGGCGGCAACAGGTGCGGGTTGATGTACCAGGCGTTGGCGATGCGCGCGATATCGGCGGTGTCCGCATCCCCGGCGGCCACGGCCCCATCGCGGAACGCCACGGCGTCCTGCGGCTGGCCGAGCAAGTGCGCGCCAATCTTCAGCAGACGCGGCAGCAGTGCCTTGCACGCACGCGATACCGCCCCGCCTGACATCACCAGCGAGCGCGAGGCATACGTGCCGGTCGAGAATGGCGTCAGTCCGGTATCCCCGTGCACCACCTTGATCCGCGCGATATCGATGCCAAGGATCTCGTTGGCAATCTGCGCAAAGGTGGTTTCCATGCCCTGCCCGTGCGAATGCACGCCCACGCGCACCTCCAGTCCACCGTCCGGCGTGATGCGCACCGTCGCAGAATCGAAGCCCGGGATCACCGGCGTGCCCCACGCGGCGAACACCGACGTGCCGTGCGCAGATTGCTCGGTGTAGGTGCCGAAACCCACGCCGACATAGGTGCTGCCCTGCGGCCCCGCCTTCTGGCGCGCACGGATCGCGGGCAGGCCGATCATCTCCATGGCCTTGCGTACGCTGGCCGGATAGTCGCCGCCGTCGAAATGCTTGTTGGTGACGTTGACATAGGGCATGGCCTCGGGCGGCACCAGGTTTTCGCAGCGCACTTCCCACGGCTCGCGTCCCACTTCGCGGGCGATGGCGTCGACCATCAACTCCATCGCAAAGCAGACGCCGGTGCGCGCCACGCCGCGATAGGGTACGAAGCCCGGCTTGTTCGTCGCCACGCAAGTGGTTTCGCAGCGGTACCCGTCGAAGGCGTACGGCCCCGGCAGGTTTCCGATCGCCTGCCCCGGCTCCAGGCCGATGGTAAACGGCCAGACCGAGTAGGCGCCGCCATCGATCACGATCTTTGCATCCAGCGCCAGCAAGCGGCCGCGCGCATCGGCATACGCGGTCAGGTCGTAGTGGTGTTCGCGCGAGTTCGCGCCGGCGGTCAAATGCTCGCGCCGGTCCTCGATAAAGCGGAACGGGCGCTTGTAGGTCAGCGCCAGCCACGCGATGCACAGCTCTTCCTGCTGCAGCACGCACTTATAGCCGAAGGCACCACCCACGTCGGGCGAGATCACCCGCACGCGCTCCTGCTCCAGCCCCAGGCAGTGCGCCAGGATCGTGCGGATCATGTGCGGCACCTGTGTCGCGCTGTAGACCACCAGTTGGTCGAACTGGTGGTCCCAGTAGGCCAGCACCGCCTTGCCTTCCATCGGCACCATGCACTGGCGCGCCAGATCGATCTTGCGGCGCACTACGACCGTGGCCTCGCGCTGGCGCGTCTCGAAGTTCTTTTCGGCGGTCAGCGTCAGGAAGGTGTTGTCGCGCCAGTGGTCATGCACGCGCAGCTCGCGGGCAAGCTGGCGGGCCTGGGTAACGTCGGCCAGCGCGGGCAGCTCGTCGAACGACACGGCGACCTGCTCGGCGATGTCTTCCGCCTCGGCGCGCGTGGGCGCGAACGCCATCGCCACTGGTTCGCCAACGAAGCGCACCTTGCCGCTGGCCAGTGGCGGCTGTGCCGAGGGCTGGTAGGACGGGAAGGCCGAGTCGGCGACGATGTCGCTGGCCGCCGTCATGTCTTCACGCACGATCACCGCGGCGGCGTGCGGGGACGGCTTGGTCACCGACAGCAGCCTGGCATGTGCGACCGGGCTGCGCAGGAACGCCACTTCCTGCAAGTCCGGCATGGCGATGTCCGCGACGAAGCGGCCCTTTCCGTGCAGATGACGGGCGTCCTCCTTGCGCGCCACGCGCGCGCCGACTCCCTGGCCGCGCGCACTTTCCGGGTGATCCGGTTCGATCGACGATGTCATTGCCCTGTCCGTTCCGATGATAAGCGTGGCTTATTCAGCATACTGACCAAAATCCTATGAAAATGCGGGCGGCCCTGTCAATTGCGGCTTTACCGCATCCCGGCAGGCCGCCATGCCCTTGCGGGCGCCTATTCCCGCACGCCGATGGCGGCAAGCCCCTCCGTCCGCGTGACGACCGTTGCGTACTTTTGCGCCATGTCGAACAGGTTGGCCTCATGCGGTCCCAGCGCGCGGTCACCCACGCAGTCGGACAGCACCAGCGGGCGGAAGCCGTATTGCATCGCATCGACCACGCTGGCCCGCACGCATCCGCTAGTCACGGCACCGGCCACCACCAGCGTGCGCACGCCGCGCTGCGTCAACCACGCCGCCAGCGACGTGCCGAAAAACGCCGACGGCACGGTCTTGCGCACCACCAGTTCGCCCGGGTGCGGCGCCAGCTCTTCGACGATGGCGCTGTTGAAGGCATGCTCCTTCAGCGTCAGCATGTTCGGCACCTTCATCGAGAAGACGTTGTGGTCCGCGCCATCGTCCGCAAACACGATGCGGCTGTGCGCGACCGGCCAGCCTTCGCGCCGCGTCGCTGCAAGCAGCGGCACGGTATTGGCAATGGCCTCGCGGATATTGCCGCCGCCGAATATCGCCGGATCGGCGAATCCGTTGACGAAGTCCACGATCAGCAACCCGAAGGGCCCAGTCAGCTCCAGCGCATTGCCGAAGCCCTGGCGCTGGTACGCGTCGATTTCCTTGTGCATCACGACATGTGCTCCGGGTAGCGGAAACCGTCGGTCACCTTGCCCGCGGTCACCACGTCGACACCGTCCAGGCGCACGGTGCAGCGGCGCACCGGGATGTCGATATGGCAGGCCGTGGTGCGATGGCCGCCGGCCTCGTTGTTCGGACCGAGCGAGAACAGGAAGTTGCCCTCGAAAGCGCGCGCATCCATGCCGATGGTGGCCTCTCGGTCGTACAGGCCCAGCGTGGACCAGTGCGCGCGCGGCTGCAACCCCCAGCCGATATGCGAGATGGCATAGGCTTCGGGATCGTTGAATGACGCCATGTATTCGCTCAGCAGTTCGGCATGTAGCCCGCCTTCGATGCGCGTCGCAAAGCCTGCTTCTACCGTCAGACGGATCGGTGCGGTGACGTAGGTCTTTTGCGGCAGCAGGATGTCCCCCTGGTCCAGCACGATGGTCCCGTAGGCGGCGCCTTCGTTCGGCCAGGTCAGTGCGAAGCCGCTGGGCCAGTGGTCCCAGCGCCCGGGCTCGTCGACAAAGCCGTACTCGCTGATGGCGGGGAATTCACCCAGCGGGCAGCGCAGGTCGGTGCCGGCGGGCGAGACGACGTGCATTTCCTGCGCGTTTGCCAGCCGCTGCGAGGCCGCCTTCACGCGTTCGCGATCAGCTTCGCAGGGCACCATGCGCGCAAGCACCTCGGGCGGCTCCACGGCCAGCAGGATCCTGGTTCCGCCCTGCAGGATCTCGTGCTGCTCGGGCGAGAACAGCAGTGTCATCAGGTCCAGCACCAGGTCGCTCGCCTTCAGCGCAGCGATGGCCGCCGGGTTGCCGGTCAGCGGCGTGGTGCCGAGGTAGGCGAGCGCATCGCGGCTCAGTGCCTTTTCGCCGTTGACGGGCGGCAGGTCAAGCCGGTTGACGATGGCGCCCATCGACTGCGTGGCGGTGAGCGCGGTGGACAGCGTCTGCGGGTGGGTGGCGGCACTGGTCAGGATGGTGACGGTCTGACCCGGCTCCAGCCGGGACAGCCGCAGCACCTTGCGCCAGGCCTCGATCATCTGGTGGTCGCTTACCGGCATGTCGGTTCCTTGTTCGTCATTGCAACAGCGGCGCGCCGAGGAAATCCTCCAGCGCCGCGTAAAAGCCCGCTTCGTCGTCCCACGGGACCATGTGGCCCGCCTTGGCGACGTGACTGACCAACACGCCTGGCAGCAGCGTGCGAATCTCCGCGACATCTTCGGGCCGCACCACGTCGCCGCGGCCGGCGGTCATCAGCAACGTGGGCACCCTGACCCGCGGCATGTCGGCGTGGATGTCGTCACGATGGAAATCCTCGAAGCTGCGCACCACCGCCTCTTCATTGCAGGTGTGCAGCCATTCGGCGCGCAGGCGCAACTGCTCGTCGGTCCAGGTCGGGCAGAAGCGGCGCATGCCATCCAGGTCGGTGCTTTGCCGGGACAGCCTGATCGAATCGACGTACCACGGAAGCTGCGCCGGATACGGGCGACGGCCGGGCCCCGAGACTGGCGGATCGACCATCACCAGCCGCGCCAGCCCGCTCGGCTGCCCCGCCGCGGCACGCAGGCCGATCCGTGCGCCCATCGAATGGCCAACCACGCTGTAGCGCGGCAGGCCCAGCGCTTCGGCAAAGGCCGTTATGTCGCGCGCCTGTGCATCCAGGCCGTAATCGAGCTCCGGCTCCGCCGACGACAGCCCGCGGCCGCGCACGTCGAGGATGTAGGTGTCGAAGCGCGTGCCGAAGCGCTCGCCGACAAAGCCCCACGTGATCGCGGGGCTGGTGATGCCCGGCACGACAATGACGGCATCACGCGCGGCACGCTCCCCTGCATTGCCGCCGTAGCGCAGGTAGTGCTGCCGGATGCCGTTGGCGTGGACGTGGCCCCCGTAAAGGAAGGTGCTCATGGCCGCTCCTCAGTAAGCGCCGGACAGCAGCGCGCCCGCGCCCGGCACGACTGGCTCCAGATCCAGCGCACGGAGCATCGCGTAGGTGGTAGCAATGGCGGCGGTGAGCACCGGCTTTCCGGTCATCGCCTCGACCCTGGCCACAGCCGGGAGCGACGGCATCTGCACGCAGGCAGACAGCACGATCACGTCGGCGTCCTGCGTGTTCATCTGCGCAACGATGCCCGGCAGGCGCGCGGGATCATGGCGGCCGACTTCCAGGTTGTCGGGAATTTCCAGCGCGCGGTAGTCCACGACTTCATAGCCCTCGTTGCGGATGTAGTCCACCACCAGTTCGGTCAGTGGCTTCATGTAGGGCGCGACCACCGCAATGCGCTTCGCGCCCATCACCTTGAGCGCATCCACCAGTGCGCCGGCACTGGTGATGACAGGGGCATCGCCGCCGTTGGCCGTGGTGTGCGCCTTCAGGCGCTGTTCGGACTGCCGGTGGTAGCCATGGCCCATTGCCATGATCGCGACCAGGCACGCATAGCCGAGCACATCGACGCGGGCATCGCTTAGTTCCACCGCGCAGCGGTCGGACTCGGCATCCATTGCCGCCAGCTCTTCCTTGACCACCTTCTTCATCCGCATGCGGCTCGAGTGGAAGGTGAAGCGCTCCGGGCGGATCTGCTGGCGCGCCATCAGCATGGCGGGGATTTCAGTTTCCATCGTCGTGTTCGAACTGGGGACAATCTGGCCGATACGAAGGACTTTTTGCATTGGGGGTTCCCGGTGGGTGCGATCAGAGCTTGAGCAGGCGTTGCGCGTTGCCGTGGCAGACCAGCGCGCGCGTGGTGTCGTCGAGCGGTGCGCTGTCGATGAACTTCGCGGCCGCTTCGGTGGATTCATAGGGATAGTCGACCGAGAACATCACCGCCTCCGGTCCCAGTTCGGCAATGGCGCCCATCAGCGCGCCGTGCGAACACACGCCCGAGGTGGTGATGACAATATTGCTGCCGATATACTCGGACGGCGCGCGCTCCAGCTTGACGCCGTGCGAATAGACCGCGAAGCGGCTGTCAAAGCGCCAGCGCTGGTACGGCAGGCCCTCGCCCATATGGCCGAGGATCAGCTTCAGGCGCGGGAAGCGGTCGAACACGCCGCTGAACAGCAGCCGCAGCGCATGCGATGCGGTTTCCACGCCCCACCCCCACGCCGCCCCGGCCAGCTCCGGATGGCCTGCGAGCACTTGCGGCGACACGAAGGCATCGGTGGGATGCAGGTACATCGGCACATCCAGCGCCTGCATGCGTTCCCAGAAACCGTCATAAGCAGGGTCATCGTAGTAGCGACCATGCGTATGGCCGTTCACCAGCGAGCCCTTGAAGCCGAGCTGCTGCACGGCGCGCTCCAGTTCGGCCGCCGCCTGCCCGGGATCCTGCATCGGTAGCGCGGCAAAGCCGGCATAGCGCGTCGGATGGCGGGCGATCTGCGCCGCCAGGAAGTCATTGCTCTCGCGCGCCCGTGCCAGCGCGAGGCCGGCGTCAGGCTCGCCCTGCACGCCCGGGCCGGTTTGCGACAGCACGGTGATGTCGATGCCGCACCGGTCCATCTCGGCAAGCCGCTCTTCGTCGAAATCGGCAAGGCGGCGACCGAGCTCGGCGAACACCGCCGGATCGATATGCTGCGTGAACCCTTTGGAATAAGCCTGGAAACCAGGGGTCATGAAATGCTCTTCCAGGGCGATCTTCTTCACGTAGTTCATGCTGGTGGGGGCTCCTGATGGATGGAATCGCTGCGTGCCGAGCTTGTCCCGCGTGCGCAAACGCGTTGCTTCGCTAATTGCTCAGTACACTGATTAGTTTCGGATTCTAGTCAGCGACATTTCAAAAGTCCAGACGCGGCGCGAAGGGTTAACACCTATAACGATGGGCAAAGTCGCTCAGTACACTGATTCGCAGATGATCAGTATGCTGACGATATGAAATAACCGTTTAAATCGGGCTTTCCGGCGCCTTTGCAAGACAGCGGGCGGCGTCGGCACTGGCCCGCATTTTGCTCAGCATACTGCGCTTCTCATCAGCATACTGACTGATGCACCGGCAGCATGCAGCGCTGCACAGCGGCAAGCCATGAACGAGCCGCGCCACCGGCGCCTGCACCACCGGGAAGCAAACAAACAACAGAGACAACGGCCTGACCAAGAGGACCCCCGCCATGACGATCAGCCTGACCCGCGCCGAGACACGCGCCCAAGCCTCCGGCATGACTGCTGAAGAACGCAAGGTCATCCTTGCCTCATCCTTCGGCGCCCTGATGGAGTGGTATGACTTTTACATCTACGCGGCGCTGGCCGTGTACTTCGGTGCTTTATTCTTTCCGCCGGGCAACGAAACAGCCGCTTTCCTGGCGAGCCTGGCCACCTTTGGCGCCGGCTTCCTGATCCGCCCCGTAGGCGCGCTGCTGTTCGGGCGCCTGGGCGACCTGATCGGCCGCAAGTACACCTTCCTGGTCACCATCCTGCTGATGGGGGTGGCCACGGTGGGCGTGGGCGTGCTGCCGACGTATGAGCAGATCGGCATCACCGCAACGGTGCTGCTGGTTTTGCTGCGCCTGCTGCAAGGCCTGGCGCTGGGCGGCGAAGTGGGCGGCGCGGTCACGTACGTCGCCGAGCACTCGCCGGCAAGCAAGCGGGGCCTCTACACCAGCTCGCTGCAGACCACCGCCACCCTGGGGCTGCTGGCCTCTCTGTCCGTGGTGTATCTGCTCAAGACCTTCCTGACTGAGGCGGAATTCCGCGCGTGGGGCTGGCGCATCCCGTTCATCGTGTCGCTGGTCATGCTGGTGATCTCGGTGTACATCCGCGGCAAGTTGCATGAATCGCCGGTGTTCGCGCGCATGAAGGCGGGCAATGCCACCTCGAAGTCCCCCATCCGCGAGAGTTTCACTCAGTGGAAAAACCTGAAGTCGGTGCTGCTGCTGTTCGTGGTGGCCGCCGGGCTTGGCGCGATCTTCGGCACCGGCCACTTCTACAGCATGTTCTTCCTCAACAAGACGCTGCAGGTGCCGATCGAAACCGTGCACAAGCTGATCGCGATCGCACTGGTGGTAGCCACGCCGTGCTACCTGTTCTTCGGCTGGCTGTCGGATCGTATCGGCCGCAAGTACATCATGATGGCGGCGTGCCTGCTGGCTGCGCTATGCACCCAGCCGGTGTTCAAGGGGCTGACCCACTACGCCAATCCGGCGCTGGAGCAGTTCCAGCGGCAAGGCACGGTGCAGGTGACCGCTGGCGGCTGCAAGGCACGCCTGTTCGGCGAACCGGTGTCGGCCTGCGACAAGATCCGCGGCTACCTGACCGACCTCGGCGTTGGCTACACCTTCGTGCCGGCCAGCGACCCGGCCCAGGCGGAAGTGCGGATCGGCGAGCGCACGCTGCAGGGCTTCGACCGCGCCGCCATCAAGGGCGCACTGGTCGATGCCGGCTGGCCGGAGCGCGCCGATCCGGCCAGGATGAATACGCCGATGGTGTTCATATTGCTGCTGGTGCCGATCCTGTTCCTGGCCATGGTCTATGGCCCGATGGCCGCCTTCATGGTCGAGCTGTTCCCGGCGAGGGTGCGCTACACCTCGCTGTCGCTGCCCTTCCACCTTGGTGCGGGCTGGGTTGGCGGCATGCTGTCGTTCGTGGTCACGGCAATGAACGTGTCCAGCGGCGACGTGTACTTTGGCCTGTGGTATCCGGTGGTCATCGCCGGACTCGCCTTCGTCATCGGCATGGTGTTCGTGCCGGAGACGCGCGGGGGCGATCTTTCCACCTAAGCACTGCCACCCGGTGCACTTGCAGGGCGGAGAAATCCGCCCTTTTCATCGGCATATATTCAGCATACTGAATTATTTACCGCGCGAGCGCAGCGATGGCGCCCGCGGCGGGCGAATGCAGCCATCGCCAACTTCCATCCCTTCGCGCAGACAACCTGGAGCCCCCATGTCCACCTCTCGCATCCTCCGCACCCTTGCCGCGTCATCCGCCGTGCTCGGCCTGGCGCAGGCCACGCCTGCCCTGGCCGACGCCAGCGGCGTGAAGATCGGCGTCATCACCGATATGTCCGGCTCCTATGCCGACCTGTCCGGCAAGGGCTCCGTCGTCGCCGCCCAGATGGCCGTCGAGGAGTTCGGCGGCAAGGCGCTGGGCAAGCCCGTCACGGTGCTGTCAGCCGATCACCAGAACAAGGCCGATATCGCCTCGTCGCTGGCGCGCCGCTGGTTCGATACCGACGGCGTCGACATGGTGATCGACTTCCCCAACTCATCGACGGCGCTGGCTGTGCAGGAAGTGGCGCGCCAGAAGCAGAAGATCGACATCGTCTCCACCGGCGGTGCCATGGCGCTGACCAACCAGAATTGCTCGCCCACGGGATTCCACTGGGCCTGGGACACCTACTCCGTGTCTTATCCGCTGGTCCGCCGCCTGATTGACCAGGGCCGCAACAGCTGGTACTACATCACGGTGGACTACGCCTTTGGCCAGTCGCTGGAGGCCGACTTCCGCAAGGCAGTGGATGCCGGCGGCGGCAAGAACGTGGGCAGCACGCGCCATCCGCTCAATGCCAGCGACTTCAGCAGCCCGGTGGTCGCGGCGTCGGCCTCCAAGGCCAAGGTGGTGGTGCTGGCCAATGCCGGCAATGACATGATCAACGGCGTCAAGGCGGCCGGCGAGTTCGGCCTGATCAAGGCGGGCCAGACGGTGATCACGCCGTCCACCTTCATCACCGATATCAAGAGCCTGGGACTGCCCGCCGCGCAGGGCCTGACCTACGTCGACCCGTTCAGGCTCGACCTCGACGCGAAGTCGAAGGACTTCGTCGAGCGCTATTACAAGCGCCACAAGGCATATCCCACCCATGGGCAGATCGGTGTCTACTCGGGCGTGTTGCACTACCTGAAGTCCGTGGAAGCCGCCAAGACCGTCGAGGGGCCCGCGGTGGCGGACAAGATGCGCGCGCTGCCCGTCAACGACGCCTTCGTGCGCAATGGCAAGGTCCGGATCGATGGGCGCATGGTGCACGACATGTACCTGGCCCAGGCCAAGACGCCGGCGGAATCGAAAGACCCGTGGGACCTGGTCAAGTACATCGGCACGATCCCTGGCGACGAAGCCTTCCGTCCCCTCTCCGCCAGCGAATGCCCGCTGGTCAAGAAGTGAGCGCGCCAATGCCTGAGCAAGACGTGATCCTGCGCACGCAGGGGCTGACCAAGGCGTTCAAAGGCTTTACCGCCGTCAGCGATGTCAGCCTGTCCGTGCGGAGGGGCTCGATCCATGCGTTGATCGGCCCCAACGGCGCCGGCAAGACCACCTGCTTCAATCTGCTGACCAAGTTCCACGCGCCGTCGTCCGGCTCCATCCATTTCAACGGTGCCGACATCACCGCGCTGCGGCCGGCGCAGATCGCCCGCATGGGCGTGATCCGCTCGTTCCAGATTTCGGCGGTGTTCCCGCAGCTGACCGTGCTGGAGAACGTGCGCATCGCGCTGCAGCGCAAGCTGGGTACGTCATGGCATTTCTGGCGCGGCAGGCGCTCGCTGTCGCGGCTGGATGCGCGCGCCATGGAACTGCTGGATGACGTGGGCCTTGCCGGCTTCGCGCATCTCGGCACGGCCGAACTGGCCTACGGACGCAAGCGCGCGCTGGAGCTGGCCACCACGCTCGCCACCGATCCCGAACTAATGCTGCTGGACGAGCCCACGCAAGGCATGGGCCATGAGGACGTCGAGACCGTGACGGCGCTGATCAAGCGCGTGTCGGCGGGACGGACCGTGCTGATGGTGGAGCACAACATGAGCGTGGTGTCGTCGATCGTCGATCGCATCACGGTGCTGCAGCGCGGCGCCGTGCTGGCCGAGGGCACGTATGAGGAGATCTCGCGCAACCCGCAGGTGAAGGAAGCCTATATGGGAACTACGGAAGACCAGCAGGAGGCCGCATGACTGTAACCGCCACCCCCGCCCTGGAATTGCGGGACCTGCATGCCTGGTACGGCGAATCGCACATCCTGCACGGCGTCGACCTGGCGGTCCAGCCGGGCGAAGTGGTGACGCTGCTGGGCCGCAACGGCGCGGGGCGCACCACCACGCTGCGCGCCATCATGGGCCTGGCCGGCACGCGCAAGGGCTCGGTGCGCGTCTTCGGCCGGGAAACCATCGGCATGAAGACCCACCGCATCGCGCCGCTGGGGCTGGGGTATTGCCCGGAGGAACGCGCCATCTTTGCCAGCCTGTCGTGCGAAGAGAACCTGATGCTGCCGCCTGCCTTCGAGGCAGCGCCGGGCGCGACGGGACTGCGCGAGCCGATGTCCGTTGCCGAGATCTACGAGATGTTCCCCAACCTGCACGAGCGGCGCAAGAGCCCGGGCACGCGCATGTCGGGCGGCGAGCAGCAGATGCTGGCGGTGGCGCGCATCCTGCGCACCGGCGCCAGCGTGCTGCTGCTCGACGAGATCTCGGAGGGGCTGGCCCCGGTGATCGTACAGAAGCTCGCGAAGATGATCGCCACGCTGCGCCGCAGGGGCTACACCATCGTCATGGTGGAACAGAACTTCCGCTTCGCGGCGCCGCTGGCGGACCGCTTCTTCGTGATGGAACACGGCCGCATCGTGGAGGCCTTCGCCGCCAACGAGCTGGAACGGAAGATGCCCGCGCTCAACGCCCTGCTGGGCGTGTAAGGAGACCTTGTCATGGAATTGTTTGGAGTGCCCCTGCCCGCGCTGCTGAGCCAGCTGCTGCTGGGGCTGGTCAACGGATCGTTCTACGCGATCCTGAGCCTGGGGCTGGCCGTGATCTTCGGCCTGCTCAACGTGATCAATTTCGCCCATGGCGCGTTGTTCATGCTAGGCGCTGTGCTGGCGTGGATGGGCCTGAATTACCTTGGGATCAACTACTGGCTGATGCTGCTGCTGGCGCCGCTGGCGGCCGGTGCGCTGGGCGTGGTGCTGGAGCGCACCATGCTGCGCCACCTGTACCGCTTCGACCACCTGTATGGGCTGCTGCTGACGCTCGGCATCTGCCTGCTGATCGAAGGCCTGCTGCGCTCGGTCTATGGAGTCTCCGGCCTGCCCTACCCCACGCCGGAGGCGTTGACCGGCGTCAGCCAGCTGGGCTTCATAGTGCTGCCCAACTACCGCGCCTGGGTGGTGCTGGCCTCGCTGACGGTGTGCTTCGCCACCTGGTTCATGATCGAGAAGACCCGGCTGGGCGCCTACCTGCGCGCCGGCACCGAGAATCCGCGCATGGTCGAGGCCTTCGGCGTCAACGTGCCGCTGCTGGTGACCCTGACCTATGCCTTTGGCGTAGGCCTGGCAGCGCTTGCGGGTGTGCTCGCCGCGCCAGTCATGCAGGTGTCGCCGCTGATGGGGCAGAACCTGATCATCACGGTGTTCGCGGTGGTGGTGATCGGCGGCATGGGGTCGATCCTCGGCTCGATCTTTACCGGCCTGGGGCTGGGTGTGTTCGAAGGCATCACCAAGGTCTATTACCCCGAAGCCTCAGCGACCGTAGTCTTTGTCGCCATGGTCTGCGTGCTGCTGGTGCGACCCGCCGGCCTGTTTGGAAAGGAGAAATGATGGCAAGCCCCACTTACGCAACGCGGCCGCTGCTCGCGTACGGACTACTGCTGGCGGCCCTGCTGCTCGCGCCCTGGCTGGGCGCCTACCCGGTACTGGTGATGAAGCTGCTGTGCTTCGCGCTGTTTGCCTGCGCCTTCAACCTGCTGCTGGGCTATACCGGGCTGGTGTCCTTCGGCCATGCCGCCTTCTTCGGCGGCGCGGCCTATGCCTGTGGCTACGCGATGAAGTCGCTGCAGCTCACGCCGGAACTGGCCTTGCTGGCCGGCACTGCATTCGGCGCCCTGCTGGGGCTGGTGTTCGGCGCGCTGGCGATCCGCCGCCAGGGTATCTACTTCGCCATGATCACGCTGGCGCTGGCGCAGATGTTCTACTTCTTCTGCCTGCAGGCACCGGTGACCGGGGGCGAAGACGGCATGCAGGCGGTACCGCGCGGCGAACTGTTCGGCGTGCTGCCGCTGGCGTCCGACCACACCATGTACTACGTCGTGCTGGCGATCACGGTCGCTGCCTTCCTCGGCATCATGCGCATCGTCAACTCCCCCTTCGGGCAGATCCTGCGGGCGATCAAGGAGAACGAGCCGCGCGCGGTCTCGCTGGGCTATGACGCGGACCGGTTCAAGCTGCTGGCATTCGTGCTGTCGTCGGCGCTGGCGGGATTGGCGGGGGCGCTCAAGACCCTGGTGCTGGGCTTCGCCACGCTGACCGATGTCCACTGGATGATGTCGGGCTCCGTGATCCTGATGACGCTGGTTGGCGGCATGGGCACCCTGTCCGGCCCGCTGGTCGGCGCGCTGGTCATTGTCGCGCTGGAGAACAAGCTGGGGGATGCGGGCAACGCGCTGGCGGAGATGACCGGGATCGGCTGGTTCGATACGCTGGGCGAGTCGGTCAGCATGGTGACCGGGCTGATCTTCGTGGTCTGCGTGCTGACTTTCCGCCGCGGCATCATGGGCGAGATCCTGGCGCGCTGGCAGGCACGTCCCACGCTGCAGCACAGTGCCGCGCCCACGCCCGGGACGGCACGCACCAGTCAGGGTTAACGAGGATTTTTCGCGCCACAAACATCAGTACACTGATCTTATATGATCAGTGTACTGACAAATTAGATTCACGGAGATAACCATGGCATGGATTCACATCGATGCGGCCAACACGCTGCAGAACGACGAGGTGATGCCGCTGACGCTGGGTGATCGCCAGCTTGCCGTCTATCGCAGCGATGACGCGTACTTTGTCACCGACAACGTCTGCACGCACCAGTATGCCCTGCTGTCGGATGGCTATCTGGAAGACGGCTGTATCGAATGCCCGCTGCACCAGGCCCGCTTCGACATCCGCACCGGCAAGGCGATGTGCGCACCCGCGACCGGAGATATCCGCACCTACCCGGTCAAGATCGAAGACAGCCGGGTGTGGGTCGAGCTGTAAGGGAGCCGGTCATGACACAGCACACGCCCATCCTGATCGTCGGCGCCGGCCAGGCGGGGGCCATGGCGGCCGCGGCGCTTCGCGGCCTTGGCTACGGCGGCCGCATCGTCATGGCGGGCGGCGAACGGCACGCCCCATACGAGCGCCCGCCTCTGTCCAAGTCCGTGCTCGCCGATGCCGGACAGGACGGGAAGATCGGCGTGCAACCCGCCAGCTTCTATGCTGACCAAGGCATAGAGTTGCGGCTGGGCGCCTGCGTCACCGCGCTCGATGCCGCACGGCATGTCGCGCACCTGGCCGACGGCAGCGCCATCGGCTACGGCGCCTGCCTGCTGGCCACCGGCGGCAATGCCCGCGTGCTGCCGGCGCTGCCGCCGGGCACGCCACATGTGCATTACCTGCGCTCGCTGGACGATGCGGCGCGCCTGCGCGACGCCATGCAGCACGTTGGCGAGCTCGTGGTGATCGGCGGCGGCTTCCTTGGCCTGGAGACCGCGTCGACCGCTGCAGGCATGGGCCTGAAGGTCACGCTGGTCGAAAGCGCGGACTGCCTGCTTGGCCGCGCCCTGCCGCCGGAGCTTGGTGCATGGCTGGCGGACCGGGTGCGGGCGCAAGGCGTGACCCTGCGCCTCGGTTGCGGCATTGCCGCTTGCAACACCCGCGACGATGGCGTGCATCTGCAGCTGGCGGACGGTTCGGTGCTGCACGCACCGCTGGTGGTGGTCGCCATCGGCCTGACACCGGAAGTGACGCTCGCCGCCGGCACTGGTCTGGCGCTGCATCCGCAGAACGGCGGTATCCAGGTCGACGAACAGTGCCGCACCAGCGCGGAAGGAATCTACGCCGCTGGCGACTGCTGCAGCCAGTACCAGCCGCTGTTCGGCACCGAGGTCCGGCTCGAGTCCTGGCAAAGCGCCAATGAGCAGGGACGCATCGCTGCGGCGTCCCTGCTGGGCGTGGCGGCGGAACCCGCTGCGCTGCCGTGGTTCTGGACCGACCAGTTTGGCTGCAACGTGCAGATACTCGGCGCCGCGCATCCGGATATCCGCTATGCCTGGCGCGGTATAGGGGCCCACGATGCCGCCGCCCCGAAATTCATGCTGCTCGGCACCCGCCACGGCCGCCTGAGCCATGCCATTGCCGTGAATGCCGGCGGCGACCTGCGTCAGCTGCGCTCGCTGGTCGGCCACGACGTCACCGCCTATTTCGCACGCCTGTGCGACGACACCCTGCCGCTGCGGCAGGTCGTCCGCGAATGGCAGGCCGAAGCCGACCGCTCCATCACACTCTGAGAGGACCCCCCACATGTACCAGACACAAGCGGTGATCCAGCACACGCTGGGCAAGAAGAACCCGGGACTGGCAGAATGCCGCTGGCCCGAGGACGGCCTCCACTACATCCCGGACTGGGTCTACACCAGCCAGGCCGTCCATGATCTGGAGCTGCAGAAAATTTTCCGCGGCCGCTCGTGGAATTACGTCGCGCTGGAAGCTGAGATCCCCAATGCCGGGGACTTCAAGCGCTCGTATGTCGGCGCGACGCCGGTGGTCGTCTCGCGCGCCGAGGACGGCTCGATCAATGTCTTCGAGAACCGGTGCGCGCACCGCGGCGCAGAGTTCTGCCGCCACAGCCAGGGCAACACCAAGGAATTCGTCTGCCCCTACCACCAGTGGTCCTACGACTTGAAGGGCAACCTGCAGGGCGTTCCGTTCAAACGCGGCGTCAACCGTGCCGGCGGCATGCCCAAGGACTTCCGCAACGAAGACCACGGGCTGGTGAAGCTGCACGTGGCGACGCGCAACGGCGTGATCTTTGCCTCATACGCGCCTGACATGGAAAGCCTGGAAGACTACATGACGCCGGAGATCCTGAAGGACTTCGACGTGGTCTTCAACGGCAAGCCGCTCAAGGTGCTCGGCTATTACAAGAACGAGCTGCCGTGCAACTGGAAGATGTACCACGAGAACCTGAAGGACCCTTACCACGCCACGCTGCTGCACTCCTTCCTGGTAGTGTTTGGCCTGCTTGTGGCGGGCAACGAATCGGCGATGATCGCCGACCCGATGCACGGCCGCCACGGCACCATGGCATCGGCCAAGAAGGAAGACAAATATGCGGCCGTCAGCGACGAGAACAAGAAGGAGATGCGCTCGTACCACGAAGGCATGCAGCTGGAGGACGAGCGCTTCCTGGAGTACGTGCGCGAGTTCGACTCGCCATGGTCGGTGACAATGCAGACGATCTGGCCGAACCTGATCGTGCAGCGCGAGATGAACACGCTCGGCGTGCGCCAGATCGTGCCCAACGGTCCCGACAGCATGCTGATGCTGTGGACCATGTTTGGCTACGAGGACGATACCGAGGAAATGACGCAGCACCGCCTGCGCCAGGGCAACCTGATGGGTCCGGCCGGCTTCCTCGGGCTGGAGGACAACGAGGCGATGAAGTTCGTGCAGGAAGGCGTGCGCCGCTCCAGCAGCGATCTCAATGTGCTCAAGCTGGACGCGCAGCAGATCGGCACGTCCAGCTCCCTGATCTCTGAATCCGCGATCCGCGCGATGTACCAGTACTATCGCGGCGTGATGGGATTCTGAACGCCGCCTGACCGGAATCCAAAGCAATATGAAACCGCTGAACTACTCCCTCTATCGCGAGAGCACCCTCGGCACCGCGCGCGCGATCGAACTGCGGCTGGAGATCGATGCCTTCCACGCTGACTATTGCGCGGTGCTCGACGCTGGCATGGTCGAGCAATGGCCAGGCTTCTTCACCGAGGATGCGCTCTACCGCATCACCGCGCGCGAGAACGCCGAACGCAACCTGCCCGTCGGGCTGGTGTATGCCGAAGGCATCGGCATGATGCGCGACCGCGCCGCGGCGATCGCCAATACGCAGATGTTCGCGCCGCGCTACAACCTGCACCTGGTGACCAACACGCGGGTCAGCGCTGAAACGGCCGACGGCGATATCGTGGCGCAGGCCAACTTCATGCTGTTGCAGACGCTGGTAGAGGGGCCCACGACGGTCCACCTCGCCGGCACCTATCACGATCGCTTCCGCCGCCAGGGCGGCAGGCTGCTGCTGCGCGAGCGGCAGGTGGTGTATGACACCACCATCATTGCGAACGACCTGGTTTATCCGGTCTGAACGGCATCGCCATGAAAGACGGCGGGCCTTGCGCCCGCCGTTAGCTTACATGCTGCGCAACACGGTCCGGCTGTACTGGTTGTTGGCTTCCACCAGCGTCGCCAGCAACTCCATGAACACCTCCCGCTGCGCGGGCTTCAATGGCGCCAGCATGCGTTCCTGCGCGCGCGCCATGTCGGCTCGCAGCGACGTGACCACGCTTTTGCCTTCTCGCGTCAGGTGCACGTGGCGCGTACGCCGGTCGGCGGGGTTTTCACGGCGCTCGACCAGGCCGCGGTCTTCCAGCCGGCGCACCACGTCCATGGTCGTGGTGCGGTCCAGCCCCACTTCCTGCCCCAGCGAGGTCTGGTCGAGTCCTGGCAATACCGACAGCACGGTCAGGATGGCGTACTGGACTGGCGTGATATTGGGCGCCTTGCATTCTTCGAAGAACATCGCCACGTGGATCTGGTGAAGCCGCCGCACAAGAAACCCCGGACGGGCCCAGAGCAATTCCTTGGCCGGATCCGCTTCCGGCACGGCAGTTGCCGTATTGCCGCCTTCACTCGTTGCACTGCGCTTTGCTCTTGGGGACATCGCCTTCACCATTTTGTATGCACACTGACAGTATATATGAGGCATGGTGGAGGCGATTCGCCTGAACGGCCCACAGGGCGTCGCGTGGATGGCCCAGAGCGCCGGCGTCCTCAGCGCGCGCCAGCGGCGCTGAGAATGCGCTCGATCTGCGCATAGCCGCGCTGGCGCGCATGCTGCAGCGGACTGACGCCTTCGCCGTCGGCAAGGTTCACGTTGGCACGCGCCTGCACCAGCAGGCGCACGATCTCGGTATGCGCGGCGCCGCCGTTGCCGAGAATGATTGCCTCCAGCAGTGCCGTCCATTTCAACCGGTTGACATGGTCGACATCCACGCCGGCCGCGATCAGCATGCGCACGGTCTCGACATGCCCGCGCTCGGCGGCGGGAATCAGCGCGGTCCCGCCGTAACGGTTGGTGCTGCGCAGGTCCGCGCCGTGGGCCAGCGCCATGCGCAGGATCTCGTTGTGGCCGCGCGCGCCGGCGTAGAGATAGGGGCTGTCCTGGATCGCATCCTTGGCATTGACGTCGGCGCCGGCCTCGATCAGCACCTTTGCCGCCTGCACCTGGTTGTGATGAGTGGCGACCAGCAGCGCGGTACGTCCCTGCGCGTCGCGGGCGTCGATGGTGGCGCCGCTGGCAAGCAGCGCGCGCACGCGTGCGGTGTCGCCGCTGGCCGCGGCGGCATGGAGTTCGGTGGCCGGCAAAGCGCCGGCCGTGGAGGAAACGTGGGTCAGCATGGCGATGACAAAGGCAAGACAGAGGAGCAGGCGCGCGGCCAGCATGCAAGGATCTCCGTGCGGAATGCGGCTGAGAAAAAAGAGGCCATGGTCGCGCAGCCGGAGCGGCCTGGCCGCGGCATTCTGTCACGCCGGCACCACGCGCCGGAAGTTAAGGTTTTGAATAGGATCCAGTGCCAAAGCGAATGACTGGCCGCGCGTGCCGCCGGCCAAGCCCACGCTGCCGGCATGGCCATCACGCTGTCATCGTCGCTGGTCGATAATGGCTCCGACACCGGTTAGCGCGAGGCCACTTGTAACGACAAGCCCTGGCAAGGAACCGTGCGCCACCGGTGCCGTCAAAGAAGCTAGCCGCCTGAGACCGGGCATACGACCGTGCACCGCGCTGCAGCATTCGTGCCGCAACGCAGCACGCGCCGTCGCAAGTGCCATTGTCTCCACGGCGCGCTTCTTCGCGCAGGCGCCGCGTGCGCCCTGCAGACTCCCAGCAAACGCCCCCTCTAGCCAAGGAGATGAACGTGCTGAGCCCGCATGAACTTGCCACGCTGCTGCTATTGAGCGACGGCCCCGACTCCCTCGATTCGAGCGATCCCCGCCAGATCGATCCCACCGACCTGGAGGCCCTGGTCGAAAAACAGTTGGTCCGGCTTGAAGTCCTGCACGGTTGCCGGCAGGAGCCGCGCATCACCAGCCACGGCTACTCAATGCTGAAAGCCATGGGACGCTGAGGCGCCCCGCCCATCATCCAGACCGGCTGACCCGCACCCGCGCAGCAGCGCGTACCCCGCCATCCCACGGAGACCCACATGGACGCACGCCCTGCAGCCGGCTTTGTCGGGACAGCCTATCCGAACACCGCCGACACCGCGCGCCGCCGCTTCCTGCAAGAAATGGGCGGCCTGTTTGCGCTCGCCGGCGTTGGCACCGCAGCAGCACAGGCGCCGGCAGCCTGCCTGCTCACCCCTGAGGCCACCGAAGGGCCCTTTTACCTTGACGACGCGCTGATGCGCGCCGATATACGCGACGGCCGCCCCGGCCAGCCGCTGCGGCTGCGCCTGCGCGTGCTCGAGGCGCAGCGCGGCTGCGCGCCCGTCCACGGCGCGCTGGTGAGCGTATGGCACTGCGACGCCGATGGCAGCTATAGCGGCGAAAGCGCCACCGAAATTGCCACCAACAGGCAGGCGCGCTACCTGCGCGGCGTGCAGGCCACCGGGGCCGACGGCGTGGCGACGTTCACCACAATCTACCCCGGCTGGTATCCGTCGCGCGCCATCCATATCCATTTCAAAGTGCTGCTGGCGCAGTCGGAAGTCCTGACCAGCCAGCTGTACTTCGACGATGCGCTCAGCCGCCAGGTGCTCGGCAGCCACCCTGCCTACCGCGCGCACGGCGTGCCGACGCGGCCGACCGCACGGGATCCGATTGCCGGCAGCAGGCCCAGCACTGTGCGCGTGAGTCCGCACGCGGATGCCGGCGGCGCGCTCGAGGGCGAGTTCACGGTGGGGATTGCGCGCGCCTGAATCTTGCGGCAATGCCGCATCAGCGCCCGCGCCCAGCAAAGCCAAAGTGAGCCAGCCCTCACCGCGCGGGTAATCCCTAGATTGTGGTTCTCTGTCCCTTTCCTACCATGAAGGGAATCAACGACCACCCTGCGCAGCGCGCACGCAGCCTCCTGGTCCATCGCTTTCCCGATTTTCCCGACTTTTCCGGTGTTCAAGACAGTGGCGAGCTGCCTCGGCCCATGGCCAGCGCTCGCGGCCATCCCACCCACACATGGAGGCAACCATGGCATCCAGGACGAGGAAAACAGAGGCGAAGCAGGCTGCTGCCGAGACTGGCGGCGCGAGCGGCGTCTCGCGGCGCGGCTTTCTCGGCGGGGCCGCCGGGGCAGCAGCCGGCGCCGCGGCAATGGGATTTCCCGCCATCGTCAAGGCGCAGGGTCCCGTCACCATGCGCTGGCAGAGCACCTGGCCGACCAAGGACATCTTCCACGAGTTTGCCGGCGATTTCGTCGCCAAGGTGAACAACATGTCGGGCGGCGACCTGAAGATCGAACTGCTGCCCGCCGGCGCGGTCGTCAAGGCGTTCGACCTGATCGATGCCGTCAGCAAGGGCACCCTCGACGGCGGCCACGGCGTGATCGCGTACTGGTACGGCAAGAACTCCGCGCTGGCGCTGTGGGGCTCCGGCCCCGCGTGGGGCATGGATCCGAACATGCTGCTGGCCTGGCACAAGTACGGCGGCGGCAAGCAGTTGCAGGAAGAGATCTACCGCAGCCTGAACCTCGACGTGGTCTCGTTCCTGTACGGGCCGATGCCGACGCAGCCGCTGGGCTGGTTCAAGAAGCCCATCACCAAGCCGGAGGATTTCAAGGGACTGAAGTTCCGCACGGTCGGGCTGTCGATCGATATCTTCACCGGGCTGGGCGCCGCGGTGAACGCGCTGCCCGGCGCCGAGATCGTGCCGGCCCTGGATCGCGGCCTGCTCGACGCCGCCGAATTCAACAATGCCAGCTCGGACCGCGCGCTGGGTTTCCAGGACGTGTCCAAGGTCTGCATGCTGCGCAGCTTCCACCAGACCTCGGAGCAGTTCGAGATCCTGTTCAACAGGAAGCGCTATGACGCGCTGCCCGCCAAGATGAAGGCGCTGATCGCCAACGCGGTGGAGGCGGCCTCGGCGGATATGTCGATGAAGGCGATCGACCGCTACTCCAAGGACTACCAGGCGTTGCAGGCGCAGGGCGTGAAGTTCTACGCCACGCCCAACTCGGTGCTGCAGGCGCAGCTCAAGATCTGGGACGAGATCGTGGCGCGCAAGGAAAAGGAAAACCCGATGTTCAAGAAGGTCAACGACTCGATGAAGGCCTTCGCGCAGCGCGCCACCCGCTGGCAGAACGACACCAACGTCGACTTCCGGCTGGCGACAAGCCACTACTTCGCCAAGCGCACCTGAGCAGCGCCGGGACGCCATCGTGCAACGCCTGCTGTTCGGCATCGACCGGGTAAGCACATTCGTGGGCCAGGCCGGCTCGTGGCTGATCATCGCGCTGACGCTGATGATCAGCTACGAGGTGTTCTCGCGCTACGCGCTGGGCGCTCCGCACGCGTGGGTATTCGATGCCAGCAACATGCTGTACGGCACGCTGTTCATGCTCGCCGGCGCCTACACGCTGGCCAAGCGCGGGCACGTGCGCGGCGATATCCTGTATGGCTTCCTGTCACCTCGCATGCAGGCGGCGATCGACCTGGTGCTGTACCTGGCCTTCTTCTTTCCCGGCGTGATCGCGCTGGCCTGGGCCGGCATCGACTTCTTCCAGGTCTCGCTGGCGCAGAACGAACATTCGTCGATCGCCGCGGACGGGCCGCCGATCTACCCGTTCAAGGCGGTGATCCCGGTGGCTGGCGCGCTGTTGCTGCTGCAGGGAGTGGCCGAGACCATCCGCTGCGTGCTGTGCCTGCGGCGCGGGCAATGGCCGCAGCGCGAAGGCGATGTCGAGGAAGTGGACGTCGACCAGCTCAAGGAAATGGTGCATGGCACGCCCACGGCCGAGCTGGTCGAGACGCCTCCACCACCCCACCGCGAGGACGGCCCGCGATGAGAAAGGAACTCTGGTTCGGCGTCACGCTGATGGTGCTGATTGTCGGCGCCGTGATCTGGTTCATGCCCGCGCCCGCCGACTGGACCAGCGGGCATCTCGGCCTGCTGATGCTCGCGCTGATCGTGGTGGCGATCATGCTGGGCTTTCCTACCGCTTTCACGCTGATGGGCATGGGCGTGCTGTTCTCATGGCTGGCCTATCGCCACGCCAATCCCGAGATCGCGGTGCAGCAGACGCTGGACCTGATGGTGCAGCGGGCCTATGCCGTCATGACCAATGACGTGCTCATCTCGATCCCGCTGTTCGTCTTCATGGGCTACCTGGTCGAGCGCTCCAACCTGATCGAGAAGCTTTTCCGCAGCCTGCACCTGGCGCTGGCCTGGATCCCCGGCTCGCTGGCGGTAGCCACGCTGGTGACCTGCGCGATCTTCGCAACCGCCACCGGCATTGTCGGCGCGGTGGTCACGCTGATGGGCCTGCTGGCGTTTCCCGCGATGCTGCGCGCCGGCTACAACACGACGTTGTCGGCCGGCGCGGTCACTGCCGGCGGCTGCCTGGGCATCCTGATCCCGCCTTCGGTGCTGCTGATCGTGTATGGCGCCACGGCGGGCGTATCGGTGGTGCAGCTCTATGCCGGCGCCTTCTTCCCGGGGCTGATGCTGACCGGGCTCTACATCTTCTACATCCTGATCATCGCCAAGCTCAAGCCGTCGCTGGCGCCGCCGCTGCCCGAGAGCGAGCGTGCGGTGCCGCTGCCGGCACTGGCCGGCACGCTGCAGGCCGGCGGCGCGGTACGCGCATTGCCCGCCTTCGGCGCCGGCATGCTGCGCGCGTTCAAGGGCCCGCGCAATGCAGACGTATCCACCGCCGCGTTCGCGCGCCAATTAGGCATCGTCTTGCTGCCCGCGCTAGCCGTGGCGGTGATCATGGGCACGTTGTACGAGGCCGTGACCGCGCCCGCAGCCAGCGTCGGGGTCGAAGCGCCGCTGTCGCTTGGCGGAGCCGAGGAAAGCAGCGCGCCACTGGATGAGCTGCAGGCGCCGCCGGAAGAATCGCCGGTGCCGGCGCCAGACGCGCCCGCGGGTACTGCCGCACCGGCCGCGACTCCGCCCGCAACTCCCGCTGCAACACCCGCGGCAACTCCCGCTGCACAAGCCGATGCACAGCCGGCACCCGCTGCAGGCGCTGCCACGCCCGCGCCGCGCTGGTTCTGGATCACGTTAGGGGTGGTGGTTGTGCTGATGGCCTACTTCTACTGGCGCTTCAGCTTCGCCCGGCTGGAAATCTTCAAGATGCTGCTGGGGTCGTTCTTCCCGCTGGCGCTGCTGATCCTGGCGGTGCTGGGCTCGATCGTATTCGGGCTGGCCACGCCGACAGAAGCGGCGGCGGTGGGATCGCTGGGCGGCGCGGTGCTGGCAGCCGCCTACCGCCAGCTCAATTTCCGCGTGGTCAAGGAATCGGTGCTGCTGACAGCCAAGACCAGCGCCATGGTGTGCTGGCTGTTCGTGGGCTCGTCGATCTTCTCGGCGGCGTTCGCGCTGCTGGGCGGGCAGGCGCTGGTCGAGCAATGGGTGCTGTCGCTGAACCTGTCGCCGGTGCAGTTCATGATCCTGGCGCAGATCATCATCTTCCTGCTCGGCTGGCCGCTGGAATGGACCGAGATCATCATCATCTTCATGCCGATCTTCATCCCGCTGCTGGACAACTTCGGCATCGATCCGCTGTTCTTCGGCCTGCTGGTGGCGCTGAACCTGCAGACCGCGTTCCTGTCGCCGCCGGTGGCAATGGCCGCGTTCTACCTGAAGGGCGTGGCACCACCGCACGTGACGCTGAACCAGATTTTCCTGGGCATGCTGCCGTACATGGGCATCCAGGTGATTGCGCTGGTGCTGCTGTACGTCTTCCCCGGCATCGGCCTCTGGCTGCCCACGGTGCTGTACCGCTGAAGCCGGGCGCCGCGGCGCATCCTATACTGGTTGGCAATGCCGAACGCAACGCCGGCCGATAGCGCGCTCGCCACCCTTCCGCTCGATACCGCATTCCGCACCGACATCCCTGGGCGGCTGGACCGCCTGCCGTGGTCGCGCTGGCACTGGCGCGTCACCATCGCGCTGGGTATTGCCTGGGTGCTCGACGGGCTCGAGGTCACGCTGGTGGGCTCGGTCGGCGCCGTGCTGGAGCGCCCGGACACGCTGGCGCTGAGCGCGACGCAGATCGGCTGGACCGGCTCGCTCTATATCCTCGGCGCGGTCATCGGCGCGCTGGTGTTCGGCCGCATGGCCGACCAGCTCGGGCGCAAGCGGCTGTTCCTGGCCACGCTGGCGGTCTATATGCTGGCGACGCTGGCCACCGCGTTCGCGCCGGACTTTGCCTTCTTTGCCGCCTGCCGTTTCCTGACCGGGCTGGGCATCGGCGGCGAATACGCGGCCATCAATTCCGCCATCGACGAACTGATCCCCGCGCGCGTGCGCGGGCGTGTCAACCTGGCGATCAACGGCAGCTTCTGGCTCGGCGCGGCATTGGGCGCGGGCCTGAGCCTGCTGCTGCTCGATGCACGCGTGCTCGGGCCGGTATGGGGCTGGCGCGCCTGCTTTGCGCTGGGCGCGCTGCTGGCGGTGGCGATCGTGGTGGTGCGCCGGCACGTGCCCGAGAGCCCGCGCTGGCTGGCCACGCACGGGCGGCTGGAAGAAGCCGAGCGCGTGGTCGCCGCGATCGAAGCCGAGGTGCGCGCGCGTCATGGGCCGCTGCCGCCGGTCGCATCCGATTGCGTCGCGGTCGCGATGCGCCGGCGCGCTGCCCCCGGCGTGGGCGAAGTCATGCGCCTGCTGCTGCGGCGCTATCGCCAGCGCAGCACGATCACGCTGGCGCTGATGGTGGCGCAGGCGTTCTTCTACAACGCCATCTTCTTCACCTATGCACTGGTGCTGACGCGCTTCTACCACGTGCCGGAAGCAAGTGTCGCGCTGTACATCTTCCCGTTCGCCCTGGGCAATGCCGCCGGCCCCTTCCTGCTGGGGCCGCTGTTCGACCATATCGGGCGCCGGCGCATGATCGCCGCGACCTATGTGCTGGCCGGCATCGGGCTGGCGCTGACCGGCTGGGCCTTTGTCGAAGGCTGGCTCGATGCGCGCGCGCAGGCGTTGTGCTGGTCGGCCGTGTTCTTCCTGGCTTCGGCGGCGGCCAGCTCCGCCTATCTCACTGCCAGCGAGGTGTTCCCGCTGGAAATGCGTGCCCTGGCGATCTCGGTGTTCTATGCGGCAGGTACCGGCTCCGGCGGGTTTATCGCGCCACTGTTGCTGGGCGCGCTGATCGAGAGCGGCAGCCGCGAAGCCGTGGCTGCGGGTTATGGCCTTGGTGCGGCACTCGTCATCATAGCCGGCCTGCTGGCGTTGCGTTTTGGCATCGATGCCGAACGCCGTCCGCTGGAACAAATCGCCCCACCGCTTGCTGCGGATGATCACGCGTAACGATAGGTAAGCGGTTAGTCAGCGCTTTTGCAGCAGTCTGCAGTCCGCGCCTGACAACGGTTTGAGAGCCTGTCCGCACGCACCGCCTCCTCACTTCCGTAGCCGCCAGTATGAAGGCCGCATTAAGCAGCACTACGCCCTCGTCTTACACATTTTTACAGCAAGCCAAGGGGCAACTGTCTAGCCTTAACTCACGCGCGGCGGCCTGAGTGCATGATTCTTTGCGTCAACAGGCTGCCACATTGTGGCCATCGCCTTGCTGCCCGCAGCAACGATCGGCCATGGATCAACGCTGCCCGAAACAGAACGGGCAAATCCACGGACCGGACCGAGGTCCGATGCAAGGTGCGCCGCCGCGGCTGACTGCCGCAGCGCGCGTGCTGCAGACAACAAGCTGAATTGGGGACTTGCAGGCCGGGCATCGCGCGACAGCCCTTGCGCGACGCCACGCGCTTGCCTGCGAATTTTGCTCGTCCGGCATGCGGTGCCTGCAGCCGGGAGGGATGCTTTTGACTTGCTTGCCGGAGAACAAAGACCATGGCCGACCAGCGCAACAACCCACCGCCCCCGCCTTCCCCGCAGCCCCCGCGCCACTCGCTGGCCCCCGCATCGCAGCGCCAGCCGCATGGCGACGGCCTGGTGCAGCGCCAGCAGCCCGTGGCCGTACCCCTGTGGCATATCGTGCCGCGCATGGCCGGCTATGGCGTAGTGCTGTTCATCGTGTGGGCGGTGCTGACGATGATGTTTCCAAATGTATTTACGCGTTCGTCGGAGCGTGCCGTGATCAACAGTCCCGTCAGCCTGGTGACCTCCCCGGTCGAAGGCATCGTCATGCAGCAGAAGGTGGCAGCGGGCCAGAGCTTCACCGCCAACCAGCCGCTGATGGTGGTGCAGAACCCGAACATCGACCGCTCGCTGCTGGTCGAGCTGACCGGCAAGAAGCTCGATACGCAGCAGCGCTACGATTCCGCGCGGGCGCGGCTGGAATCGAACCGCAGGCTGATGGGCGCCACCGAGCAGGACCTGCAGCGCTACAACAGCGCCGCGCAGCGCGAGCATGCGACGCGCGTGCGCGCGCTGCAGGCACGGCTGGCGTCCGCCACCGCGCAGGAGGACCAGCAGCAGGAGATCGTCAACCGCAACCAGAACATGCAGTGGGCAGGCGCGGTGAGCGAGGCCTACACCAATGCTTCGCGCTACCAGTTGTCGATGCTGACCAACGCCAAGGCCGCGGTGAAAGCCGAGCTGGACAGCGCCGTCGGCGAAAGCGAAGCGTCGCGCAACAAGGTCTATGCCTCGTCGGCGGACGGCCCCAGCGCATCGCTGGCACAGCGGCGCCAGGCGCTGAGCGCCGAATCCGCGCAGCTGTCCGCCGAACTGGAGCAACTCGAGGCGTACGGCAAGTCAGTCGACGAGCTGCTCGCCACCGAGCAGCAGCGCATCGATCGGCTGTCCAACCTGGAGATCCGCGCGACCGAGCCCGGCACCATCGAAGACCTGATCGCGCAGCCCGGCATGCGCGTGGCGGCAGGCGCCACACTGGCGCGCGCCAGCAACTGCGGGCAGACGCGCGTGGTGGCAGTGTTCCCGCGCAGCCTCAGCGACAACCTGTTGCCGGGTGCGCGCCTGAACGTGCATGTCGACGGGCTGCCCGCGGCGCTGCCGGCATCGGTGGCGGAGATCCTGCCGCGCGCGCCCGACGGCGACCAGGCGCGCTACTTCGTGCCGTTCCCGCCGATCGAGAAGAACGAGATCTACGTCATCGCCAAGCTCGACCGGCCGCTGGGCAAGCTGCCGGACAAGCCCAATGCAGCCGCATCGGCGACCACGGCCAGCGCGGGCGGCACCGCACCGGCGAGCTCGGGCCACTGCGGCATGGGCCGCTGGGCGCGCGTGACGCTGGATCAAAGCTGGCTGGGGCAGATGCGGGCATCGCTGACGTGAGCCTACCGGCCTGATGGAGCCTGAGCGGGCATGAACGGGCATGAACGGGCCTGAGCAGGCATGAACCGACCTGAACGGACACCACGGAGACGAGCATGATCCGACCACCGTTGTCCCCGCCGCGCTTGCGCCGGCTCGCCGCTGCGCTGTTGCTGCCGGCAGCGCTGGCGCTCGCCCCGGCGGCCGCGCATGCGCAAGCGTCGCAGCAAACCCTGTTGGCCGAAGGCTGCAAGGCACTGGCCGAGCGGGTCGGCCGTGAAGCCGGCAGCGGCCCGGTGTTCCTGGCCAGCTATGAGCCCGCGCCGGGCGGCGAGCCGCTGGCGCCGGCGTTGCGCAATGCGGCTTTCGTCTACGACAACGCGCTGGCGGGAATCGCGTTGGTCGCGTGCAAGCGCCCCGCCGAAGCGCGCCGCATTGCCGACGCCGTGCTGCAGGCCAGCCGGCAAGACCGCCACTATCGCGACGCGCGGCTGCGCAACGCCTATCGCGCCGGCCCGCTGCCCGCAGGGCCAACACCGTTGCCCGGCTGGTGGGACGAGCCCAGCAAGCGCTGGTTCGAGGACCCCTACCAGGCTGGCACCGCCACCGGCAACGTCGCCTGGGCCGCGCTGCTGCTGCTGGCCGTGCATGAGGCCACGCGCGACCCACGCTACCTGGACGGGGCCGCGGCGCTCATGGGCTGGGTCCACGCGAGCGTGCCCGATGCCAGCACCCCCGCCGGCTATATCGGCGGCTTCTTCGGCCACGAGCCCAAGCAGATCCGCCAGGGCTGGAAATCGACCGAGCACAACGTCGACACCTATGCCGCCTTCAGCTGGCTCGCCAGCCGGCGCAACGACCCGCGCTGGCGCGACGGCGCGGCGCGTTCGCGCGGCTTTGTCGAGGCCATGTGGCAGGCGCGCGAGGGCCGTTTTGCAATCGGCACAAAAGATGACGGCCGCGCCCTCAATGCCGGTCCGTCGGCGCTCGATGCCGTGCTGTGGCCGCTGATCGCGCTGCCCGATCCGCCGCGCGACTGGCACCGGGGGCTGGGCTGGGTCGACGCACGCCATCGCGCCGGCGCGGGGTATGGTTTCAAGGCCAGCCCGGACGGGATCTGGACCGAGGGCACCGGCCAGGCCGCGCTGGTGCTGCTGGCCGCTGGCCGCGCGCAACAGGCGCAGCCATTGTGGCCGCTGCTGCTGTCGCAGCGCGCTCCCTCGGGCCTGCTCTACGCCACGCCCGATGCGCGCATCAGCACGGGGCTGTCGATCGGGCCCACGTCGACCACCGAAGACTTCTACTACTTCCACCTGCCGCATCTTGGCGCCACCGCGTGGGCCGTGCTGGCGGCGGCGCGCTGGAACCCGTTCCGTCCTGGCGGCTGCCTGGACCCGTCGTGTCCGCCGCCAGCCATTGCCGCGGGCAATGCCAACACCACCAGCAAGGACTGACGATGTTCACCCTCTTCCTCGAGAACCAGTCGCTGCTGGCCATCAACGGCGGCGTGCTGCTGGCGATGGTGCTGTTGACCCTGCTGTGCCGCCAGGACCGGCCCGCGGACCGCATGCTGTTCGGCGGCATCACCTTCTTGCTGCTGCTGGTGTACCTGACCTGGCGCGTGCGCGAGACGCTGCCGGACTGGCAGCCGACCTTCGCCAGCGCATGGGCGCATGTGTTCTTTGCGTTCGAGTGCATGACGCTCGCCTACACGCTGCTCTCGATCGTGGTGCTCGGCCGCAACAGCAACCACTCGCCCGCGGCCGATGCCGGCGAATCCGCGCTGCGCCGCGCCGCGCACGTGCCACGCGTGGACATCTTCATCGCCACCTACAACGAAGGGCTGGACATCCTGGAGAAGACCATCGTTTCGGCGCTGGCGATCGACTATCCCGATTTTCGCGTCTGGGTGCTCGACGACACGCGCCGCGACTGGCTGCGTGAATTCTGCGACGGCGTCGGCGCGCACTATGTGACCCGCCCGGACAATACCCACGCCAAGGCCGGCAATCTCAACAACGGCCTGCGCCACAGCGCCGAAGCCGGCGGCGCGCCGTACATCCTGGTGCTCGACGCGGACTTCGCGCCCCACCGCAACATCTTGCTGCGCACCGTAGGCCTGTTCGGCAACCCGCGCGTGGGCGTGGTGCAGACGCCCCAGTTCTACTACAACGCCGACCCGATCCAGTACAACCTGCGCGCCACCGAGTGCTGGGTCGACGAGCAGCGCGCGTTCTTCGACGTGATGCAGCCGGCCAAGGATGCGTGGGGCACGGCGTTCTGCATCGGCACCTCGTTCGTGGTGCGGCGCGACCTGATCGAACAGATCGGCGGCTTCCCGACCGGCACCGTGACCGAAGACATCCATCTCACCTACCGGCTGCTGCGGCACGGCTATATCACGCGCTGGCTCAACGAGCGGCTCAGCGTGGGACTGTCCGCCGAAGGGCTGCCCGAGTACATCAGCCAGCGCAGCCGCTGGGGCCTGGGCACGGTGCAGGTGGCGCTGACCGCCGACGGGCCGCTGCGCGGGCGCGGCTACACCGCGGTGCAGCGGCTGCACTACGTGCATGGGCTGCTGCACTGGATGTCGCGGCCATTCACGCTGATGCTGCTGGCGGGGCCGCTGCTGTACTGGTATTTCGGCGTCTCCACGCTGTACGGCGAACCGCTGCAATTCCTCGCCTATGGCCTGCCCGCGCTGGTGGCGTACTGGGCCTACAGCATCTGGATCACCGGCCAGCGCGCGCTGCCGATCTTTACCGAAGTCACGCAGATCGTCGCGTCGCTGGCGGTGACGGCGTCGCTGGTGAGCGCGATGTTCAAGCCGTTCGGGCGGCCGTTCAAGGTCACCAACAAGGGACTGGATCGCTCGAAGCTGGTGATCCACGGCAAGTTCGCGGCGCTGTACGCTGGCCTGCTGGCGCTGTCGGCACTGGGCCTGGGGCGCGCGCTGGTGGTCGACGCCGACGCGACGGGGCTGGCCTTCAACACGGTATGGACCGGTGTGGCGCTGATGCTTTACCTGGCTTCGTTCCTGGTTTGCGTGGAGCTGCCGCGGCCGCGCAAGGAAGAGCGGTTCCCGCATCGCGCCGCGGCCTTGCTGCGCGTGGAAGGGCGCGAATACCGCGTCACCACGCGCGACCTGTCCTGCAACGGCGTGGCCGTGACTACGCCGCTGGCTGCCGCCTTCCAGCCTGGCGCCGAGGGCGCGGTGTGGCTGGCGCAGACCGGCTGGATTCCGTGCCGCGTGGTACGGCGCGAGCACCAGTTGCTCGGCATCGCGCTGCATGCCGACATGGCAGCGCGCCACAGCCTGATCCGCCTGCTGTTCAGCGATCCCGCTCACAACATCGCCCGCCAGGGCCAGCCGCGGCTAGCGCTCTCGCGCTTCATGCGGCGCGCGCTGATGGGCTGAACAATGACCGCCTTTCATTGACTCTCCGGGAATCCTTCATGCCAAGCCTGAGCCGCCACTCCTTCCGCACACCACGCCTGCTGCCCCGCACCTCGGTGTTGGCGCTGTCGCTGGCGCTGGCAGCCTGCACGCTGGAGCCTCAATACCAACGGCCAGACGCGCCGATTCCTTCGGCGTTTCCGGATGGCGCCGCCTACCGCACGCCGCAGGCCCGCCCCGCCGGCGGACAGCCTGGCCAGCCTGCTCAGCCGGTGCAGCCGCCCGGACCTTCCGCCGCCGATCTCGGCTGGCGCGATGTCTTCGTCGACCCGCAACTGCGCCAGCTGATCGAACTCTCGCTGGCGAACAACCGCGACCTGCGCATAGCCACGCTTTCTATCGACGAAGCCCGCGCGCTCTACCAGATCGAACGCGCGGCGCAGTTCCCGACGGTAGAGGCCAATGCCGGCGTGGTGTCGCAACGCCTGTCGTCGCAGGTGCGCGCGCCGGGCCAGTCGCAGCAGATCACCACCTACAACGCCGGCATCGGCTTTACCGCATTCGAACTCGATTTCTTCGGCCGGGTGCGCAGCCTCAAGCATGCGGCGCTGGAGCAATACCTGGCCACCGAGGAAGCACGCCGCAGCGCGCAAATCGCGCTGGTGGCCGAGGTTGCCAACGCCTACCTGACGCTGCGCGCGGACCGCGAGCTGCTGCGGCTGTCGCAGGACACGCTGAAGACGCAGCAGGAGGCTGCCGAGATGGTGCGGCGCGGGCGCCAGGCGGGCGCAATGGCGCAACTGGACCAGCATCGTGCGCAAACCCAGGTGCAGACCGCACAGGTCGGCGTGGAACAGTACACGCGGCAGGTGGCGCAGGACGAGAACGCGCTGGCGCTGCTGGTCGGCACCCAGTTGCCGAAGTCGATCGCGGGGGGGGGCAACCCGGCTGCGGGCGCGGCGGCAGATGCGCTCGAGCCGCGCACGCTGATGCAAGAGTTCCCGGAGGGGCTGCCATCGAGCCTGCTGGAGCGGCGCCCCGACATCCTCGACGCCGAGCACCGGCTCAAGGCCGCCAACGCCAATATCGGCGCCGCGCGCGCGGCGTTCTTCCCGCGCATCTCGCTGACCGGCGCGCTGGGCGTGGCCAGCACCAGCCTGGCGGGGCTGTTCTCCGGCGGCATGGCCTGGCTGTTCGCGCCGCAGGTGACATTGCCGATCTTTGATGCCGGGCGCAATCGTGCCGGGCTGGATGCCGCCAACGTGCGCAAGGACATCAACGTGGCGAACTACGAGAAGACCATCCAGACCGCCTTCCGCGAAGTGGCCGACAGCATGGCGGCGCGCGCGACCTACGAGCGCCAGGTCAAGGCGCAGGAAGCGCTGGTGCGCGAAGGCAGCGAGACCCGGCGGCTGTCGGAGATGCGCTTCAAGAACGGGGTTGACGACTACTTCGGCGTCTTCGATGCGCAGCGCCAGCTCTACGCCGCGCAGCAGTCGCTGGTTACGTACAAGCTGGCCGGGCTGACCAGCCGCGTATCTCTGTACAAGGCGCTCGGCGGCGGCTGGCGGGAGGTGGCGGATGCCACGGGCAATGGCGCCGGCCCCCGGCCAGCCGGACCGGCGGCACCTGCCGCGCCGCGGACGCCGGCGCCGGCAGCGCCAAGCGCGGCACAAGCCCCAGCACCGGTAGCCGTCGCGCCGCGCTGAGGAGCACGCCGGCAGTGTAAGAGCGCCGCGAGACCGCCACGCCATCCATGCGACCTGCCACGCGAACATGGGGGGAGTCCATGCGCGTTGCCGATGAATCGCGATGACGCGTCCATGCAGTGCATCAAGGGACCGCAGCCGGCGGGGGAGCCGGCCGCGCGGCCCGCGGCAAAAACAATGGCAACGGGCCAAGGCCCGTGCAAGATCAATAGCTAAGCAGCAAGCCGACCCGCGCACTGCGGCCCGCCCCCGGGGCAATCCACAGGTTGCTGTACGAGCTGGCGTAGTAAGTCTTGTCGAACAGGTTGCCCACGTTGAACGTGAATCGCACCTTGCGGCTGTATTGCCAATAGCCGTGCAGATCCACCACCACGTAGGCGGGCAGCGAGAACGAATCGCGCGCATCACCGGAACGCCGCCCCACGTAGCGCAAGCCCGCGCCGATGCCATAGCGCTGGCCCACTGGCGCCGCGTCTTCATAAACTGCCAGCAGGCTCCCGCTGGTGCGCGGCACATTGGTCAGCGGCGTGCCCGGCGCGAGGCGCGTGTCCTGCGTGATCTCGGCATCGGTCAGCGCAAAGCTGCCTGAGACGCGCCAGTGCTTGCCCAACTGCCCCGCCACATCGAGTTCCACGCCGCGGCTGCGCGCTGCGCCAGCGGCAATGTAGTACGACGGGTCGGCCGGGTCGCTGGCCAGCACATTGCGCTTGCGGATCTCGTACACCGCCAGCGTAGCGCCGGTGCGGCGGTCGTCGCTGTCGAACTTGACGCCCGCCTCGACGGCGCGGCCGTGCTCGGGGTCGAACGGCTGGCCCGCGGCATCCGTGCCGGCATTGGGGCGGAACGACTGGCTGGCGTTGGCAAACAGCGAGACGTTATGGCTGGCGAGATAGCTCACGCCCACGCGCGGCGACACTGCGTTCTGGTGCTGCGTGGCGCGGGTGCCGCTCAGGTGGTTGTCCAGCGACTGGTCGAAGGCGTCGAAACGCGCGCCGGCCAGCACGCGCCAGCGCTCGCCCAGGCTGAGCTGGTCCTGCACATAGGCGCCGAGATTGCGCTGGCGCTCGTACGTGTCCGTGTTCCACGGCATGGGCGGTGCCGGCTGGCCATAGACCGGATCGTAGATATCGATTGCGTAAGGCGCCGCGGCGGTCGGGTTCTTGCGCAGGATCGCCATGGTGTTGCCAAAGCGATAGGCATCCACCCCCATCAGCAGTTCATGCCCGATCGGACCGGTCGTGAACTTGCCGGTCACGCTGGCCTGCAGCGAGACATCGTCCGACTGGAAATCACGGTAGCGATGCTGGCGCCACAGCGTGCGGCCATCGGCGGCCAGCGACGTCGCTTCGCTCGAATGCCCGGTCAGCGCGCCGCCGCGGTACGACAGCGCGAGCCGCCCTTTCCATTTGTCCGAGAACTGGTGCTCCACGCTGAGCTGGTGCGACTGGCTGTCCAGCCGCATGTCGCCGTCGCTGGGCTCACCCAGGAAGCGCGAGCGCGGGATCCGGCCGAGCTGGCCGTCGACCGCTACCACGCCGCGGTCCATCGGCGTGGCGTAGCGCTGGAACTCCGCCGCGTACTGCAGGATGGTGTCGTTGCCGAGCGCCCATGTGAACGAAGGCGCCACCAGGTAGCGCTGGCTGTGGATGAAGTCGCGCGTGCTGCCCTGGTGGTCGGCCACGGCAATCAGCCTGCCTGCCACGCTCTCGCCAAGCGGGCCGGTGATGTCCGCGCTTGCGCGGTAGCCGTCGCGCGTGCCCAGCTCCATCGAATAGCCCTGCGCCGGCCGGAACTGCGGCTGGCGCGTCACGACGTTGAAGGTGCCGCCGGGCTCGCTGGTCCCATACAGCGATGAGGTGGGCCCCTTGAGCACTTCGACGCGATCGATGGTGGCCGCGTCCATCGGCGCGGCATAGCCGCGGTTGGCGGCAAAGCCGTTGACGAGGTAGCCGGCGCCGGTGTTCTCGTGGCCGGTGAAGCCGCGCATGGCGAAGTTGTCCCACAAGCCGCCGAAGTTGTTCTGGCGCGCCACGCCGCTGACATAGTCGAAGGTCTGGTCGAAGCGGGTCGCGCCGATATCGTCGAGCATGGCACGCGGCACCACGCGCACGGATTGCGGGATCTCGCGCAGCGGCGTGTCGGTGCGGGTGGCGCCGGTGGCGTCGGGCGGGTTGTATGATGCGGTGCCAACCACCGAAACCGTCGGCAGCGTAATATCGGGCGAAGTGGTGGCGTTGGTGGCGTTGGTGGCATCGGCGGCATCGGCCAATGCGGACCACGCCAGCAGCAGCGCGGCGGGACCGGCGATGCGGGTACGCCCGCCGATAGTAGGCTGCGAAAGCAGCATGATGTCTGACACCCCGTAAGAGCAGCGCGTGGCGGCTGGCACCGGCACGCGCTTTAATGATAATAAGTTCTCATTAAGATTTTAGTCATGGAACGCATGACCCGTCAACGTGGCGCCGTGCTGGCAGCACTGAAGGAAGCCGGCCGGCCACTGAGCCCGGCGGAGATCCTGGAGGCCGCACAGCGCGAGGTGCCGTCGCTGGGACTCGCCACCGTCTATCGCAATATCCGGGCGTTGCTGGAGGATGCGCAGTTGCATGCGGTCGAATTGCCCGGACAGGCAGACCGCTACGAACTGGCCGACCATCCGGGGGAAGCGGTCACGCACCGGCATCACCGGCACTACTTCCAGTGCCTGTCTTGCGACCGCGTGTTTCCGCTGGAGGGGTGCCCGGGGCACCTGGAAGACATCACACCGCCGGGATTTGAGGTCGAACACCACGAACTGACGCTGCTGGGGCGCTGCCCAGACTGCGCGCGCAAGCCGGGCAAGCGGCGCAAGGCGGCGGCGCACAGCCATTGAGGTCGGGCAGACCGGAACAACTGTACAGCGCTGCGCACCGAAACCTGTATATGGCGCCTTGGCGGGACTTGCCGCATGATGCGGCTGCATCGCGCACCAGACGCGAGCGTTCCCCCAGGATTCCAATTGCAGCAGACCGCCTCCGGAAAAAGCTCGACCCTCCTTGCCGTCCTGGCCCTGACCGGCTCGATGGCGTCGCTGTGCGTCGGCACGTCGTTCGCCAAGCATTTGTTCGACGCGCTCGGCGCGCAAGGCACCACGGCGCTTCGGGTCAGCTTCTCGGCCCTGATCCTGCTGTGCGTATGGCGGCCGTGGCGCATCCCGCTCACGCGCGCCAATGCGCTGGCGATCGCGCTGTATGGCGCGGCGCTGGGCGCGACCAACCTGCTGTTCTACATGTCGCTGCGCACGGTGCCGCTAGGGCTGGCGATTGCCATCGAGTTCACCGGACCGCTGGCAGTGGCGGTGATGTCGTCGCGGCGCGCCATCGACTTCCTGTGGATTGCGTGCGCGGTGATGGGCCTGCTGCTGTTGCTGCCGATTGGCGAGGCGGCCGGCACGCTTGATCCGGTTGGCATCGGCTACGCGCTGGCCGCCGGGGTGGGCTGGGCGCTCTATATCGTGTTCGGGCAGAAGGCCGGCAACGCGCACGGCGGCCAGGCCACCTCGCTGGGGCTGACCATGGCGGCGCTGGTGGTGCTGCCGTTCGGGGTGGCGCACGCCGGCAGCGCGCTGCTCAGCCCGCCGCTGCTGCTGGCGGGACTGGCGGTAGGCGTGCTGTCCAGTGCGATTCCGTATTCGCTGGAAATGGTGGCGCTCAAGCGCCTGCACCGGCGCACCTTTGGCATCCTGCTGAGCATGGAGCCGGCCATGGGTGCGCTGGCGGGACTGGTGTTCCTGCATGAACAGCTCAGCCCGCTGCAGTGGCTGGCGATCGCCAGCATCATCACGGCTTCGGTCGGTTGCACGGCGACTTCGCGCGGCAAGCGCGACGCCGGCTGAAACCTGGCGTAGCGCTCAGTACGCGCCGAACCAGTCCGCCGGCAGCCACTGGCTGCTGCCGGCTTCTTCCCGCAGCGTCATCGAGACTTCGTGCAGCAAGCTGTCCTCTGGATTGCGGCGGCTGCCGAAACCCAGGTCCCGCAGGATCGCCAGCATGCGGCGGTTCTCGCTAAGCACGTCGCCGCGCATGGCGCGCAAGCCGGCCGCACGGGCATGGTCGCGCAACCGCGTGATCAGGCGCCGGCCCAGCCCTTGCCCTTGCCAGCCATCTGCGACGACCACCGCAAATTCGGCGACGCCGCCGGTCACTACGTATTCGGCGCTGGCGACGATGGCCGGTGTTCCTTGCGCGTCGGGTGCGACCACCGCCAAAGCCATATTGCCCGGCGCCGGACTGGCCAGCGCATCGACGATCTCGTCGACCACGCGCCCGCCGGTGAGGAAGCGGAAGTAGCGGCTTTCACGCGACAGCCCATCGACCATGGCCCGCAGCGCGCCGCGATCCAGCACGTTCGTGCGGCGCATCGTCACCTGCCCGCCCCGTCCTACCGGCCAGCTTTCTGCCTGTGGTTCGCTGGTGGCTTGCCCTGTCGTCGATCCGGCCCTGCCTGTCATGCCACACCCCTGAATACACTATTTGTAGCCAGAGTATAGGCAATAACCTGACTTTTGCAAATGAAGTCAGCGTGCTAAGCTGGCTGCATGATGAATGCCGCTGCGCCCGACCTCCGCCAATGCTCGATCGCCGCCACGCTTTCGCTGATCGGCGAAAAGTGGACGATCCTGATCCTGCGCGACGTATTCCACGGCGTAACGCGTTTTGACGACTTCCTGCGGCGGCTCGAATGCTCGCCCGCTGTCCTGTCCGCGCGGCTCAAGACGCTGACCGAAGCCGGCCTGCTGCGCAAGGTCGGCTATCGCGAGCCCGGCGAGCGCGAGCGCTTCGAGTACCGCCCCACCCGCGCCGCCGTGGAGTTGTTGCCGGTGCTGATCGGCCTGATGCAATGGGGCGACAGCCACATGACGCCTTGCGGCGAAGGCCCGGTCCAGATCCGCTCGCAGGCCAGCGGCAAGCTGGTGCGCGCGGCGCTGGTCGACGAGGACGATACGCTGGTGTCTCCGCGCGACATGCAGGTCATCCCCGTCGCTCCCCGCCGCATCGAAGGCGAGCCATAACCCGCATCGGCCTCTTGCTGCGCCGCACCGGCGCGGCACACTGCACTGCACCATGACTGTGCCGGCGATCTGCCCACCGCCCCAGCACAGCGCATCGGGACTTGCCGCCGGCGCCGCTGCGCGCCCAAAACCCCCATCCGCCGTCACTTCACGCTCTGGCACACCCCTTGCGTAATGTGGTCCGGGCCCGTCAACGGCGACCGGCCCACCCCACATACCCAGCGGCTATCCCATGTAGCGGCTGTCAGGACAACGGCGTCCCCTGAACTGGCTCATCAGACCCTCGATGTGTCGGCTCGCGGGACGCCATTTGTTTTTTGGAGCAAGTGACGATGACCGGCAAAGCCACCCGCATCGAGCTGCTGAGCTTGAGCACCCCGCAGATGCGCGCCTTCCACCTGACCTGGATGGCGTTTTTCGTCTGTTTCTTCGCGTGGTTTGCCTGCGCGCCGCTGATGCCGGTCCTCAAGGGCGAGTTCGGGCTGACCCCGGGCCAGATCGCCAATATCAATATCGCGGCGGTGGCCGTGACCATCCTGGTGCGCCTGGTGATCGGCCCGATGTGTGACCGCTTCGGCCCGCGCAAGACCTATACCTGCCTGCTGGCGCTGGGCGCGCTGCCCGTACTGGGCGTGGCGCTGGCGCAGAACTACGAAACCTTCCTGGTGTTCCGCCTGCTGATCGGCGCGGTCGGTGCCAGCTTCGTGATCACGCAGTACCACACCTCGGTGATGTTCGCGCCCAACGTGGTCGGCACCGCCAACGCGGCCTCGGCCGGCTGGGGCAACGCCGGCGGCGGCGCCGCGCAGGCCCTCATGCCGCTGCTGCTGGCAGCGGTGCTGATGATGGGCGCGGACCACGCCTTCGGCTGGCGCATCGCGCTGCTGGTGCCGGGCGTGCTGATGCTGATCATGGCCGTCGTGTACTACCGCTTCACCCAGGACTGCCCCGAAGGCAACTACTCGGACCTGCGTGCCCAGGGCATCGCGATCAGCGGCAAGGACGGTGGCAAGGGAGGCGGCTGGGCCAGCTTCCGCGCCGCCAGCGCCAACTACCGCGTGTGGCTGCTGTTCATCACCTACGGCGCGTGCTTCGGCGTGGAAATCTTCATCCACAACATCGCCGCCATGTACTACGTCGACCATTTCGGCCTGAGCCTGAAGGCCGCCGGCATGGCCGCCGCAAGCTTTGGCTTGCTGGCGCTGTTTGCCCGCGCACTGGGCGGCTGGCTGTCGGACAAGGCGGCGCGCCGCCGCGGCCTGGATGCACGCACCACGCTGCTGTTCGCATTGATCCTGGGCGAAGGCCTGGGCCTGCTGTGGTTCGCACAAGCCGGCAATGTGGCCGTGGCCGTGGTCGCGATGCTGCTGTTCGGCCTGTTCACCCACATGGCCTGCGGCGCGACCTACGCCCTGGTGCCCTTTATCGATCGCAAGGCGCTGGGCGGCGTGGCCGGGATCATCGGCGCCGGCGGCAACGTCGGCGCGGTGGCCGCGGGCTTCCTGCTCAAGGGGCTGGGCAACGTGCAGCAGACGCTGACGGTGCTGGGCGTGCTGGCCACCATCGCCGCCGTCTGTGCCATCGCCATCCGCTTCAGCGCCGAGCACAAGGCCCAGGAGCAGGCGCTGTACGACAGCGCGCTGGCCAACTGATTTCCCGCATCGCCCCACAGCACCCCACAGCAACATCAGGCAGCAAAGACTGACTACCGGACAAGGAAAGCATCATGAAACTGATCATCGTCGGCCACGGCATGGTGGGTCACAAGTTCCTGGAATCGCTGGCGGAAGCCGGCGCAGAAAACCTGGAAGTGACCGTACTGTGCGAGGAACCGCGTCCCGCCTACGATCGCGTGCACCTGTCCGAGTTCTTCTCCGGCAAGTCGGCCGAAGACCTGTCGCTGGTGCCGGCGGGCTTCTTCGAGCAGCACAACAACATGCTGCTGCGCCTGAACGCGCGTGCGGTCGAGATCGATCGCGCCGCGCGCACGGTCAAGGTCTCCACCGGCGAGACGCTGTCCTATGACAAGCTGATCCTCGCCACCGGCTCGTACCCGTTCGTGCCGCCGGTGCCGGGCAAGGACCGCAAGGACTGCTTCGTCTATCGCACCATCGAAGACCTGGAAGCGATGCAGGAATGCGGTGCGCGCTCGAAGACCGGCGTGGTCATCGGCGGCGGACTGCTCGGCCTGGAATGCGCCAAGGCGCTGCGCGACATGGGCCTGCAGACGCACGTGGTGGAGTTCGCGCCGCGCCTGATGGCGGTGCAGGTCGACGAAGGCGGTGGCCGCATGCTGCGCCAGAAGATCGCGGGGCTGGGCGTGACCGCGCACACCGGCAAGAACACCGTCGAGATCGTCGACGGCGAGGACGGCACCCATCGCATGGTGTTCGCCGACGGCACGCACCTCGACACCGACATGATCGTGTTCTCGGCCGGCATCCGCCCGCGCGACGAACTGGCGCGCGCCAGCGGCCTGGAAGTCGGTGCGCGCGGCGGCATCTCGGTCGACAACAACTGCCGCACCTCCGACCCGGACATCTACGCCATCGGCGAATGCGCACTGTGGGACGGCAAGATCTACGGCCTGGTGGCGCCGGGCTACGACATGGCCCGGGTGGCCGCGCGCCACCTGCGCGGCGAGGCGGCCGAGTTTGCCGGCGCCGACATGAGCACCAAGCTCAAGCTGATGGGCGTTGACGTGGCCAGCATCGGCGACCCGCACGGCACCGTGCCGGGCGCGCGCATCTACCAGTTCAGCGACGACCGCAAGGAGGTCTACAAGAAGCTGGTGGTGTCCGATTGCGGCAAGTACCTGCTCGGCGGCGTGCTGATCGGCGATGCCAGCGAATACGGCACGCTGCTGCAGATGATGCTCAACAAGATCGAGCTGCCCGAGTCGCCGGAATTCCTGATCCTGCCCGACAGCAGCGGCAAGGCCAAGCCGGCGCTGGGCGCCGACGCCCTGCCCGACACCGCGCAGATCTGCTCCTGCAACAACGTCTCCAAGGGCGAGATCTGCGGCGCCGTGTGCGACGGCGCCACCAGCATCGGCGCGCTCAAGAGCTGCACCAAGGCCGGCACCGCCTGCGGCGGCTGCGTGCCGCTGGTCACGCAGATCATGAAGGCGGAGATGAAGAAGCAAGGGATGGCGGTCAACAACCACATCTGCGAGCACTTCCCGTTCTCGCGCCAGGAGCTCTACCACCTGGTGCGCGTGGGCAAGTTCAAGACCTTCGACGCGCTGCTGGAAGCGCACGGCAGCGGCATGGGCTGCGACATCTGCAAGCCGGCGGTGGGCAGCATCCTGGCGTCGTGCTGGAACGAGTTTGTGCTGAAGGAAGAGCACGCCAGCCTGCAGGACTCCAACGACTACTACCTGGCCAACATCCAGAAGGACGGCACCTACTCGGTGGTGCCGCGCATGCCGGGTGGCGAAGTCACGCCCGAAGGCCTGATTGCCGTCGGCCAGGTGGCCAAGAAGTACGGCCTGTACACCAAGATCACCGGCGGCCAGCGAGTCGACCTGTTCGGCGCGCGCGCCGAGGAACTGCCCTTCATCTGGGAAGAGCTGATCGCCGCCGGCTTTGAATCGGGCCATGCCTACGGCAAGGCGTTGCGCACGGTGAAGTCGTGCGTGGGCTCGACCTGGTGCCGTTATGGCGTGGGTGATTCGGTCGGCCTCGCCGTCGAGCTGGAGAACCGTTACAAGGGCCTGCGCGCGCCGCACAAGATCAAGTTCGGCGTATCGGGCTGCACGCGCGAATGCGCCGAGGCGCAGGGCAAGGACGTCGGCGTGATTGCCACCGAGAAGGGCTGGAACCTGTACGTGTGCGGCAACGGCGGCATGAAACCGCGCCATGCCGAACTGCTGGCCAGCGACCTCGACCACGACACACTGGTGCGCTACATCGACCGCTTCCTGATGTTCTACGTGCGCACCGCCGACCGCCTGCAGCGCACCAGCGTCTGGCGCGACAACCTTGAAGGCGGCCTGGACTACCTGAAGGCCGTGGTGCTGGACGACAAGCTCGGCATCGCCGCCGAGCTGGAGACCGAGATGCAGCACGTGGTCGATACCTATGAAGACGAGTGGAAGAAAGCCGTGACCGATCCCGAGACGCGCAAGCGCTTCCGCCATTTCGTCAACAGCGACCGCCGCGACGACAACCTGGTCTTCATCGAAGAGCGCGGCCAGATCCGCCCGGCCACGCCGGAGGAACGGAAATTGCAGCGTTCCCGGCTGGGCCACATTCCCGTGGTCGCCGTGCCCGCAAAAGCAGCCTGATCGTGCAAGCATTCAAGGAGAACGTGATGAGCCATCCCCACCAGCCCGAAACCTGGACCGCGGTCTGCACCGTTCGCGATATCGTGCCCAATACTGGTGTGTGCGCGCTGGTCGACGACAAGCAGATCGCCGTGTTCCGCATCGGCCGCGGCGAAGAGGTCTACGCCATCGATAACTTCGATCCCAACTCGCAGGCAGCGGTGCTGTCGCGCGGGCTGGTAGGCAACCTGGGCGAGCGCCTGGTGGTGGCCTCGCCCATCTACAAGCACCACTTCGACCTGCGCACGGGCGAATGCCTGGAAGCTCCGGAGCAATCGATTAATGCCTACGGCGCGCGCGTCTACGACGGCAAGGTGTGGGTTGCCCCGAGCGTGGTACTGCGCGACGCCGAGGAAGAACTCGCCGCCTGATCCGCCTTCCATCCACCTTTTTTGGTCGCGCCCCCGATGCTCACCACCGCCTTCACGCCCAGCCCCGGAGATGCCGGCATGACGCCGTCCGATTCCACCCAGGCCCGTCCGCGACTGGTCGTTGTCGGCAACGGCATGGCTGGCATGCGCACTGTCGAGGAACTGCTCAAGCTCGCTCCGGACCTGTACGACATCACGGTGTTCGGCGCCGAGCCGCACGGCAACTACAACCGCATCCTGCTGTCGCCGGTGCTGGCTGGCGAGAAGACGGTGGCGGACATCATGCTCAATACGCGCGAGTGGTACGAAGAGAACGGCATCGAGCTGCTCGCCGGCGATCCCGTGGTTTCGATCGACCGGCCGCGCCGCGTAGTGCGTTCCGTCTCGGGACGCGAGGTGCGCTATGACCGCCTGCTGCTGGCCACCGGCTCCAAGCCGTTCATCATCCCGGTGCCGGGCCACCAACTCGAAGGCGTGATCGCGTTCCGCGACATCCAGGACGTCGAGACCATGCTGCATGCCGCGCGCAATCACCGCCACGCGGTGGTGATCGGCGGCGGCCTCCTCGGCCTGGAAGCGGCCAATGGCCTGCTGCGCCAGGGCATGGACGTCACCGTGGTGCACCTGGCCGACAGCCTGATGGAACGCCAGCTCGACAAGCCCGCCGCCACGCTGCTCCAGGGCGCGCTGGAACGCAAGGGCCTGCGTTTCCTGCTGGGCGCGCAGACCGCGGAGATTCTCGGTGCCGACCGCGTCACTGGCGTGCGTTTCAAGGACGGCAGCAAAATTCCCGCCGACCTGGTGGTGATGACCGCCGGCGTGCGCCCCAACATCGAACTCGCCGCCGGCGCGGGCCTGCACTGCGAACGCGCCATCGTCGTCGATGACACGCTGCAGACCTACGATCCGCGCATCTATGCCGTCGGCGAATGCGTCCAGCATCGCCAGGCCACCTTCGGGCTGGTCGCGCCGATCTGGGACCAGGCGCGTGTGTGTGCCGCCCATCTCGCCGGCGCCGGCCATCGCCGCTACGTGCAGCAGGCCACCGCGACTAAACTGAAAGTGACCGGCGTCGACCTGTATTCCGCCGGCGATTTCATCGGTGCGGAAGGCTCAGAAGACCTGGTGCTGCGCGATGCGCGCCGCGGTGTCTACAAGCGCCTGGTGCTGCTGGACGGCTGCCTGGTCGGCGCCGTGCTGTACGGCGACGTGCAGGACGGGCCGTGGTATTTCGACATGATCCAGCGCCGCACGCCGGTTGGCGCGCTGCGCCAGCGCCTGCTGTTCGGCAAGGCGCAGTGCGAAGCGCTCGCTGCCTGAGCATTAGACAAGGCTACATAACGCCCCCGCACGGAGAACGCGTGAATCTGTCTGACATCCCGGTTGTGTCTGCAACCCTGACCACTACCACCGCCACGACCTGCCCGTACTGCGGCGTCGGCTGCGGCGTGCGTGCCACGGTGCGCGCCGACGGCCAGGTCGAGATCGCGGGCGACGCGCAGCATCCGTCCAACCAGGGCCGGCTCTGCGTCAAGGGCTCGGCACTTGGCGAGACCGTGGACCTGGAAGGCCGCCTGCTCCATCCCAAGCTGCGCGATGCCGATGGCCAGTTGCAGCAGGTGTCGTGGGATCGTGCGCTCGATACCGTGGCGCAAGGCTTCAACGACATCATCCGACGCCATGGTCCCGACTCGGTGGCGCTCTATGTCTCGGGCCAGTTGCTGACCGAGGACTACTACGTTGCCAACAAGCTGATGAAGGGCTTCATCGGCAGCGCCAATATCGACACCAACTCACGCCTGTGCATGTCATCGGCCGTTGCCGGCCACAAGCGCGCATTCGGCGAAGACCTGGTGCCGGGCAGCTATGAAGACCTCGAACTGGCCGACCTGGTGGTGCTGGTGGGTTCCAATACCGCGTGGTGCCACCCGATCCTGTTCCAGCGCCTGTCCAAGGCCAAGGAAGCCCGCCCCGAGATGAAGATCGTGGCGATCGACCCGCGCCGCACCGCCACGTGCGAGCTGGCCGACCTGCACCTTGCGGTCCGTCCCGGGACTGACGTCTGGCTGTTCAATGGCCTGCTCAGCTATCTCGCGCGTGAAGGCCATGCCGATGCGGCCTTCATTGACGCTAGCACTGCGGGACTGGACCAGGCCCTGCAGGCAGCCGATGTCGATTGCGCCGATCCGGCTGCAGTCGCCCGCGCCTGCAAGCTCAGCGTTCAGGATGTGCTGGACTTTTATGCCCTGTTCGCCGGCACGCAAAAGACCGTCACCGCGTTCTCGCAAGGCGTCAACCAGTCCTCCGCCGGCACTGACAAGGTCAACAGCATCATCAACTGCCACCTGCTGACCGGCCGTATCGGCCGCCCCGGCATGGGTCCGTTCTCGCTGACCGGGCAGCCCAATGCCATGGGCGGGCGCGAGGTCGGCGGCCTGGCCAATATGCTGGCCGCGCATATGGAACTGGCCAACCCGCTGCATCGCGACGTGGTGCAGAGCTTTTGGCAGTCGCCGGTAGTGGCGGACCGCGCCGGTTTGAAGGCGGTGGAGCTGTTCGAAGCGATCGAAGCCGGCCGAGTCAAGGCAGTTTGGGTGATCGCTACCAACCCGGTGGTCAGCCTGCCCGACGCCGACCAGGTGCGCCGCGCACTCGCCAAGTGCGAACTGGTGGTGGCCAGCGACATCATCGAACGCACCGATACCAACGCGGGCGCGCACGTGCTGCTGCCCGCGCTGGGCTGGGGTGAGAAGGACGGCACCGTCACGAACTCGGAGCGCCGCATTTCGCGCCAGCGCACCTTCCTGGCCGCACCGGGCGAAGCGCGCGCCGACTGGGATATCCTGTGCGACGTGGCACGCCGCATGGGCTTCAACGGCTTCGACTATGCCGGGCCGCACGAGATCTTTGACGAGCACGCACGCCTGAGCGCCTGGCGCAACAACGACGCGCCGCGCGTGTTCGATATCGGCGGTCTGGCCGGCCTGGACAAGGCTGAGTACGATAGCCTGGAGCCGGTCCAATGGCCGGTCCCTGCCAATCGTGCGACTGACTCGCAGCGCCTGTTCGGCGACGGCCGCTATGCGCATGCAGACGGCCTGGCCCGCTTTGTCGCCACGCCGACGCGCGCGCCCGCCAATGCGCCGGACGATGATTTCCCGCTGATTCTCAACACCGGCCGCGTGCGTGACCAGTGGCACACCATGACGCGCACCGGCAAGTCGGCGCGCCTGGCCGACCACCTGCCCGAGCCTTTTGTCGACATGCATCCGCAGGATGCTCTGCTGTGCGGCGTCGGGGAAGGCAAGCTGGCACGGGTCAGCACCCGCTGGGGTGCGATGGTGGCACGCGTGCACCATGGCGGCGGCATCCCGCGCGGCAGCGTGTTCGTGCCGATTCACTGGAACGGGCAGTTTAGTTCCGATGCGCGCGTTGGCGCGCTGGTCAACCCGGTGGTCGACCCGGTCTCCGGCGAGCCGGAATTCAAGCACACGCCGGTGCGGGTGGAGCCGTTCGGTGTCAACTGGCACGGCTTCGTGCTGAGCCGGCGCGAGTTGCCGGCCGAGGCGCTGACGTACTGGACGCGTGTGCAAGGCCGCCAATTCCAGCGCTATGAATTTGCTGGCCGTGAAGCCGTTGCCGACCGTGCCGCGTGGGCGCGTGAACTACTTGGCGTGACGGATCCGGAAGCGGACTGGCTCGAATACGAGGACCGTACCGCCGGCGTCTATCACGCTGGCTATGTCGTCAATGACCGGCTTGAAGCCTGCGTTTATGTGTCGACGCGGCCTGAACTGCCGTCGCGTTCCTGGCTGTCTGGCCTGTTCGGCCGTGAGCGGCTGGAGGACACAGACCGTATCGGGCTACTGCTCGGCCAGCCGATGGAGAAAGGTGCTGATACCGGACCGACGGTGTGCTCTTGCTTTGGCGTAGGGCGCAACACCATCTGCGATGCGGTGCGGAAGCATGATCTGAAGACACCCGCGGAGATCACTGCCTGCGTCAAGGCTGGCGGCAACTGTGGGTCTTGTGTGCCTGAGCTTAAGAAGTTGCTGGTGGAGATTCAGGTGGTTGAGGTGGCTTGAGGGTTTTTTGGGTTGCGGCTGGTGACATGCTGTCGGCTGTTTTAGCGCCTGCTATCGCTGTTGATGACGTGCTGTCGGCCGTTGAACCGCTGGTTTCCGCCCTGCTGGGCGGGTAACTTTTTGTCCGAGCGGCAAAAGGTCACCAAAAAGCGCGTTTACTGCCCTACGGGCGGCCACTCTTATCGTAGTGTGCGGGGGCTTTCGTACGGGGCTCTGCTTCGTTGCAGGGCAGGACT